>JAXMAA010000001.1:0-351512 GCA_046350615.1 Saccharimonadales bacterium (SeqCode) | reverse complement strand
GGTAGTGGAGCGAATGAACTGACTAATGAGCGGCTTCGTCAGATCATTCTTTGGTAGTTTTGTGCAAAGCTTCAGCGCGTCTTCACCGAACCTGGCGGTACGCTCCTCGAGATCATATGCAAATTGCCCCTTCATCTCGGGCTTATTATATCGATAAGCGCCTCCATGCACCAAATAGTTCATGCTGGCAAGCAAAGTGGTCATTTGTACGTTAAATGAAAATTGAAAAATTAGAAATTGAAAATTAAAGAGCACCCTTTGAGGCGCTCTTTGTGCCAATAAACATCGCCAACTAGCTGATCGTAATCTTTTTAACGGTTTCTTGTTTTACTTTTGTGAAACCAATGGTAAGAACACCGTCTTTCAAAACTGCCTCTACCTCATCCTCTTTTACGGGCACGGGGAGAGCGAGCGTGCGGCTAAATTCGCCCCAATAGCATTCCTGGATGTGATAGTTTTCAGTATCAGCCTCTTCGCCACTTGAGAGCGTTCCCTTGATGGTCAGGGTGTTATCGGAGATACTTACATCAAGATCATCCTTGTTTACGCCTGCAGTACGGGCTTTTACATAAAGCTTCTCTTTAGTTTCGTAGACATCAACAGCTAACATTCCTGGCATATCTTGCAGCTGGTCTTCATCCCAATCATCACCAGATGCGGTGTTCTGATCAGTAGCTTGTATTGCTGGTTCGTCAGCAATTCCTACGGGTGCCGTATCGTCCAAGAATGCTGCGGTCAGCTCATCTTCCATTAACAGATCATTGTCGTTTTTTTGGCGCCTGGCCATAGGTTTCCTCCACTTTTCTCGCAGTTAAACTAACTGCTTGCATTATAGCGTTCGATGTTTCCTTTATGCAATAATATGCATGTAAAACTGTTGTAAAAATGAGATACTCACCTCTTGAACAACTTATAGCCATACTTACTCCTCTTGAGTGCCTCATCTGTCAGCGCGAAGGGAATATGCTTTGTGCATCGTGCGTAGAGGCTACGCTCCCTGAGCAGATTTCTCGTTGTTATTTATGCAACAAAATCACTTTGCAGCACCGTGTTTGTGCTTCATGCGGCTCGCGTTCGCGTCTTCGTCGTGTGTGGTGGCTCGGTGCATACAAAGATGAGCTCAAGCAACTCGTGCGGGCTATGAAATACGAGCGATCACGGGCTGCGGCACGGGAGTGTGGGGCTTTATTGGCCGAGGTAATCGGCTATATTCCGCATGATGTGTTAATTACGCATCTTCCAACGGCAAGCCAGCGTATTCGCCAGCGAGGGTTTGATCAGGCGGCGTTAATTGCCGAAAGCGTTGCGAGTAGTCTTGGATGCACTTACACTCCCCTCCTTTCTCGCACAACGCAAGTAGATCAAATAGGTAAAAATCGCATTGAGCGGCAAAAGCAGATGCGTGAGAGTTTTGCATGTTATGAAACAGATAAAGTCACCGGTAAAACGATTCTACTCATTGACGATGTTATCACCACTGGTGCAAGTATCGAAGCCGCCGCCTCTGTTTTAAGAAGATCCGGTGCAGCACACGTGGATGCGGCCGTTATTGCTCGCCATTACTTAAAATAGTTGGTGGGATTTCTTGCCGGCATCTGTTAAAATGAGTCAGTCTTACCTTAAAGGCGATGTGGAGAGGTGGCCGAGTGGTTGAAGGTACCTGTCTTGAAAACAGGCGTGCCGGCAACGGTACCGAGGGTTCGAATCCCTCCCTCTCCGCCAGGAGAAGGCTCGGGAAGATCGTTAGATCTTACCGAGTTTTCTTTTTGCAGAAGAAAAAGGTATTTGAACCCGTTGGTTCGATCACAAGCCTCTCTCACAGAAGCTTGCTTCGAGAAAGAGGCGCGGGGAGTAGCGTGGGCGTTTATCCCTTCCTCTCCGCCAGGAGAGGAGCGCTCAGACTTTTGTCTGGGCGTTTCTCTTCTTGTGAAGCGAAAAGGATTCGGCCCTTAATGTTCGGTGAAGCGAAGCGGAAAAGCACGAAGTGCGCTATCCTTCCCTCTCAGCCGGGAAGGCTTTGGAACTTTTTCTAAAGTCTTTCAGACTCAAGACAACGAACCTGCCCCTGTCGGGGGCTCTTTTGTTGCTTCAAGGTGCATGAGAAGAGTGCGAATCCCAATCTCTCCAAAACCGACTCACTCCTGCAAATACTCCAAAAAGCAAGGAACCTTTAAGGGGTGATAATGTTATAATAAGTACATGCAAAACATTGATGAAATCAGCAAGCAGCGTGCTATCAAATTGTTTGGTAGTAACGAGCTTTCGTCGTTTGAAGTTGGCACCACAAAGGGCTTACAGCAGATACACGAGTATCTATTTGGTGGATTGTATGACTTTGCTGGCAAGATTAGAGATAAAAACATAAGTAAAGATAACTTTCGCTTTGCCAACAGTCTATACTTGGAGGAAATCTTAGCAAAGATTGAAGCAATGTCCGAGAATACCTTTGAGGATATTGTTGCTAAATACGCCGAAATGAACATTGCTCACCCGTTTATGGAAGGCAACGGTCGTAGTGCTCGTATTTGGTTAGATCTTATACTGAAAGAACGACTTGGTACGTGTATTGATTGGCAAAAAATAGATAAAAATAACTACCTGAGTGCTATGATACGAAGCCATGTAAACGATTTGGAAATTCGCGAGCTTTTGCGTGGCGCTCTCACCGACAAAATCAATAACCGCGAAGTATACATGAAGGGCATCGAGCAATCGTATTACTATGAAGAGCCTGATAACTATCGAGGATAAAAATGAAATTGTTTCTAGCAAGTCAAGACTTTGTATGGGCGTTTCTCTTCTTGTGAAGCGAAGCGGAAAAGCACGGAGTGCGCTATCCCTGCTTGCCAGCTAATTGGGGTCAACCTTGCCTTGCTGCACGTTGGCTCAAGCGGCCAAGACTTGCCTCAACTTTTATGCGTACTTCCACAAGCTTCCCCACCTTCTCCATGGCGGGGTCGGTGTCCATATCAGCTTCAATGGTCAATGGGGAGCGTCCCACCTCTTGACCTACACAGTAGTCTTCTTCGGGCCTTCTGTTAATGCTGATGGCACCCAACATTTTGTGAAACACACGGCTTGTGATTGTCTGAGCTGGTTGCCTGTCGACTACTTTTGCTTCCACTGTGTTTCTCCTGTGATTAATAACTTAAGTATATGCACTTCGATAATTTCAGCAAGCAGCAGAGAGCTCGCTTACGCAAGGTTTCTCAAAAGGTACTTGCTCTAATTTTGCCGTTTGATCTGGTGATATAATAACTCTCCACACCTCTTGTAGTTCGCCATCATGGGTATATACATCAAAGTAGAACACGGCGGGTGCACGCAGTTTGTTGACGCTGATAGCGCCGTCTTTTACGCCTCCAGAGGTGCCAGCTGTAAAGATGAGCCCTCCTCTGCCATCTTGTCGAGGGAGCAGCAGCGTAGATTCTTTATGAGTATGGCCGGAGAAGCCGTAGGTTGCGCAGCCACCATCAATAATAGGCCGGATACTGCCGTTTGCATGACCGAGCGCTATCAGTGGCTGCTCTGCCGCACAAGCAGCGCCAAGAAGCTCTACGCCTGTCTGGTGTGAAGTATTGCCGTTGTAGCGCTGAGTTTCGCCAAAAATTGAATAATTTGGGTCAGGCATGCCAACGAAACGTAGTCCACCGACTTCTTGAATAGTGCCATCTACAACAATAAAACCGTTTGCCGCAAACACTCCGCGTAGTTCGGGCCCATCGTGGTTTCCAGGTGCGACAATGCGTAGTTCGGGCATATTTTTTGCCATCTGCTCTACGCAGATCTTATCGATAGGAGTACCGCCAATTGCTACATCGCCAGTTGTAACCCAGATCGTGGCCCCAGCAGCTTTGGCGCCTCTAGTGAATACCGTATTCATACCCATATTGCAGTGCTCGTCACTGGTGCGAATGACTATAGTCGGGTCTTGGTGCCTCTCAGATATCGCCATAAACTCTCTGTCGGCTTCAATCACATCTACGGCACTTTCTGCTGCCCGTTCGTAGTACCGATCATAGTCGGCTCGATAGTCGATGAGCTCTCGTATGCCCATAACCGCGTACCGCAAGTATGCCCCTTTGGTTTCGAGCCCTTCCAGGGGTGTATTCACAAACAGGTCATGAGTTGTGTCCCACCCCGAGGAAGCTCCCTGCTCCTGAGGTGAAAATGGGGCTATATTTAAAATCAGTGCCATGCTAAGCGGTACTGCCCAGGTCTTTCTCTGTCGCATGCGGTCGGTAAGCTCCTGCCTTCTTTGCGGACCAATAACAGTAAAGAGGGCGCCATAAAAAGCGGCAGATCCAAGTGTTAAAAGACCGAGTTGTTTTACCACATCATCTTTTACTCTCTGAGTACTATCTTCCGCTCCGGTGTAGAGCTGGGCAAGTTGCCGAAGCGTCTCTTCATCCGGGTTAGTATCGACATCCAAAATATCTGGCAGCCGTTCACTCGTAGCGCCTTGGGTCGGCACTTCGCCAAGATCTATCTCGATGCCGAGCGGTAAACCGGAGGTTTTCTGGAGCGGTAAACGGCCAGACCCAAACCCGCCAAAGTTAACCTCAGCATACGGGTCGAGTGTTACTGCAACTTCGCAGCGGTGAGGTCCACACTCAGTTTCCGCCGGGAATACCTGCATCGCTGCGGGCGCAGTTGCTGCACTTAAAGCGCCCAAAGCAAGCAGGTTGCGAACCCACCGCCTTACTCCCCTATGAGGCTCAGGGCATCTCTGATATTCCGACACATGTACCTCTGCCCACCGCTTCACGTTTGTATTCTTGTTCTAGTATGAAGAAAGATCGCGCATTTTTGAAGCGTTACTTCTCGACTGCTACAATAAACCGTATGGAAGATTCAATTTTCACAAAGATTATTAAGGGAGAAATTCCGTGCCACAAAGTGTATGAAGATGCACATACATTGGCATTTATGGATATTCACCCTATTCAACCCGGCCATGTTCTGGTGGCTTCTAAACGGCAGGTTGAGAACTTTTACGAGCTAACAGATGAAGAGTACACTGCTTTAATGCAATCGGTTAAACAAGTTGCACTACGCTTAAAACAGGTTTTTCCTGAAAAAGCTCGAATAGGGGTAATGATAGAAGGTCTTGATGTCCCTCACGTTCACGTAAAGATATTCCCCTTCACCACAAGTGATGAGTACCGCAATCAGCCCGATCTTACATCTGAGCCAGATCACGAAGCCCTGGCTCGAACTGCGCAGCAGCTTGCGTTTACTTAGATTAGCTCTCAAAACCCCAAGGTTGTCATCCGCCGCGGCGGATCCAGTTCAAATACCACAGATCCCGGATCAAGCCCGGGATACTTAACTCTCAACCCCCCAGGTTGTCATTCCCGACTTCGATCGGGAATCTAGTAAATCAATGGATCCGCCACGGCGGATGACAGACAAGGTTTTGAGATTCGGGTCGGGATGACAAAAGATGGGTGTTGAGAGTGTCAATTTACTTAACTTTGAGCAGCTTCTTCACTATCTCAACATCGTTCCAGCGGACCCGTTTGCCGGCAATAATGCGGTATTGTTCGTGGCCGAGACCTGTTATAAGCACCAGATCGCCTTTTTTAGCATTCTCTAACGCATGGTGAATGGCCTTCTTGCGGTCAGCAATCTCAACGACCTCTGTTTTTTTACTGCGTGCAGGCTTCATGCCAGCCCGGATTTCGCTGCGAATCTGTGCGGGATTTTCGGAATAAGATTCCTCATCGGTGAGAACCACATTGTCAGCTTGTTTCATCGCAATAGCCCCCATCACAGGTCGTTTGCCTCGATCTCTGTCGCCACAGGCGCCAAATACAAGCCATAACCTGCCACTTTTTTGCACCAATCCCCTTCCAGCCACTAATACTTTTTCTAGTCCGTCTGGTGTATGAGCGTAATCTACCACTACCCGAAACGGTTTTTTTATCGGCACTTCCTCAAGTCTTCCCGAAACACTCTTTAATGCCTCTATGCCCTTTTCCGCCTGCTCCTCTTTTAATCCAAGCGCAATCGCTGCCCCGGCGGCGGCCCCAGAATTGAGCGCATTGTACTCCCCCGCTAATGCAGATGAAACAACCGATTTTCCGTTTACAAAACCAAGCGTAAAGCTGCTACCCGCCTTGGTGGCCTTATAGTCGGTAACAGTAACATCTGCCTTGCTAGTTCCGTAGGTGATGATGGTACTTTTTACCTGATCGGCCTCCGTTTTGTAGAACTTGAACCACGCATCATCTTTATTCAAGATGCTGTATTTTGGCTGGAGCTTCCAGAGTTGCGCCTTTGCCTCGGCATATTTCTCCATAGTTTTGTGATAGTCCAGATGATCTTGAGTGAGGTTTGTCATCACGGCTACCTCGCAAGGAATGCCAAAGAGGCGGTGTTGATCGAGTGCTTGGCTGGTGGCCTCTAAAATAACAAAATCCACCTGACTGGCTTTAAAATCTGCAAGGTATCGACGAAGTAACACTGGTTCAATGGCGGTCATATTGGTGTCGTTAATCTGCACCCGCTCGTTAATACGAAATTCGGCGGTTGAGAGCATCCCAACCGAATATCCAGCGCTGCGCAGAATCGAGAACAGATAATGCGCGGTCGTAGTTTTGCCGTTGGTGCCGGTAATCATAATTACTCGCATGCCTTTAGCGGGCCAGAGAAAGCGGGCATTGGCATAGCTTGCACGCGCTAAGCGATATTCGCTTTCTATCGAGCGTAATAGCTTGCCAGAGAGCATTTTACGCACAACTTTTTTCGGGTTTACCATAGTGGCTATTATATCATTCCACTACCTATCAGTAGCGCATGTTTTGCTATGGTTAGGACCTTTTGGGTCGCCATACCCCCAACATCATGGCATGTGGCGAGCTGTATCCCAGTGCCTTAACTCCTATTGCACCAGCATGTCGGGCTTTTTCTCGCAACCGCTGCATTCGCCACCTTCTTACTGGATAGTGTGCAGCATAAGATATTGGTGGATATTCTGGTGATCGGTCATAACGGTCGGTGTTCAATGCCTCTAGTATAAATGTCTGCACTTCTTCGGCAAGACTGTCAATTTGATCTGGTTCGACAGGTGTTTTGTCATAGAAAACGGTGCCATTTACACAAAGATGCTCAGTTTTCTTAATCCACTGTTCCCCTGCCAACTTCTGGGGCGCGTACCATACACTATGCACGTACTGTACTCCTCCTATCGTTTGAGTGGGTTTCACGAAGACTAGTTGTTGCAACTGACCATCTGCGAATTCAGCTCTCGCCCAAGGTGTATTTGCAGCGGCAGCTTCCTCGCTACGCATCTCGCGAAACGTAATCTCACCGCCTTCCATGCCACCACTGCGCTGTGAATGCAGTTCTTCTAGGTAGTGCGTAAGTCCATCTGGTGTTATGAATCCGCCAATCTCCGACATTCCAGTAGAATACGCCACTTTAAGCGTGCTGTATACTGTTTCTGATGAAAATACTTGCGATTGAGACGAGTTGTGATGAAACCTCGGTGGCCGTGGTAGAAGATGGCAAGCGAGTGCTCTCTCTTGTTGTGAACTCGCAGATTGATCTGCACAAAGCTTTTGGCGGTGTGGTGCCAGAGGTGGCAGCCCGGAGTCATATTGAGGTGATGCTTCCAGTGGTACAGCAGGCCCTCGAAGAAGCATTGGCGCCAAGTACTACCAACCACAAACTACCAAACGCAAACGATTACTGGAATCAGATCGACGCCATCGCTGTTACCCAGGGCCCTGGCTTACTGGGGTCGCTTCTTATCGGAGTGTTAACTGCCCGAACATTGGCCTGGAGTCTCAACAAGCCGCTCTACCCTATTCACCACATTCTTGGCCATGTGTACGCTAACTGGATCACTGCAGGGCCATCATACACCACCCCTTATCCGGTAGAGCAACCGGAATTTCCAATCCTAGCCCTAATTGTCAGCGGTGGTCACACGCAACTGATGTATGCAACAAATCACAAAGATTGGCGTGTGATTGGCCGCACTACTGATGATGCTGTTGGTGAGGCGTTCGATAAAGCCGCGAAAGTACTCGGCCTCCCCTACCCTGGTGGCATAAGCCTCTCTAAGTTGGCTCAGAATGGTGATGCCGGGGTGTATCACTTGCCGACCCCTAAAGTTTCGTCAATAGATCCAGGGCTGGTAGATCTTAGATCTCAGTCGTCAGGGCTTAGGGAAAATATCGGAGACTCAACTTCTTTATCTAAGAACCAAGACCTAAGAACTGAGGCCTCCTACAACTTCAGCTTCTCCGGCCTTAAAACAGCGCTTCTAAGGGCTGTCCAAAAAGAATGTGGTAAATCACACAACTTTCCCTCATTTGAGCTCTCTGCCCTACTCTCTGAGCCTCAGAGAGCTAATTTTGCCGCTAGTTTTGAGGCTACAGCCATCAACTACCTGGTTTCTAGAACCAAAGCCGCTTTTGAAGAGTTTCAGCCCAAAACCGTTATCATTGGTGGCGGTGTTGCTGCCTCTATCCCCCTTCGCAAGGCACTTTCCGCCGCTCTCCCCCTAGAAATCAAGTACGCACCTCAAATCCTTTGTACCGATAACGCTGCCATGATTGGCGCAAGAGCATATTTTCAATCAAAAAACGAAGACCCGGTAGATCCCCGCCATCTAGAAACCACGCCCACCTGGCCGCTGTAGGGTCCTTATTTGACACAAGAATACATTGTAATTACAATGTATTACATGAAAAGTGTTTATACATCTAAAATTGCCAAGGGCGGGAATAGTTATGTTATTCGCTTGCCAAAAGCAGCTCGACAAGTTGCACAGCTGGGAGATGACGTTATTCTAACCGTAACAAGCGGGAAAATTGTTGTCGTGCCAAAACCCGATTTAAGGGCTGAGTGGGCCGCTCAAACAAATGCAGCTTTTCACGATGTCTCGTTCACAGATGTCGAGAATGTAGATCAGGCTCTTTTTGACCAAACAGTAGGCGATGGTCTCGATGAGACAGAAGATGCATTCTGGAAAGATAAGTTTAAAAATTGCATATGAGAAGGTTTGAAGTACACTGGGTTAACCTTGATCCAACATTTGGGAGTGAAATGAAGAAGATCAGACCGTGTGTCGTTATCTCTCCCGACCAAGTGAATGATGGTCTGAGAACTGTTGTCGTAGCACCAATTACTAAAGTACGACGCGACTTGGGTTACCGGCTTGATCTTGACCACGACGGTGTCGCAGGCCAGATTGCTTTTGACCAGATGCGCTGCGTAGATAAGCGTCGCTTGGTAAAGCCCTATGGCAAACTCAGAGATGACGATGCCGAGAACGCCTGCCGTATACTAGTGGCGTTTTTTGCGTATTAAACCCAGTTTGTTATAGAGGTAGAAGGTTGGTATACTTGAGTTAATATGTGTGCAGATATGAAGCAGTTACATCTGGGAACGGTGCGCGGTAGGGTGGCCTAGCCACAAGTTAAGAATCTTTTCATTTTTAGAATATAAATTTCACATGAACGCAAATATTAAATAATTCTTAAATATCTGAAAGAAATAGCCCATGAATTTACCAAAAATATACGAACCAAACCGGTACGAAGCTGATATTTACGCCCTGTGGGAGCAGAGCGGTGCCTTTCAGCCGCAAGGGAAGGGCACTCCTTACAGCATCGTTATGCCGCCGCCAAATGCCAACGGTAACTTGCATTTAGGGCATGCTCTTGGTAACGCTATACAAGACGGTCTTATCCGCTACCACCGCATGAAAGGGGAGAGGGCAGTATACGTTCCCGGAACAGATCATGCTGGATTTGAAACCTGGGTGGTCTATGAACGCCAGCTTGAGAAAGAGGGCAAGAGCCGTTTTGATTTCACTCGTGATGAGCTTTACCAGCAAACCTGGGATTTTGTTGCCAAAAACAGGGGTAATATGGAAATCCAGCTGCGTGAACTGGGGGCCAGTTGCGATTGGAGTAAGCTAGTCTTCACGCTGGATGACGCGGTGGTTAATACTGCCTACAAAACCTTCAAAAAAATGTGGGACGACAAGCTTATTTACAGAGGTGAACGTATTGTAAACTACTGCACCACACACGGAACGAGTTTTGCGGATATCGAGGTGGTGTTTAAGAACGAAAAGTCGTATCTTTGGACTATTGCATTCCCGCTTGCGGATGGCTCTGATCTGATAGAAATCGCCACCACTCGGCCAGAAACAATGATAGGTGATGTAGCAGTGGCGGTAAATCCTGAGGATGAGCGCTACAAACGCTTTATTGGTAAAGAGATTGCGTTGCCGCTGACAGATCGAACTATTCCTATCATTGCTGATGAAATGGTAGATACCGAGTTTGGCACCGGCGCCGTGAAGATTACGCCAGCCCATGATCCAAACGACTTTGATGTGGTGGAGCGGCACCCCGAGCTCCCACGCTTTAGCGTAATTGGCATAGACGGCTTAATGAATCAAAATGCGCCAGAAAAGTATCGTGATATGACGGTGCTTGAAGCGCGTGAGGCCATTCTGGCTGATCTGAAAGAGCTCAATCTACTCACCGAGGCAAAAGAATACGAACATAGCGTCGGACATTGTTATAAATGCGGCACACCTATTCAGCCGCTTCTCAAAGACCAGTGGTTTATTTCTGTAGCACCATTGGCCGAGCGGGCAATTGCAGCAATCGAGGCTGGCGAGGTAACCTTTCATCCAGAAAATAAAGGGAGAGTATTGGTCAATTACCTCAAGAATTTAAAGGATTGGAACATTTCGCGGCAAATTCCGTGGGGCATCCCAATTCCGGCCTTTCAAAATGTTGATGATCCTGAGGATTGGATTTTTGATGAGCGGGTAGGGGAGGAGAGTATCGCAAAAGGTGGCAAAACATACCAGCGTGATCCCGACACTTTCGACACCTGGTTCTCATCTGGGCAGTGGCCGTTTATCACCACTAAATATCACGATAGCGGCGAGCTCGCTGAATTCTTCCCGAATGCTGTGATGGAAACTGGCCACGACATCTTATTCCCGTGGGTATCACGCATGATTATGCTCAGCCTGTACGGCGAAGATCGGGTACCGTTTAAAGATGTTTATCTTCATGGCTTGGTGCTCGACCCTCATGGTCAGAAAATGAGTAAAAGCAAAGGAAACGTGGTTAACCCGCAGGAGATTATGCAAGAGTTCGGTTCAGATGCACTCCGGATGGGGTTGATTACCTCGCGTTCCGCGGGCCAGAACCAAGCCTTTGGCGGTGATAAAGTGATCGCCGGCCGTAATTTTGCCAACAAACTCTGGAACATGGCGAGATTTGTGGAGCAAGCAGCAGATGGCCAACGAACCGCGACCAACAAACCTCGACCCTCAACCCCCGCTGACCACTGGGTCGTCCGTGAACTTGACGCTGCCGTCAATCAAGTAGCTGAATTGCTGGAAGAATACCGCTTCGCTGAGGCTTTTGAGACCGTCTACCACACCGTTTGGGACAAAATGGCTGATTGGTACCTCGAAGCCTCAAAAACCGCTCTAAACGCCTCTGTGATGATCTGGGCGCTTGAAACATGTTTGAAGATTGCTCATCCATTTGCACCATTCGTTACCGAAACCATTTGGCAGACCCTCGACTTTGTAGGTACCGATGAAAAACTTCTTATCAGCACAGCTTGGCCAGAACGGGCTGAGTATGATCCAGCTGCTGCCCAGCAATTCGAGCAGTTACAGAGCATTATTACCGAAACCCGGGAAGTTCTTGGTATTGTTGGCTCAACTGATGTAGCGTTACTTACCAACAGTAGTCAATTAGTATTAGAAAATGCCGAGCTGATCCGTAAAATGACCAAAGTCGGGTATATTCAGACAACAGATGAAGAAGGCGGTTTGCGGCTTACCTCTACTCACGAACATGTTTGGCTCGATCTTGATCAAGAACAAATCCAAACCTACAAAGAAACTCTCGAGAAGAAGCTAACCGAGGTAGAACGAACCATTGAAGCGCTTGAAAAGCGTCTTAGTAACGAAAGCTACGTCAAAAACGCCCCCGAAGCCCTCGTAATTGAAAGCAGAGAAGAGCTAAAAACTAAAAACACCCAAGCCGAACACCTTCGCCACCAGTTAAAACATTTGTAATCATAAAAACCCACCAAATTATTAGGCACTTATCCCTTGACTACAAGTAACTTCTCTAGTACACTAGTAATATGGATAAGAAGTTCTCTATCAAGCAGTTCAACCAGCGTTTTCCAGATGACGCTGCTTGCCTTGAGGAGATTAAGCAACTACGGTTTGGTGATAATCTAGCATGTCCGAAGTGTGCCAAAGAGAACAAGTTTTATCGTGTCAAAGGTCGTTCAGCCTATGCGTGTAGCTTCTGTGGCCACCATATCTATCCCCTCAAAGGCTCTATCTTTGACCACTCCAGCACTGAGCTTAAGCTATGGTTTTACGCTATCTACCTTATGGCTCAAACTCGGGCTGGCATCTCAGCTAAACAGCTAGAGCGTGAACTTGGTGTTACCTACAAAACCGCATGGCGTATGTTTAACCATATCCGCCAGCTCATGGGCTCAGACGGTAATATTTTGTCTGGCTCGGTTGAAGTTGATGAAGTCTACTTTCATCCGGATACCCAGAAGCGCACTACTGCCAAAGCTCATAACAGCCAAGTAGTCTTCGGCATGGTAGAGAGAAAAGGCCGTGCTGTTGTGAAGCATGTAAAGAGCTCTGGTGTTCGGGTACTGTCCAAAGAAATCTCCAAAGGAATAGATAAAAAGGCCACCATATACAGTGATACCCACGGTTCGTACAAGCACTTAAAGAAAGCTGGCTACGTGCACTTAACAATCAACCACAGTCAACAGGAGTACGTTGTTGGCAATAGGCATACTCAGAACGTTGAAAATCTCTGGAGCAACATCAAGCGCGGTATCACTGGTGTTTACCGTCACGTTGACCCAAAGTATTTACAGGCTTATGTAGATGAATATGCCTTTCGGTACTCCAACCGGCACATGCAACCTAAATATATGTTCGACCTGATCCTAGCCAATATAGCTCGTGATTAGTTCTTGGCTTTTGGTTTCTTAGGTTTAGGCTTTACTGCTTTCTTAAGTAGCACGTTAAAGTCGGCTTCAGCGTTATCCCGTCCACCGGATTTCAGAAAATCCCTCAGGTCGTTATCTTTTGCTGGACGTTTCTTTTTAGGCATAGCTCAAGTATAGCGTACTCATGCAATATGAGCTTCCAGGGTAGTTCCAAATCCCCACTAAGCACATAGTGCTTTCTCGGCTACTTTGTATATGTTTCTCCTTTACTTTTATCTTCTCCTCTTTTATATATACATATAGGAGAGAAAAACATATGCGGCGGACGGAGCGTACAACAAGATATAAGATTAGTCGTTCACAAGCTTCACTGCTTCATGCCTTACTCAAATACCGCTTCTTAACAACTGACTTACTTGCAGACTTACGAGACAAAGATAGATCAACAATATATGAGAGATTAAGTGTATTAGTAGATCAAGGTTATGTAGCAAAGAAATATAACAATAGCTACAGAATAGACAGACGACCTGCTACGTATTATTTAGCTCCAGCTGGTATTCGCTACCTCAAAGCTCAGGGCGTGGCTCGTACACAGATTCATTACAAGAACAAAGACTTCACCGAAGCCCAAATCGATGAGTACTACCGCTACCCTAAGTTTAGCCGTGCTATTCACCGGAATTACCCCGAACAGTACCGTACCTACACCAAGTACCAACTTGACCCCGAAGAGTATCTCAACCCCATGCCATGGTTACTGCTAGTACCCGATGCGGAGGATGCTCCTGAACTGTTCATGGAGTACATCCCTGCTGGCGAACAAAGCTGGATTATCCGGAAACGTATTAACCAACATATTGACTATGCCGATGAAGAAGCAGAGTACCGGTACCCCTACTTATTACTGGTTGCGGGTAACGACAACACCGAGAAGCGCATTGTGAAGCTGTCTACTGACCTGATCTGGGACCCTGAACTCTTTACCACCACCGAAGCACGCTTACTCAGTGGTGACAAGAACATCTGGCTTCGCCCCATGGAGGTGGACTGGGATGAGGAGCTGACCTACCATGGGTTGCCGGTGGGGTTTGCGGGGTAGAACAGGAGATTTTACTCAAGAAATGGGCTATAATCGGGTTTATGGATTTACAACAAAAACTTGAACGCTCACGCAGCAACGAACGCATCGATTTCTCGAAATACCAATCGGCCGGCAAGGACGATCCATTAGTAAAGATTGAAACTAGCGAGAAGATTCTTGTTGAGCCATGCTGGACGCTTGAAGATGACTGGGAAGGTCAGCGATACAGAGACTACATTGCTGAACACCCTGAATACAACGCCGTATATGTACGCTCTGAACTCGCGACTCGACTACAAAATGCCGCAGACGCGCTTGAGGGCAATTACCAACTGGTAATTCGAGCTGGTCACCGCCCTATCGAGGTACAAAAAAGAATTCTTATTGACTGTGCTAACGACTACAAAAAAGATCATCCAGGAACTTCAGACGAAGAAGCTTTAGAGCACGCACGCACATTTGTAAGCGATCCTGACATCAAGCTACCACCGCATGTATGCGGAGCAGCAGTTGACGTTGATGTGCTAGATACCGAGACAGGAAAGTTACTCGACTTTGGCAGTAAACTTAATGATGATACCGAAAAATCATTCTTGTATTATCCAGATCTCACACAGGAACAGAAAGATAATCGGCTCATGCTAGTAATGGCAATGTTAGAAGCTGGGCTGGCAAGCTGTAAGCCAGAGTGGTGGCATTTTTCCTACGGTGATCAAATATGGGCGTGGTTCTATGGCAAAGAACAGAGCTTATATAGTCCGGTAGATGTGTGAGCATGAGCGAACTACTTCAAGCTATCCAAAATGCACCACTTGCACCAGACATGCCCGTTAAGATTGTAGCCGTAGATGGTCATGGCGGATCAGGCAAATCAACACTTGCCGCCAAGCTTGCAAAAGAGCTTAATGCCGAGATCATTCATACTGACGACTTTGCCAGTTGGGATAATCCAACGAACTGGTGGCCGAACTTACGAGACACAGTCCTTGAGCCAATCAAGCACGGGGCAAAAACCCTAAGCTACCAACCAAGTAGCTGGGCACCAGATCACCATCCCGAACCCATCAAAGACCAAGCCGTTACCCCGATTGTAATCCTAGAGGGTGTTAGTTCGGCGCGTAAAGAGTTTCGACCGTACCTCTCGTATGCTGTCTGGGTAGAAACGCCTAAAGAAGTCTGTATTGCCCGCGGCGTAGAACGAGATGGTGGAGATATGCGCGAGCAATGGGAGGAATGGTGGACAGCTGAGGAGGCGTACATTGCCGAGCACCAGCCACAAGATTACTTTAATGAAGTCGTAAGGGGTATTTGATGAGCGACGTATACATCGGCAAAGGCAAGCTAGCTGGCAAAGGTGTATACGCAGCACGTGACTTCAAGAAGGGTGAACCGGTCAAAGAGTGGAACTTGAAGGAGCTATCTCAAGCTGACTTTGATACTTTGCCCAAAAGCGAGCATATGTTTGTACACTCCTTTTGGGGTAAGATGTGGCTGTTCCCTGAGCCTTCGCGCTACACCAATCATTCAGCTAATCCGAGTGTTGTCTCAGACTTTGAAAAACAATGCGACTACGCAGCTCGCCCTATCAAAAAGGGAGAGATGATCACTGTGAATGCCACTGACGAGATCAAGTTTGAACTACAAACGTTCCTCAAGGCTTATGAACAAGCTGCCAATGGCCGTGATTTTAGTAAGGTTGCCCCACTTATTGCTGAAGACGCAGTTTTCCTCTTTACTAATGGCACCTTTGAAGGCAAACCAGCTATCCAGGAAGCCTTTGAAGATACGTGGCGTAAGATCAAGAATGAAACCTATTCGATATCTGATGTGAAGTGGCTGAAAACCGGTTACAGGAATGCAGCTTGTACATACAAGTTTAGGTCAGATGGCAAGGTTAATGGCAAGCGTCAAGTTTATGAAGGCGTTGGTACAAGTACATTTAAGCGCATAGGTGGCAACTGGCGTATTGTCAAAGAAGAGCTCAAGAAGGCATGAAACACCTCGAACTTACACTCCCAGACTACTCCGTAGACACCGAACCAGACCACAAAGCCGTTGGCAAGCCAGTGGATAACCTGCTCAAGAAATATCGATCACTGTTCTTTGATGGCAAGCGAGCGACAATTTTACACCAGTCACAGACGCATGAAGTTATAAAGATGCGACTGGATACTGAAACACGCTCCATGAGTGGCAAACTTCGGCCGGTATTTATAGCCGTCATAAGCGACAGTACCGTAACGTTTATTGAGCTATATGCCAAAAATGTAAAAAACCGTGAAGATCAGCAACGTATCAAGAAATATGTAGGCTAGAAAATGAAAGTCTATGCCGACCAAGGCGTAGATCAGCGTAAGCTTAGAACGCTTAAAAACCAATATGGTTTTGACATTGTTCAGGCTCACGACATTGAGCAGAACATATCTGTAGCCAAGAACGTTCCCCATCCTTTTGTACTTGGTATCTCTTTGCTTGATGGAGGTGACTACCTAGCTGGCGATGATATTAATGAGATTGGCAAGGTTATAGGTGGTACGACTGTTGGTAAGAATGGTGGCACGGATACTCTGCATGTGTACACTGCCCACAAAGAAGGCTGTCAGTATTTCATAACTAACAACTCTGCCGATTTTATTTACACCAGCAGGAGAGACAAAACTAATGGAAAACGACAAAAACTCGAAGAGATACTACGAGGCATGAAGATCGTAACCCTGGACGAATTTGAAAAGGCCTTATCGGTGTAGAAGCTTATGAATACTATGAGGGTATGCACTTAATTTTAAAGGTACGTTGTATACTTGTACTCAAGGTATAAGTGCCAATTATTATTCTTGCAATTGTGAATGAGGTAAGCGGTCGCTGAATGACTTTGGTGTACTTAGTACATAAAATTAATGCCCCCACAAGGCGAGGGAGCATTAATATAAACACAAGAGCATGCTTCTATGAGTTTGCGTCAGGGTTGTTTCTCCAGTCGTTGTCAACCTGGGCAAGATTTTGTTCCTTGGCAGCTTGTACGGCTAAAGCGGCTAGCAGTTGGGCTCTAAATGATTCTGTACCATCTTTCCTGCGTTGCTCGCGTGCTTCTCGATTTAACTCTGCGAGCACGGCTTGATCTGCCTCTGACAAATCTTCATCTGCCCATTGAGAGAGGGTATCCTCTTCTTGTGCATGAACTGTATGTAGCTCCTCCGCGCGGTTCGGTTGTACTGTAGTTTTCATTCTTACTTTCCTTTTGTTTTTACGATTAACTGTTACATATTAGCACATAAGAAAATGTTTGTCAATAGCTTATAGCGGCAATTACAGAACAGATATCCCATAGTTTGTCATCTTGAGTACTCGATCAAAGTCGAGCATAAACTCCGTCGACCTGTCCACCGTAGCTTCAGCGAAGGAGGAAAGATCTATCTTATCTGCCGGGGGTACTAAATCCCTCCACTTCGGTCGGGATGACAAGGATGGTTATTTTGTGATTGGGTTTTATAGCGTCTTCAAAACGACAATCTGTCATTCTCAACTTGATTGAGAATCCAGCAACTAACTAAATTTCTATTTTTGCAAGGATAACGACTTGTGGTTGTTGAGGTTTCGGGTCCCTTGCAGAACTGGAATCTGAAGCGGTGTGGGTTTTCAGTGGTTACTGTGGGATGTCGAGTTCTAGGTCATCGGCAAGGCAACGCATAAGAGCGACTGTATCACCAAGTTGGGCGCGTGTTTTCGTCTCTTCAACTGAAGCGGCATGCATACCAAGGGGTGCGGTGTGAGCCCCTACTCTATTCGCAACTTTTGTTTGGCCTTCTAATACAGCACTTAGCTTTTCAACATGCGATTGGAGGCCCACCATTACTGTAACTGGTCTGCTAAAATCAAGCCCAATCAGTAATTCTAACTCAAGTAGATGACCTAGTCGTGCAGCAATCACCTCCTGAGCCCCATTTGCTACAAGAAGCCCAACTGTATCTGAAGCATCTTTCCGTTCGGCAACTTCAGCATCAACATCGAATAATTGTTGCTCAAGCGTTTGGCGTGTTTCGATAACCCATCTTTCAATAGGTGACGGCGGCTGCGCCGATCTTTCAGGATCAATCATATTATTACAATAACACAAAACAATGTAAATGTACAGCATAATTTGTAGAAGAGACGAAGAGCGGCCCGAATTATTGACAACTATATAATTATCATGCTATAATTAAAATTATGAACACTGGCGGATCTCAAGTTGCAATTGAAACACGGGTTTGCGAAGCGAAGAGAGATAACCCTAGCTGTAGCTCCTGCGTACGTCTGGCGAGTGCTGTTATAGCGGCAGAACTTGAGAGGGCTGGACTATCAACGCGTAGTGCGGCCTCACGAGCGGGAGCCTTACTTTCTCAAGTAGAGGCCGTTGTTGATACGCGATTTCCGGCAAGTACGGTAGTATCTGACGAATTCCCAGGGCAAATTGGTTGCGGCTTCAGAAGGTCTCGCGTACAAGACACAGCTGTAGAAGTAGTTAGATCAGCACTTGATAATAGTTGAAAACCAGGAAAAATAAGATGACCATATAAGGCAGATGTTGCGGCGGAGCTAATACGTGTATGTCCGCAGAGATTTGATCATGGTTCCAAGATCAGCTGGCAGAGATAAAATGAAGAGCCCGCTACGTACTGTAGCGGGCTAAGGTTGGTTTGTACTGATATGTGCTGCGGTGTAGAAAAGATAGGCTCATTCTACACAATTACGCGCATCCATCAGTTGTGTCGCTATTGCGACGTTCCCCGATGGGCGCCAGCGCCGTTGCTGGTTGTGCCCATCGGGTACGTCCCTTGCCCTAGTCGGTGGCGTAAACCGCCATCGCGTCCTGGATCTGCTCCGGCGTCACCTTCGGGACGTACTGCTCCGGGTGCTCGGCCCGGTGCTGGATGATGCCGAGGATGCGCTCCTCGACCTTCTCCACGGCACTCTTGCGCCGCTCGCCCGTCAGCCGGCCGAAGTTGAGCTCGACGCTCAGGGTTGCGCCGTTGACGCCGGCGCGCGTCACTTCGCTGATGGCACCGACGCTGGCGGCAACCCGGTCGAAGTTCTTCGATGTGACGCCGAAGTCGGTGAGCGCAAAGCTGAGCTTTGCATCTTGCTGTCCAGTCACTCTTACCCTCCAGGGTAGTGTCTTCGGGTGGGACTCCCCTACCTTACCATCATTTTAAATTGTTGACAATAGGCATCTTAAAATGTTATAAATTACATGCTATGGAAGCAGCCGAATTAAACGAAACTATTAGACTTGAGCTTGAAGAAACAGCTCGCGATATGCGCGCCAAGTTTATTCGCGATGCCTACCAAGCGGTTCTAGTAGCATTTCAGCATCAAGATGCCGCCCAGGCTACCTATGCCGAACAAGAAGCGCCGCCTACAGAGACATGCATATATGTTATCGATGATACCACCCACTTACCATTCATAGGAGACGAAGCGCAACATTCACTCGGCATTTATTTAAGTGGCAGAGGTGTGCAAGAAGCTGCCCACGTCGGGCAGTCAATGCGTATATTCGTGCCGAGTAATCCAGCCGACAGGGAGGCTGGTCGGCCTTCTCTCGACGAAGCTGCTCAACCAGAGTATGTAATTGTGGAACATACTAATGAAGATGGTGAAGTAGCGTGGTACCAAGTTGCAGCGGAGGGCATTGCTCCGCATTTTCCGGACGTAGAGATTGGGGATGAGGCACTTGAGGAGCATATCGCCAGAAGTGTACTCGCAGAAAAATTGATAATGAGAGCATTTGCGGCTCGAGTAGAGGCTCGTCTTGGAGCTATAGCATTACTGAGAGAAGAGATGGCAAATATGGCACTTGTTCCGCAGCGGCTCTTTAATAATAGAACAGGCGAGGTGACGGATCTAACAGCAGTAGCTTAATTAGCACTTGGGGGTTGCGAGTGCTAATTTTATGCGGTACCATAGAGGTACCATTTTTGTAATTCGTTGTTTTGAGCTTGTTGAAAATCTGATTAGATCCTTCGACTTCGCCCAGGATGACATCAACGTAAAAGAGGAGGAAGTGCATGAGTGTACCGCTAAAACCACTGGCTGACCGAGTTGTTGCCCAAGTTGAAGAGGCAAAGAGCCAAACTGCATCGGGCTTATATCTGCCAGATAGCGCCAAAGAAAAATCTAAAGTTGCCAAAGTTGTAGCAACCGGTAGCGATGTGAAAACTGTGAAGACTAACGACCGAATTGTCTACAAGGAGTATTCAACTACTGAAGTCAAGGTTGATGGTGTCGAATATCTAATCATTAAAGAAGAAGACATTTTGGCAACGCTCGCGTAGCGGGACTCGTCATCCCGTACCTGATACGGGATCCAGTTACATAATGATTTCTGCTTTTGCAGAAATGATATCAAGAAAAGGAGTAAGTATATGGCAAAAAAAGTATTTTACGATGAAGACGCGCGCCGCCGCCTACTGGCTGGGGCAGAGATTTTATTTAACGCCGTGAAAACTACTATGGGGCCAAAAGGCCGAAATGTGGTGATTTCTAAGAGTTTCGGCAGCCCAACTGTTACTCACGACGGCGTAACGGTTGCCAAGGGTATTGAGTTGCCAGAAGACGACGAGACTTTGGGCTACAAAGTTGGAGCTGAACTGATTAAGCAAGCGGCCAGCAAGATGAACGATGTAGCGGGTGATGGTACTACCACTGTTACAGTATTGACATACCACATCTTGAATGAGGCAAACAAGCTGATTGCTGCCGGCCACAACCCGATGCAGCTGCGTAAAGGTCTGGAAAAAGCTGCTGAAGGAGTGATTGCGAAGCTGAGAACCATGCGCGAAGATATCGCTGGTGATAAAAAGCGAGTAGCTGAAGTAGCAACCATTTCAGCTGGTGATGCGGCAATTGGCGCACTAATCGCTGATGTGATTGAAAAAGTTGGCAAAGACGGTGTTGTTACCGTTGAAGAGGGCCAGGGCCTGGTAATGGAATCAGAGGTAGTAGAGGGCTTTACGTTTGACCGTGGCTTTGTGAGCCCCTACATGGTAACTGATACCGCTCGTATGGAGGCGGTGTACGATAAGCCGTTGGTACTGATTACCGACAAAAAAATTAGTTCAGTTCAAGAATTTCTGCCAATTTTAGAAAAAGTTGCGCAAACAGGTAAAAAAGATCTGGTAATTATCGCCGAAGATGTCGAGGGCGAAGCACTCGGCACCTTGATTCTCAATAGATTGAAGGGAGTGTTTAACACCTTGGCCATTAAGGCTCCGGCTTTTGGTGATCGGCGTAAAGAGATTTTAGAAGACATCGCAATTTTGACAGGTGGGCAGGTGATTACTGAAGATCAAGGCCACACCTTTGAGAATGCCGATATCAGTATGCTTGGTACTGCTCGCCGTATTATTGTTGATAAAGATAACTCCACCATTATTGAAGGAGCAGGCTCTGCAAAGGCCGTAGCAGCTCGTGTAGAGCAAATTAGTGCTCAGGCTGGCAATGCCTCAAGTGAGTACGAAAAAGAGAACCTCGAGAAGCGCAGAGCAGCCTTAGAGGGTAAAGTTGCAGTGATTAAGGTTGGTGGTGCGACTGAAACTGAAATTGAAGAGAAGAAGTTCCGTGTAGACGATGCCGTAGCAGCCGTTAAAGCAGCCCTAGACGAAGGTGTGGTATCTGGCGGTGGTGTAACACTGGTCAATCTTGCAGGGACAATTACTGACGATGCCACTGATTCAACTTCAGCAGGAGCGGTACTCCTAAAGAATGCTTTGGTGCAGCCGTTTGTACAACTCATGACGAACGCTGGTCTGAATGCTCAGGCGCTCCTTGCACAGGTGCAGGCTGGTAAAGCTGGTCAAGGTATTAATGTGAACGACCCAGATGCGGGCTTACAAGATATGAAGAAGGCGGGCGTGGTGGATCCTGCCCGTGTAACCAAAGAGGCGATTTTAAACGCCGCGTCAATTGCTGGCACGGCTATGACTATGGGTGCACTAGTGGTAGATATCCCAGAAAAAGCTCCCGCAGCTCCATCTGGCGGCGGCATGGACCCATCAATGATGGGGATGTAGGGTACTCCTATCCGTCATTCCCGTACTCAATCAAGTTGAGCATAAACTCCGGCTGGGATTCAGTACACATCTTAAGAAGCTCTGGGAAACCGGAGCTTCTTGCCGTTTTACATTGGCAACGGTAAGTGGTCAAGCACGTGAAATATAGGATCTTAAACCTTCATCGCAGTCGAATTTTTAGTACTGGCTTTGGCGGCCCATGGGCAAAACAGACGACAGGTGTATAAATTATAGAATATCATATGATTTACATAGTAACCAATATAAAGTATAATCAGTGTTATGATCAGTACTTCAAAGGTCAAGTCTTATGTCTACAATACTTTGTAGTTGCCCGGATTGCGGTGATATAGAAGTCACCGATAACGATATGAAGGTTATTACTAAAGAATCGGATGATAAAAGCTTCTATCGTTTTACCTGCACAAAGTGCAACACGATCGTACTCAGAGATGCGGAGCCACGGATCGTCCAGTTATTGATCGCCTCAGGTGTTCTACATAAACGATGGGATGATAGAGCAGCCGAGATGGATGAGATAAGAGAGAGGTGGCAAGGTGAGAACGCTGCTGCGCCAATTACGCATAACGACGCGATTGAGTTTCACAAACTCCTAGACGGTCAAGATTGGCTCAAGCACTTCCTGGGGGAAGCTGTTGGGCATTTAGATTTAACCGATGAGGTGACGAATCCCGAGGATACGATTGAGCAGCTCGTGCAGCGATTGGGCGAGTTTGATCATCACCTTAATGTACTCCGTCAGATGCTACCTGAAGGTACCGGTGATGACTATTACGAGACCCTTATAGAGGCGTTGAGGGATATATATCTTGCTCACATCGACTTTCCGCCGGAGCATGATCCTAGGGCTGACGGGCCTGGCGGTGACATCAAGAATGTCTAGAAAATTTTATTAACTTTACTGTTGATTAGCGGTGATGTAGTTGATCTCGTTGATGATGTCCAGGAGTGCCTGGGCTTTCTCTTTTTCGCCAGGGATGCCTTGAGCAGCGTCAAATGCTGGCTTGATTAGGGCTGGGTCATCTGATGCGCGGAGCATCATGAGATACTTATCAAACTTATCTGCTGGTTCGAGATCTAATTTTTCAATAAGTGGGCGGAGCTGTTCAAGTGCAGATTTCTTAACGTCATCAAGCTCTCCGTTGTCGCCCGTTCCTTCAGTTGGCGTATCCTCTGGGCTGAGGTGCGCGTCGGCATCTGAGCTGAGGCCAACAGGAATGTCGTTGCCATCAAAATTAATACCCGCAACAGGGTCGGCTGGCTCAGCAGGCAGTGGTGAATTAGCTGTATCCACAGCTTCTTGGACTGGCGGCTCAGCTGGAGCATCGCTGGTGTCTGCACCATCACTTACACCGGCAGATACCACTTGAGGATCGGCGGCAATAGCGGCGTCATCTGGTGCGGCACTTGGTGTGATGCCTGGCTGCATGGCACCAACGTTGTTGGCATCTTCTAGCGCCTGCACTAATGCATCAGTATTATCATCTTTTTTTAGCGGATTTAAGTTCATGTTCCCACCCGTGATCTTAATATTTCTAGTTGTTCAAGTATAATAGTACCTGATACCATAAGTGTTTTGCAAGAGGGAGTATTTTTACAGTATGCTGGACGATCTCAAATTAGTAGCAAAGGTGGACAAAAGCGATGCGCTTGGCTTTATTGAAAAGCAGCCTCGACAGCTGCTACACGCATTTGGTTTGGGGGATATCAAACTGGACCGAAAAGTTACCAAGGTAGTTTTTAGCGGCATGGGAGGCAGTAGCCTGGTGGCAGAGCTGGCACATACCTGGCCGGCACTATCGGTTCCATTTGTTGTAGTAAAAGGGTATGAACTGCCGGCATGGGTTGATGAGCAAACTTTGGTGATCTGCGCCAGTTATTCGGGCAATACCGAGGAAACTTTGGCAACATTTGAGCAAGCGCAGGAGAAAGATGCGTTAGTGGTAATTTTTGCACATGGCGGGAAGCTGCTTGAATATGCCGCCAGTCAGCAGTTGCCGTATGCCGAGATCCCTGAGTGTACGCAGCCGCGGACGGGTATTTTATACATGTATCGTGCGCTTGTGGAGCTGTTTATCGCTGCCGGGCTTGCACCTGATACCGTGCTTGCCGAGCTCGAAGCCGCTGTAGCACCGCTCGAAGCCGCCGCTAAGAGCTGGGCTGCTGATGTGTCGATTAAAGATAATCTTGCGAAACAACTGGCGCTCGAGATGGAAGGCAAAACGCCGATTATCTACGGCGGCGCACTAACGTACCCGGCGGCGTACAAGTGGAAGATTAATGTTAACGAGAACGCTAAGAACACGGCGTGGTGTAATCAGTTGCCGGAGTTTAATCACAATGAATTTATTGGCTGGAGTTCGCATCCAATCGAAAAACCCTTTGCGGTTATTGATCTGATCTCTTCGTTCGAACATCCAAGAGTTTTGAAGCGTTTTGAGGTAAGCGATCGACTGCTTTCCGGCAAGCGTCCCAAGGCACACAGGGTCGAGGCTGTCGGTGAATCTGTGGTGGAGCAGCTACTGTATCTGGTGTTGCTGGGTGATTTTGCCACCGCTTACCTTGGCATTCTCAACAATGTCGATCCAAGCCCAGTGGAACTGGTCGAAAAATTTAAGAAGGAGCTGCAATAACCATGCAAACAATGCCGACTTTTGATCCTAAAGATTTCACCACAAGCTCGTATATTCGACGCATTGAAAAGCCGTGGGGCTATGAGTTACATTGGGTTCCAGAAGACGCACCATATATGGGCAAGTTGATCCATATCAATGCAGGTGCACGGCTCTCACTGCAGGTGCATGACGAAAAAGTGGAGAGCTGGTTCCTTGCCTCAGGTGAGGCATCGGTTATTTGGGAGAACGAATTAGGGCAGATGGTAGAGACCAAGCTTGAAAAACAGGTTGGTTACAGTACCAAGCTTGGCCAAAAACACCGACTAGTTGGCATAACGAATTGCGATATTATTGAAGTATCTACCCCAGAAAAGGGTACTACCTGGCGCCTTGAAGATGATTACTCGCGTCCAAACGAAACCCCGGAGCAACGAGTAAAAGAACGAACCTAAGCCGTCATTCTGGGCCTGTTCCTGAATATCCTCCCCCTGCATTCCCACCTGCGCAGGAGTGACGGAAGGTTAATCGTGGCGGAGGGCTTCGATGGGGTCTTTGCGGGCGGCACGAATGGCGGGCCAGGTGCCGAAGATGATACCGACCATTAAAGATACGCCGGTGGCGAGAAGGATGATCCAGAGATCCATGGCGGGTTTGACGGCGGTTTGGGTGCGAATGATGTAACCAGCAAGCAAGCTCGTTAAAATACCAATTAGGCCGCCTGCAAGCGTGATAGCGAGCGCTTCAACCAGGAATTGCATCATAATCTGAAGCTTGGTTGCGCCAACAGCTTTCCGAACGCCGATCTCACGGGTTCGCTCTGTAACAGTTACCAGCATAATGTTCATGACGCCAATCCCGCCCACGAGCAGTGAAATAGAGGCCACGGCGGCAGTAAAGCCGGTGAGAACCCGAAACACGTAATCGGTGGTATTAACCAACTGATCTTGGGTGGTAACGGTGAAATCCTCTTCGCCGCTGTGATTTTTCAGAAGAGCATCGTTAATTGCTTCTGCAGTGGCTTTGCTTTGATTGATATCTTTTACTTTAACGGTGATCTGTTGCAGCTGAGCGGTATCTTGATTGAGCATTTTGCCAGTAGGGAGGGGGATCAAGACTAGGTCGTTGATTGGTCTGCCAAGATTGAAGCCCTTGGAGGCATCAAGCACGCCAATGATGACAAAGTTAGTACCGCGGATGGTCACGCTGCTGCCGATAGGGTCGTCGCTGCCAAAAAGTTCTTGAGCCACATTACTGGCAAGAATAACAGTGTTATTGTTTTCTAAATTACCCCCAAAAAATTGGCCGCTAGTGAGCTTCTGGCGGGTAAGTTCAAGGTAGTCCTCACCAACAGCCAGGACTTTAATGTTACGCTTCTTCTCACCCCTGGCGATTGAGCTATCAAGCTGCATAACACCACCGGCGGCATCAATGTTCTGTAGTTTTGAGACGCTAGTAAGGTCGGCTTCACTGAGACGCGCGCTCGAAGTATTACTTCCGAGTATGCCGCTGAGCGAATCAAAGCCACTAATGGTTGCATTTCGGCCAGGTACAATAGTAATCAAGTCGCTTCCAAGATCATTAATCTGTTGGTTCACTTGCCGTTTGACACCCTCGCCAAGCCCAATTACGGTGGTAACTGAGGTGACACCAATGATAATACCGAGTAAAGTCAAAAAGGTGCGAACTTTATTACTGCGAAGAGAATTAACGGCCATTCGAGCGTGTTGTTTGATCATTTCTTGGCCCCTTTTCTGCGCGAACCTGTCTTCTTGGCTTTCTTCTTATCCCTTATCTGCTTACTGTGTGCAGCCTTCTTCCTTCTTGGCTTTCTGACTGCCAGGCTAGTTGCGGCTTTCACAATCTCTTCCGCCTCTTTCTTCTGCTCCTGTAAGTCCTTAGTGATTGAGCTACCCGTTAGCTCTTCGGTAATGCGGCCATCGAGCATTTTTATAACACGATCACCATACGCGGCAAGATCTGGATTATGCGTGACCATGACGATAGTGTTGCCGGCTTCGTGAATCTCTCTTAGGGCTGCCATGATAATTTTCGTAGCCTTGGTGTCGAGATTGCCAGTTGGCTCATCAGCTAGCACAATACTTGGGCGATTAACCATGGCACGGGCGATGGCTGCGCGTTGCAGCTGGCCGCCAGAAAGCTGGTTTGGCAGGTAATACTCTTTTTCTTGAATGCCAAGATATCTCAAAATTTCACTGGCGCGTTCATATCGTTTGATGGTAGCGATGCCTTTGTAGAGGAGCGGCAGGCTGACGTTCTCTAAAATATTCATCCGGCCGATCAGGTTGAAGTTCTGAAAAATAAAGCCAATATGATTGCGGCGAATTTTGGCGCGGCGGCGTTGGCTTAAAAAGGCTACATCGCGGCCGTCGAGCTTGTATTCGCCGTCATCCGGCTGATCAAGCAGGCCAATAATATTGAGCAGCGTGCTTTTACCAGATCCGCTTGGCCCCATGATTACCAAAAACTCACCCTTTGGCACGCTCAAATTCACCCCTTTGAGCGCTCGAGTGGCGCCATTCCCCAGTCCAAAAACGCGGCTGATTTCGGTGAGTTCAATAACATTCATTGCCTTTATTGTAGCGCAGTAAAAAGCATAAACCAACCATAAGCGTACCGGTTTTCATCTGTTAGTTTCGTTGTTCGTGAGTGGTGAATCGTGTATAGTAAAACCACCAAATTGAAAAACAAAGCCAAGGGCGACTTTTTCAATTTGAAAGGAGGCGTAACGGAATGCGAAGGCTTCTAGGCTTTAGTCTGAAACTGAAACTTGAAGTGAACGCTGACGCGGAGAGGTGTCCGAGTGGTTGAAGGAGCACGCTTGGAAAGCGTGTATTGTGGCAACGCAATCGCGGGTTCGAATCCCGCTCTCTCCGCCAAGAATAAAGTTCTAAAACGACCTGTTCCCCTAAATGCATACTATAGGAGGGCGTTGTTTTAATTTATGCCAAAATACGATGAAAAGGCCAGGATATTACCATTCCCGCTCTTTAGGGGAGTAGAATTCGAACTTCTTTAGTCAAACATTTTAGGCCTTGGTTTTCGCTCGACATAAACCTGTCGATCTTTGAGAAGTAATTCGCCATCAACATACTTTAAGATTTCCCGTTTTTCTTCTCTGGTTCCGTTTTCAAGTACGTATTTTGCATAAGCCTTCAGGTCTATGGCTGGTTTTTGGATCAACTCATCGCCTGTATAACCGAGGACTCCATTAAACCGTTGGTAGCGCTCTAGTTCATCTTTAAATTGCTCTTGAGCCCCAATTTCATCCAAATTGAGTCTATCTACGAGCTTTAGAAGCTCACTCATCAGTTCACCCTCTCGAATGTAGGGCTGAATACAGTCCAGGTCATTGGCACGCCCACAATGGTAGTAGACATAGCGTCTAATCTCACCAGTTGACTTAATACGTTTGAGTTTTTCTTCAGCGGTAATGCCAGTTCTGCATACACCGCACTTTAGGATTTTGGTAAAACTGAATTCTTTGGTGCCTGCCGGTGCTTTTGGTGCTACCGTTAGCTGAATCTGCACTTCATCCCACAGAGCTTTGCTAATAATTGGCATATGCTTGCCGTTATATAGCTCAGGATTTGTTTTCGGGTATTGGAATCTACCGTAGTAAAAAGGGTTTTGCAACGTTCGGTAAATGTGGCTTAGTGCCAGTCGCTTACCCTGTCGACTACGGAAGTTTATATCATTTAGCCAACGTTTGATGTCTCTCCCTGTGTGAGCTTGCTTGCCAACCCGCTCGAACATTTCTGCAATAACTGTCGACCGTTCTTCGTCTACAATGATTTTCTCCTCACCATGCCCATTATTAAGATAGCCAATTGGTGCTTGTCCTGGCCTCCAGCCATTGGCGGCCTTGTTGTGGAGACCTCGTATTACGTTTAGGCCTCTGTTATCGTTCTCTAGTTTGGCCTGAGAACCAAGGATCATAAGGAGGAATTTTTCGTTCGGATTATTCGTGAACGTCTGGCTGTGGGTTCTGATTTCCACCAGCTTGCCTTGATCCATTAAATCAACTAAGACCCCCAGATCACCCGCTGATCTGCTAAGGCGATCCGGTGCCCACGAAATTATTCCATTAAAGTAGCCTAGTTGAATATCTTTAATAAGCCGGTTGAAAATTGGTCGTGCCCCAGCAACTTTAGATGAATGGCTTTCTTGGCGTATCTCACTAATTTCAATGCCCCAGTGGTCTGCAAGCAGTTGCATCTCTTTGAGCTGTTGTTCGATAGATAGCGCTTGGCGCTCGTCTTGCTCGGAAGATTTACGTGCATACAGGCACCACCGAATAGTCGCTGTTTTTGGTGTTTGCGATACCTGTTGAGAGAGGGTTTGCTCCATGCATCAACAAGGTACCGCCAAGTGACCTGTAAGTCTAGCCCTATTACAGGTTTACTTTTACGCCGTTTGAGAAGGCGCTATCATGTAGTTCCGCACTCACTGGTGTTTGATCTTTTGGTAGGTCGAAGACGATCACACCGCTCACGCTGTTGCCTGGATTGATATCGTTGTACCAGGTGCTTGCTGTGTCGGTAGAGTTATACATTGTTGCCGTATCATCAGCTGAGTATTCCTGACCAGCTGCGTTGAAGAGCTTCTGATCCGCCTGTGTTTTGGCACATAGTTTTTGAAACTCAGGATCAAGCAAGAGCCGCTTTAGCATTCGCTGGACTTTGGGTGTTGGCATATACACATCATCTCATTAATCGTGGGTCGCTGAAACTAATGTACATTACAACAGGTTGATTTTGATTACATTATATGACTCGTCTATTGCTAGAGAGCTCAAAGTGAAGATGAAGGTATAAAAACTGCAACCCGAGGCTGTTCATG
This sequence comes from Saccharimonadales bacterium (SeqCode), assembly GCA_046350615.1. Lineage (GTDB taxonomy): Bacteria > Patescibacteriota > Saccharimonadia > Saccharimonadales > UBA7683 > UBA7683. The sequence goes on along the minus strand of JAXMAA010000001.1, from coordinate 321,888 downwards.
TTGCACCTCCTTACTGTCGTTATTGCGCCCAAGAGAGTATATTTATAAGTATAAGGAATAAAAGGAGGGCTTCAACGATGACAATATTAAAATCAAAAAGTGACAAATCAATATATGCTTGGGCAGGTGTGCGGATTGCCTTGGGTCTTACTTTTTTGTGGGCTTTTTTTGATAAATTATTTGGTCTTGGATTTTCTACCTGTAGAGATGCTTCAACAAATGTAGTCACTGTGATGTGCGAACAATCCTGGTACCAGGGCGGGTCACCTACGGCCGGGTTTTTAAAATTCGCAACTAAAGGACCTCTGGCAGATTTTTATCAGGGTTTGGCCGGCAATTCATTTGTAGACGTGCTTTTTATGGCCGGACTACTTCTTATTGGCGTTGCTTTAGTGGCAGGAATTGGTATGCGTTTGGCGATAATTTCTGGTGTACTGTTAATGATCATGATGTGGTCCTCAATGTTGTTGCCAGAAAATAACCCTATTATTGACGAGCATATAATCTACTCGATTATTTTGCTTGGATTATTGGCTTCAAACAAAGATCAGGTTTGGGGCTTGCGTAACTGGTGGATCAAACAGCCTCTCGTTAAACGGCTACCTATACTAGAATAAGCTTAACTTTATGAATGCCGCAACCGATACCGCCCACGACTTAAAAGAGCTCATTGATGGGGATGTCGTAACTGGTACTGAGACCCGTGCTTTTTACAGTCATGACGCCAGTTTGTTTGAAATAAAACCAGAGCTAGTTGTCTTCCCTAAAGATGCTACCGATGTCTGTAAGCTGGTTGAGTATGTGGTTAGACATAAAAAGACTTCAGCGGGTCTATCCTTAACTGGTCGTAGCGGTGGCACGGATATGTCCGGAGGGGCTATCAACGACTCTATTATTGTTGCTTTTGAGCGCTACTTTACAGACGTAGGACAAGTTGAAAAGAATCAAATAAAGTCTCAGCCAGGTGTGTATTATCGTGATCTTGAACCAAAAACTCTCAGCGAAGGATTACTGATGCCGTCATACCCAGCCTCAAGAGAACTCTGTATGGTTGGGGGCATGGTGGCCAACAATGCTGGAGGTGAAAAATCACTGGTCTACGGAAAGACCGACAGGTACATAGAACAGCTTAAAGTCGTACTTAGCGACGGCAAAGAACACACATTTAATCCGATCAGCAAAGAGGCTCTAAAGATAAAATTGAAACAACAAGGCTTTGAGGGTGATCTATATCGAGGAGTGTATAAGTTAGTGACAGAAAATGGAGTGATTCTTAAGGATTCAAAACCAAAGGTTAGTAAAAACTCAACCGCTTATAACCTGTGGGACGTTTGGGATGGGCAAGTATTTGATATAACCAAAGTTATAGTTGGGTCTCAAGGTACGTTAGGTCTTGTAACTGAAGTTACTTTTAAACTTGTACCAGCTCTGCCATTATCTGGCATGGTTGTTGTTTTTCTGAAGAGTCTAGACAACCTCGGGGAGATCATTAATGATATCTTGCCCCTTAAACCAACTAGCCTGGAGTCGTTCGATGATCACACCTTAAAATTTGCATTTAGATTCTTCTTTAGTTTTCGTCAAACACTGGGCTGGAAGCGATTCATATTGCTCGGGCTAAGCTTTATCCCGGTTTTAAAACACTTACTTCGCTTTTTACCGAACTTCCCTAAGATCATTATGCTCTGCGAATTTGAGGATGAAAAACAATCTGATATCGATATCAAAATTCACCATTTGCAAGAAACGATGCAGGGCAGAAATATTGAGACTCAACTGGCTGAAAACAAACACCAAGAAGAAAAGTTTTGGGTCATGCGCCGAGAGAGCTTTAATTTACTAAGAAAAAACGTTAATCGTAAGCATACGGCACCATTTATTGATGATTTGATTGTGCCGCCAGAAACATTACCAGAGTTTTTGCCAAAGTTAACCGAAATTTTAGAACGCAATAAATTGACCTATACCGTTGCAGGGCATATGGGTGATGGCAATTTTCATATTATTCCGTTGATGAATTTACAAGATTTATCAGAGCGGAAAAAAATATACCCTGTTTTGGAAGAAGTGACTGATTTGGTACTAGAGCATAACGGCTCATTATCCGGAGAACATAATGATGGCTTAATTCGCGGTCCAATGCTTGAACGTATGTATAGCTCTGCCATGATAGATATTTTTAAACAACTAAAAAGCCTATTTGATCCAGATAACATATTTAACCCGCATAAAAAAACCGATGCGGATTTTGAGTTTTCGAAAAAACATATGAGAAAGAAATTCTAGATGACGAGAGTGGTTGTAGTTGGTGGTGGGTTCGGGGGAGTTCGTGCTGCATTATTACTTGCTAATAAGAAGGGTTTTGAGGTTAAACTCATTTCCAAGCAAAGTTATTTTGAGTACCACGCCGCCTTATATCGTTCGGCAACAGGACGCTCACCACTTGAAGTTGCTATTCCATTGCACGACTTTTTTAGATACGCACGTAACATTGAAGTAATTGAAGACACTATCAGTGGTATAATCAAAAACGAACGAAGGTTAATTGGTGAATCTGGCTCAAAATACGAATATGATTTTCTGATTTTTGCACTCGGTAACGTAACAGAGTATTACGCAATTGGTGGGCTAAAAGATTTTGCCTACGGTGTTAAAACTATCCACGAAGCCTTAAAGCTAAAGCGTCACCTACACGAACAGCTCCTTTCAGCTGAGTCTGAACGCAATTATGTGGTCATTGGTGCAGGAGCAACTGGCGTGGAGCTCAGTGCCGAGCTAACAGCATATTTACAGACTATTCGCCGCAAACATAACATTACAACCTCGTTTACGGTAGACCTGGTAGAAGCTAGTCCGCGAGCATTAGTGGCAATGCCCAAAGATTTTTCAAAAATTGTTACAAAACGTCTTAATAAACTTGGTGTGAAGACTTTATTTAACACACCAGTAAAATCTGAGACTCTCGATAGCATTCAACTACCTAAAGGTCCGATTCTTTCCCACACTGTTATATGGACGGCTGGGGTTGCCAATAATTCGTTCTTCAGTCAATTTCCTGCAATATTTAAACTAGGCAAAGCCAACCGTGTGGTAGTAGATGAATACCTTCAATCAGACCCTGATATTTACGTAATTGGTGACAGCGCTGTAACCGAATATAGTGGCATGGCTCAAACCGCTCTTTATGATGCCAGATTTGTGGTTAGAAACTTGATACGACAAGAAAAAGGGAAGTCTCTGCATGCCTATAAGCCTAGGCAACCTATATACGCCATTCCGGTGGGAGCACGTTGGGCAGCCGTGCTTTGGGGTAGAGTACGTATTTATGGACGGCTAGGCTGGCTTTTACGCCGACTAGCCGACCTAAAGCTGTATCTAACTTTTCTACCTTTTTTAAAAGCCGTAACGGTGTGGCGATATGGGTTTGTTGATGAAGAAGTTTGTTCAATCTGTAAATAATAGTAGAATGGGGTTAACATGATACGCAAAATTACCAAGTGGATTTTTAGTGACATAACGCTACTCACTTGGTTAGTAGCTCTGGGAGCAACATTCGGTAGTATGATACTAAGTGAAGCCATGCATTTGACTCCGTGCGCACTGTGTTGGTATCAAAGAATCTTCATGTTCCCGCTAGCTTTTGTTCTAGGTGTTGGGGTATATCGAAAAGATAGCAATACCGCTTATTACGTACTGCCTATGAGTATCATCGGATCTCTGATTGCTTTCTATCACTCATTGTTACAGTGGGGTATTATCAAGGAAGTAATCACGACATGTTCCATAGATAGCTCTTGTGCTGTACCACAGATCAACTGGTTTGGCTTCATTACAATCCCGTTTATGTCATTCGTATCGTTTATGGTGATAACAGGGTTGATGCTTGCTCAGCTTCACAGGAACAAGCATGCAACACTTTCCGAATAATACTTCTCACAGCCACTTAATATAAGGCAAGTTCGAATATTTGAGTATCAACAGCATATACTATAGATTCTAGCAATTTTCATGAGCAATATTATCACCCTGTTAGTTTATCAAAAATGAGACACTGTTGTATGTGGTGTCCTGTGTCTCATTTGTCTCACTTTCATCTTAAAACTGCTAGAATATGAGACAGCGGACAAGTTCCAGACCCGTGTGTTCCGCCAGAAAGATAACGATATACCAAAAGGTTTCGTATGAGTAAGTTTCAAATAGGTATTGTTGGTTACGGTGATTTCACAAAAGTGATGCTGGAGTACCTTGCTCCTTTCGCAGATATTCTCGTGAGCTCTCGTTCATCTCAAACGGGTGCGGCTGGTTTCGGCGCTTCTTTCGCACCCGTGGAGGATGTTCTGTCGTGCCCGATAATCGTTCCCTCTATCCCCGCTCAGTTCTTTGATTTGTTCTTTTCTCAGCACCGCAAACTTGTAAACCCTGAGGCAACTGTGATAGATGTATCATCTGTCAAAGTGTTGCCGCTAAAGGCTCTCGAGCACCACCTCCCGAATACCTGTCAGATTATTGGTACGCATCCGATGTTTGGCCCTGCCAGTATTGCCAAGAACGGAGGCATCAAGGGCTTGCGTTGTGTCGTTAGCTCTGTACGTGCTTCTGATGCGGTGATTGCCGAACTTGAACAGTTCTTACAATCTAAGCTGAAGCTTCAAGTTTTACGCCGAACCCCAGAACAGCATGATAAGGAGATGGCCTACGTACAAGGGCTGAGCCATTACGTCGGGCGCTTAATGGATGTTATGGAGATACCAAATAGCGAGCTCAGTACGCTAGCCTATGACGATCTCCTTGATATGAAAAATATTCAAGGGCAAGACAGTTGGGATTTATTTATGTCTATTATGCATGAAAACCCTTTTGCCCAAGATGTAAATGAAAAGTTCAAGGATGCTATTCGGCACCTGGACGACAAGATCAATAAGTGAGTGGCCGCTAAGGCTTACTTTTGAATATGCTTTATCAGCCTTGTGAGGAGGTTTCTCGGGATGAATTTAACTATTTGTAGAAGTGTGCGGTTGCCGCGGCCATAGATTGCAATTGGGTCGCCGGCTTGCATGTGATACCAACCGAACTCGGCAACTTCGCGTGCGGTTACTTTCGGGTTGGCAGTGGAATGAGTTTCGCTTACCTGGGCGTTTTTGCCAAAATTGGTTTGAGTGGCGCCGGGGCACAGGCAGGTAACACTTACGCCGCAGCCACGCAGCTCTTCGTGAAGGGCTCTTGAAAAACTGAGCACGTAGTTCTTGCTGGCAAAGTAAACGCTCATGAGCGGTCCAGGCAGGAAGCTGGCAACGGAGCCAAGGTTCATGATCCTGCCCGTTTTTTGCTCCATCATGGCAGGGAGCAGCAGATGGGTGAGCTCGGTAAGGCTGCGGATGTTGAGATCAATCATAGTAAGCTGGCGTTTTACATCGCTCTGAGCAAACGTTCCGTAATCGCCGAAACCAGCATTGTTAATAAGTTCATCTATGAAAATCTTACTCTTTTCACAAAATGCAAACAGCTTCTGGACGCTGGTAGATTTGGAGAGATCAAGTGCCATGATCTCTACCCGCTGTGTGTCGTTCTGGGCCTGTCGAAGAATCTGATCCCGCAGCTCTTCAAGTTTAGACTTACTCCTTGCTATCAATACAAGATTGCGTTTTTCACGAGCCGCAATCTTAGCAAGTTCCAGTCCAATACCACTGGTAGCACCAGTAATTAACGTAAATTTCTGCATAGCCTTAAGTGTAGCATGCGCACGAAACTGCTACACTTAAGGCTATGAACTATCAACAATATTACAATTCTCTCGCGAAACCATTCTTTGCACTGCCGAGTAATATTTTTGGCATTGTCTGGCCGTTTTTATATATCATTATTACAATTAGCTTTGGCTGGGTAATTTACCAAACGTTGATCAAAAAACGATGGGGCAAGCAACTGCTAATACCGTTTGTAATCAACCTTATTTCTAACGCGCTCTACTCCTCGCTATTTTTCAATTGGCAGCGACCACTGCTAGCAACGTTCGATATTTTAGTAGTACTTACGACAATCATATGGATCATCTGTTTGATGTGGCGCAAAGCCCGATGGGTCAGCTTTGCTCAGATTCCATATCTACTATGGGTCAGCTTTGCCACTCTTTTGCAGATATCGATTCTTGTTAAAAATTGGTAACTAAACTAAGCCAGGAAATACTATGTCCGAGGTATTCTTCTAGGCGTGGTGGTACTTTTCGCTGGCTAAGATGGTGTGGGCGCGGTAGAGTTGCTCGACTAAGATTAAACGAACTAATTGGTGAGGGAAGACAAGCGGGGAGAGCGACCAGATGAAATCAGCTCGTGTTTTGAGCTCGTCAGTTACTCCATAAGCTCCGCCAATAATAAAAACTAAGTGTTTCGTACCTTTGTTGAGGTGCTTTTGGAGCTTTTCGGCGTTTTCTGGTGAACTGAGCTGTACGCCAGTTTCATCGAGCAATATTACTTTATCTTCTGGTTTGATCTGGGCTATCAGTAGCTTTGTTTCAGCTCTTTTGATTTCTTCGGCGGACGAGTTGCCGAGCTTCATCTCAACCAACTTCCATGTAGCTTGCGTGTAGTGGCCGAGCCGCTTCGTGTAATCTAAGATAGCCGCCTCAAGCTTTGGCTCATGCTTCTTGCCTATGGCCAAAATGGTAATTCTCATATCTGTTAGTGTACACTACCAGTAATGGTAGAAGAACTGCGTGTTGAGCTGAAAAAGTATGTTGATCCTGAAAAAGCAGCCTTCTTCCCGAGGTTTTTTAAAACGGGGGTAGGGGAGTATGGTGAGGGTGATGAGTTCATGGGAATTACTGTTCCGAATACACGGATTGTTGCTAAAAAGTTTGCCGCGTTGCCGCTTGCAGATATTGAACAGCTCTTAAGAAGTGAGTGGCATGAAGAGCGGTTTCTTGCCCTCATAATTATGGTTAATCAGTTCAAAAAAGCCTGGCCAGATGCTCAGCGCGAGCTGTATCAGTTTTATTTATCGCACACAAAACATGTCAACAACTGGGATCTGGTAGATACGTCGGCCCGTGATATCGTGGGAGGCTATGTGTACCATCACCAAGAATCGCTTCCGGTGCTCGACCAACTTGCGGGTTCAAAAATACTGTGGGAGAGGCGTATCGCTATTATCGCCACATACTATTTTTTAATGAAAGGCGAGCCAGATGTCACCATAAAACTCGCCAAAACCTTACTGCATGATGACCAAGACTTAATGCACAAAGCTGTCGGCTGGATGTTGCGTGAGATGGGCAAGCGGTGCGATAGGCAGCTACTGATAGATTTTCTTAATCAACATGCTCACGAAATGCCTCGCACAACACTACGCTATGCTATCGAACATTTTGACCAGCAAACGCGCAGAAAATATCTCGAGATCTAAGTAATTTCAAAAGTGGCGACTTCCTCATAAATCGCGCCATTTGCATCAGCTTTATACAACGCAATCTTTGGTAACATGAAAGAAAGATCTGCTTGAGGAAATGCTGGAAATTCAGCCGGAGTTCTACCCTCCTTATAGCGGGTGAGTGTAATGTGCGGTCGATACAGGTCGTATGCAAGGTCGTAGCCCGTTTGCTTGGCGTATTTTTGTTGCTGATCCTCATATGCACCCCAGAAGCTCTCGTACTCAGGCGCTTTGGGCTTGTAGCGGTACCGTTTAACGGCCTGTACTACTTGATGGTGCAGCATAAGGAGCTCCTCGGTTCTTTGGTACGAAACCTCAATATACTGACCAGGTGTTTGATAATATCCGCTATGAATAAGCTTTATGGGTTGAAGCTTAGATATAGTTTCTTGCAAAGTGTTTCTAACTGCCGGCAAAGAACTGTATTCAAAACGTGCCATGTAGATCGTTGCGTGCGGGAAGAGCCCATCACCAAGCCTAAAGCGAACTATCGCATCATCAAAACTCTGGCTGAGTGAAACGCATTGTACCGCAACAGCACTAGATGGAATCATGCAGATATTTAGGAGAGTTGTATGACCAGCCATTTAATTAAAAGCATACCATGTTTTGCTGACAACAGAGGGGATATGCGCTATAATCGACAAGTCGCATCGATTGTGACCGCGCAAGACGCGGAGGAGTACCCAAGTGGCTGAAGGGGACGGTTTGCTAAATCGTTAGGTTGGAGAAATCCGGCGCGGGAGTTCGAATCTCCCCTCCTCCGCCAAAAGAGCCTGTTAAAGGGTTCTTTTTAATTTTACAGATGTGAAAGTGGTATAATGAGTTTAATGTATGAGATTTCTGAGTTAGTAGAAAAGGTAGTTACTGATTTGTTTGGTGTTGAGGAGACAGTTGAGCTTACTCGTACTGATGAGCAATTTGGTGATTTTGCAACTAACATAGCCTTACGTCTTGGTAAAAAACTTGGCCAAAATCCACGCGAGATCGCGAAGCAGATTGCTGAAAATATCAAAAGCGAACTGGTAGAGAAGGTAGAGGTGGCTGGCCCTGGTTTTATTAATATTACACTTACCGATAACACTTTGTTGGCAATGCTCGACAAAACTGCCGCAAAGCCACTTGCTGGCCAGATAATCGTGGCGGAGTATTCAGATCCGAATCCGTTTAAGGTACTTCACGCAGGTCACTTATATACATCTGTCATGGGAGATGCCATTGCGAACCTTCTTGAAAATGCGGGCGCTACGGTACACCGGGTTAACTTTGGTGGCGACGTTGGACTGCATGTTGCCAAAGCGCTTTGGGGGATAAAGCAAGCGTTAGGCGGAGAGAAGCCCGAGCAGCTTGCCGAGATTGCCCAGACCGAGCGAGCTGACTGGATGGCACAGTGTTATCAGGCAGGAAATACGGCCTATGAAGATGGTGGGTCGGCTAAAGATGCCATCACTGCTATCAACAAGCAAATCTACAATTTTCATACGCAGCAAGATAAAACTACACCTCTCGCACAAATTTACTGGATGTGCCGTGAATGGAGCTATGCGTACTTCGATGCATTTTACGCACGAATAGGCACTACCTTTGAAAAGTACTATCCAGAAAGCCAAACAGCACCAATTGGTTTGCAAACAGTAAAAGAACACACAGGGAATGTATACGAAGAGTCTAACGGTGCAGTTGTTTTTAAAGGTGAGCCATATGGGCTACATACACGTGTGTTTATTAATGCCAATGGGCTTCCAACATATGAGGCTAAAGATGTCGGCTTAGCGCTGAAAAAATGGCAAGATTACCAGTTTGATAAGAGCGTCATCATTACTGGCAACGACATTATTGAATACATGAAAGTTGTCATGAAAAGCCTTGAAGCTTTCTTGCCAGAAGCCACCTCTCGAACCACGCATCTGACACATGGGCAAGTAAAGTTGGCCGGCGGTGTTAAAATGAGTAGCCGTAAAGGAAACTTTCTTCGCGCAGTAGATGTGCTTGATGTTGCTAATCGAGCTAATGCCGAGGCAAACGCAGGAGAAGGTAGGGAAGATGTAAGTCTTGGGGCCGTAAAGTATGCCTTTCTGAGGCAGCGTATGGGCGGCGACATCATATACGATCCAAAAGAGTCAGTAAGTCTGCAGGGTAACAGCGGACCATATCTTCAATATGCGCTTGCAAGAGCAGGCTCAATTCTTAACAAAGCCAGCGTAGCGGGTCATCCTGAACGAAACGCCAGTGAAGTTGAAGGATCTGGCAAGATATCTCAATACGCTCAAGATGGCGCGACGGGAAGCCTCGAGCCAGCCGAGCGTACCTTGGTTAGAAAGTTGGGAGAATACGAAGAGGTTATTGAACGAGCTACAAACGAGCTCATGTCCCATCATATCTGTACCTATTTATACGAGCTGGCTCAGGAGTTCAACCGTTTTTACGAGGGCAGTAAAGTGATAGGTGATGACCGAGAGCCTATTCGTCTAAGGCTCGTGGCTTATTATGCAAAGACGCTTGAAGAAGGCCTGAAGTTGCTTGGCATTGGTACACCTGAAAAAATGTAGGCAGCTTTATAAAGGAGGGAAGATGCAGATTACAAAATATCAACACGCGTGTTTGGTTGTTGAGGAGGCTGGCGAGCAGCTGGTGATTGATCCGGGAGTACTGGCCGAATTGCCGGAGCTGAGTGCGGTTTCGGCGGTGTTGATTACGCATATTCATGCAGACCACTTGCATGTACCAAATCTGCAAAAACTAGCGGCCAGCAATCCTGGTCTCACACTGTATGCAACCGATGAGGTATTGGCAGAGCTAGACGAACTTGAGGTTACGAAAGTTACCATTCAACCAGGCGAAACTGTTACCAACAGTTTATTGACGCTCGAATTCTTTGGCGGCGAGCACGAAATAATTTACCAGCAGGTGCCCTGTAAAAACGTTGGTGTGCTAGTGAATAACACGCTTTACTATCCAGGAGATTCCTATGCCCTACCAAACAAACCGGTAGAAATTGTGGCCTTTCCCGCAGCCGCACCGTGGCTTAAAGTGAGCGAAGTAATTGAATTTTTAAAAGCCGTAAAGCCAAAACAGGCATTCCCAGCACATAACGGTACCCTCAGTGAATTTGGCGAGCAGGTAAATTACCACTACATCAAACTGGCGCTTGAGGAGATGAATGCGAAATTTACCTACCTTAAAGTAGGGGAAGCCCTGAGCAGATAGCAAGTAGATCTCAGAGTTTAGTTCTTAGAAAGGGCCGGTGATGCAGGTGTCATCCTGAGCGCAGTCGAAGGATCTAGCTTAAGTTTTTTACACAAACAAAAACTCCCGCCTAAAATAAGCGGGAGTTTTGTGCTTGGCCGAGAGCGGTCAGTATGTCTAAAGATTGCTCTTTAGGTTACGTCGGCTTACGACCCAGGCATATGCTACATATGCCGTTGCGCTGGTACCGAAGAGTCCTGCAACAACATTACCAGCACCAGTCTTCGGGATGTTGGTTACTGGAGTTGTTGGTTTCTCAGGAGTTGCCGGAACAACTACCTTGGCAGTACAACGAGCATCTTTTTGTTCGTTGCCAACGTTGAAGATGACACGAACAGCGATGTTGTATTCGCCAGGTTTGCTGTACTGATGATCAACAGTGTTTTTATCAGTGTTGAATTCAGCAGAGCCGTCGCCGTAATTGTAGATGTACTTATTAACAGTTACACCACCTTCAGTATTAACAGCTACGCTAATGCGGTAGTTGTTGTTACCAAGGGCTACAATGTTTACTGCCTTACATTCGTATTTAGCAGGAACATCACATTTGGTAGTGACGTTAGCATCATCTTCTTTTTCGGTGAGACCTTCAGGCTTTGCACTGGCAATGTTACGGAATTTCTTCACTTCACATTTGTCAGTCTGGCCTTTTGTTACCTTTGCGTCAAAGGTAATTTCAGCTTGTGCACCCTTCTTGATTTCGGCGATAGTAACGCCTGCACCAAAGAGATCACCGCTGTTTGTTTGACCATTTACCTTCAGGCTGCCAGCAACATAGTCTACGCCAGTTGGTCGCTTGTCTTTTACAACTACGTTCTTAAGGTCGGTTGTGCCAGTGTTTTTTACGACAACACGGTATTCAACTGTATTGCCATACTCAACCGTCACATCTTGCTGCCACGTAGTATCGCCCTTCTTTCGAACATCTTTCACGATCTCAAAATTAGGCTTCTCAGGCTCACACTCTTTTCCGTTAACGGTTACGGTAGCATCATCAGTGATGGTACCAAATCCATTGGTTGGAGTTGCGTAAGCAACGTTCTTGAGCGTATTAAGACCACATTCAAGGTCCTTTGCAGCAGCAACTTTAGTCTTAAAGGTAACGATTGCTCGTACACCTGGGTTGGTATTGCCAACACTAAGATTAATTTGCTTGCCATTCGCCTGAATTGCAGTATCAGGATACTGGTATCCAGTAGGGAAGTTGGTGTCGTACAGTTTTACGCTTCCAGGAACAACAGTAGTTTTTGCAGGAACGTTATCTACCAGTTTGGTATCTTTGAGCTGCATAGAACCGGTGTTCTTGAAGTTCAGGCGCCACTCAACCGTTGCACCTGGCTGTACTTGCATGGTTTCTTTCCAGTCGTTGACTGAAGTTGAACCATCAGGACGAACAGTTTTTTCAAGCGTATAGTTTGGAGCAGTTACTTTTACCTTAAAGGTAACAAGTTTTACATACTCGAAACAACCCTTTTCGTCACCAAAATTTACACCACCAGCTACAATAGCATCGCTTACTGGTTGTGTACCTTCGTTGCTGGTAACTGTTGCTGAACCGGGCACATACTGAATTGCAAATGCACTGCTATCTTCAGCTTTCATATCGAGCGTGTCGTAAATTTCTTGTGGCTGAGCATTGTCGGCCGAAATAAACGCTTTAGCGCTCTGGTTTTGGGCAATTGTTTCAGCATTTGGTAATTCAACGCGAACTTTCGTGTTTTTAGCAACACCTTGACCACTTGCATTTAAGCTTGGGTCGGCGTTGTTGTGAACGTAAACCCGCATCAGAACCTCGTCGTTTGCTCGGAGTTTCGTCATTGGGTCGTAAAAACCACCATCTGCACCGGCAATTTTACCAGTCAAGAAGTTTCTTTCATCACCGATGTTAGGAACACCGGTGAATGAGTTAAAAGTAACATAGTCAAAGCCGGGTACGTTATTGTAATAGGCTTTGGTTGGGCGATCTGGCCCAAAGCCAGCAATTGCGGCTCCGGCGAGACCTACCGCAGAAGCGGTTGCAACAATTGCTGCAATCTTCTTGCCGTGGCGTTTCAGAAAGTTTATAAATTTCTTCATAAGCCTTCCTTTCCTTCGATTACTCGAAATTAAATAAATTGATGAACTTTAAAAAATAAACACACTTCGGTACCAAATTTTTAAAGTTCATCATACCTAAAAGGGATGAAGTACAAAAAGCCACGGAAGATAGTCAAATCATTACAGGTTATAAGGTGTTGTGAACGGATATACTCTTGCTTGCAAGCAAGGTTTGAGTATATCCGTTCCCGTCTACTATTCGAACTAACGCGAAGGTTTTGTGATCTGACATCACGGGTTCCCCATACCCTGTTCACGGCCTTGTTAACTTACGAGTAACTTATGTGTTACACGCAGCCGGTACCGTGAAGTACCGATGACCGCCACGCGGTCTAGGCTGCCCTTGCCCTTTCGCAGAGGCCGACCTCATGAGGGTCGACACAGCTGTCGTCAGGCGGCGGAGCCGGAGCCGTCGTCGGCGGCGGGGGCGCGGGAGGCGCAACCGTCGTCGGCGGGGCCACGGTCGTCGGCGGAGCCGGAGCCGTCGTCGGCGGCCGCTGCGGCTCCGTGCCGTTCGGACGAACGTTCTCGTTGGGATCGTTCGGGTTCGAACTCACAGGGCTGTCCTCGGAGCACTTGTGGGTGCACCGGGGGACCGTCGTGGTCGTGGTACTACCCGGCCTGGTGGTCGTGGTGACCCCCGGCCTGGTGGTCGTGGTGACCCCCGGCGGCACCGTGCCTGGAGGAACCGTACCGGGCGTAGTGCCCGGGGTCGTTCCGGGAGTGGTGCCTGGGGTGGTCCCGGGAACCGTGGTCGTCGTGCCCGGAGGCGGTGGCGACTGCGGCAGCCCGGGGAACCGGGTCGCGACGGGCTGGAAATCGCAATCCAGCTTGTACGCGTCCCACGACCCGTCCGAGTAGCTGAACTTGAGCACCTTGAACCGCGGACGGTCGGCGGTGGTGGCGTAGACGTACGGAACGTCGTGCCCCTTGCTGACCGCGTACATGGTCTGGTACTCGTTGCTCATCTCGGTGATCTCGACCTTGACGGCCGAACGCTCCCGAGCCTCGAGCTTGGCGATCGCGCTCACGCGGGCGTTGGGGGTGTCCCGCAGCCGACGCGTGTGCTCGGCCCGCTCCTCCGGAGAGGAGTAGGCACGGGCCTGGTACTCGAGGTGAGCTACGACCTTCATCGGGTCAAGACACCGCTCCGTGTGGAGCTGCTCCTTGACCTTGTCGACGTTGGTCTCGGTCACCGCGGGACCGAACCGGTTTCCAGTGGCGTAGTCCGCCAGGAAACCGGTCTTGGTTCCGCACTTCGCCTTCGGGTCGATGGGGGGACCCCCGTCGCCCTTGGCATTGCTGGAACTCACCGTGATGATGAGCCCAGCCAGGAGCAGTAGGGCCAAAGCCACCACCGCCCCCGCTGCACTTGCGGTACGCCTGCTCATTTGAGAGCTACCTCCTATTGTGGTTGAAGCGTGTTGGACTGTGGGTAGCTGTTGCCCCCGGCGCTTTGGGCAGGATTTAGTATCCCGAGTACCCAGGTGCACATAACCTTCTCCTCATGGGGAGCTCGGCAGCGCCAGCTAGGCGACCGGCTGAGGCCGGTCGACCGAAGCTGGCTGCGGGATCACCGGCTGCACCGCCGTCGGCGGAGCTGCCACATCACGCATCGCGATGCGGCTCGAGGCGGACGCCGCCGAAGCGGTGGTCACCTCCTGCTCATCGTTGCCCGCGAGGGCGCTGAAGAGCATGCCGATCGCCAACACCACGAAGAACCCCACGAGGGCGCCCAGCGTGATGCCGAACCACGAGTCGAGGGCCGGGTTACCGACCGTCGTCGTGGTCTCGCTGACCTTGATGACCCTGCTCCAGTCGTAGACGGCCATGAACAGGCCGCCCAAGATGGCCCCCACGAAGGAGGCGATCCAGAGCGCGGGGTGGACCCGCTCGTCGACGCGGCTGCGCAGGCTGGCGATCGCCGTGGCGTTCGCGTTGCTCTGCACCTCCACGGCCTCGATCCGCTCGCCGTGGTTGGCGAACTTGAGGTCGTGCTCGTCGAGCCGATCGCGGATCGCAGCCATCTGGCTGTCGAGGTCCGTGAAGTAGCCGCGCACCTCCTGCTGGAGGCGGTCGAACTCCTTCTGCCAGGCAGCCGTCAGCGTGGGGCTGGGCTCCTTGCCACCGGTGGTGCCGGTGGCCTCGCGGTGCAGCAGCTCGTTGAGCTGGGCGTCGAGGGCCTTGATCCGCCCGCTGAGGCGGATCAGCCCGCGCTGGTGACCCGGCACGTGGCTGACGGTGGGCTGCATCTGGGCGATGCGGTCCTGCGCCTGCCGCAGCCGGGTCTTGAGCTCGGTGAGCTCGGCCGTGTGACCGGCCAAGCCCTTGTGGGCCGAGGTGATCCCTCGGCTCTTGCGCACGAGGTCATCGTGCGTGGTGGGACGTGGCATAATGACCTCCTGGGTCGGGTTGGGGATATGCCGCGCAGCACACAATTTTTTCATAATTATGTACTTGGCGGCATACCTCCTGCCCAACTGGAAGGCTATCAATGCGCTTGTTGCGTTAGTGTGTTCGAGTGCATCTTATAGTAACTATAAGCGCACAAAGTAAACGGTCTGCTGCAACTAAAGTGTTCAAGCTGTAAGGCCGAACTGCCTCAGGAGCAGAGTAGTGCTTAGCGGCGAATTAGCCTTTGGTTCGTTTGCGGCGGATCAAAAGTTAATTCAGCTAAACACAACTCTGCCCCGAAGCCTTTGTTGCAACAGGTTTATACACTGTAATGATTTGACTAATACATAACAAAAGTTATGTACCGTAGCTTGTTAATGTACCTCACATGACCACTTTATAGGCGATCTCGTTTTACCTATGAGTTACTTTAAGGCGCCAAAAACCATCAGATTACTCTGATAGCCTGTACGTCTCTTGTTATAAGTACTCATCGCTATCCTTTGCTGGTTAGCTGAGAGTTCTCCACCTCACAGTTGCCGCAAAACGATGATGAATACAGTTTATCACAAAATATTATTTATGTCAATACTTTATACCACAATTTTGTCAAGAATAAGCAATTTATATTAAAAATCATAAGCAATAACAGATAGAATTCAGCAGAACACTTTATAACGGAAAATAACATAACACACAAAATGATGTCATAGTACTTGACAAAAAGCTTATGATTTGCTAATATAGTATCATCACAACATTAAATCAAACAAAAAGGAAACAAAATAATGAGTGAAAAAGCACCACAATCAAGTAATCAGGAAATAGCAGACATTGTAACTGTTGACAAAAGCGGGAAAGGTCACCGACCAGATGGCAAATTTCTGTCTCAACAGAACATGGATGTCATAGCCGCACATCAGGATAAAATTCGGGATAGTCTTGCCGAATATAAATCGGCTGGCATTTCAGACCAAAGTGAACAACAGGAAGACTCGAGTGCTACATATAGTATTGAGGGTGCTAACCTCTTTAATGGCGGACGTGATGACTTAAACATTCGTCCGGTACGCGATGGTGAATATGGTGATGATTACTTAACCCGTTCTGAGAACGCAGATCCGGAGGACCCAGACTATCTACCTATTGGAGCTATGGCCCACGAGCCCTGGACTTTCGATACCGAAGCAGCAACCACTTCTACCAGTGGTGACGATCAGCGCGAGAATGAAGGTAGCACCAGCATTGTTCATGTAGAGGAAAACGACGAAGATCGTCCCTCAGATTGGCACCCAGAGTACGATGGACCAGTAGAACCCGGTAGCGAGATTGAACTTGCTCCAAAGCCTGGAGCACTTGTACCGGTAGAAAAGCCGGGTGAGTTGGTGCAGCTGCCCGAAGTAGATCCAGCAATGATTGAGCGCCTTGACGTTGCTCGTAGCCGTTATGCCGAGATGACTGCCAAAAGCCGTAAATCATACCTCGGCCGGTTCTTCCGCCCAGATACCCAAGTTGGTGGTATTCTTGCTAAGATTCCCGGCGTTACCAAGATAGTAGAGAAGTGGAACACTGTTAAGGCTAGCAAGCCAGTGCAAGGTCTTGCCAACAAGTTGAGTTCAACACGTGCTTTTAATGCTGAAACCGAACAAGCCAAACAAGAGTACGAGGAGGCGTATACAGCCCTTTCTGAAGCAACAGCGGCTGAACTGCAGCGTGTTGGCTGGGAAGAGGACGTTGTGCGCCAGCTGAGTCTGATTGGTAATATTGCTCAAGATGGCAAGCTGGAGGATGAAATCCTTCACCAGCGTCAGGCGCAGGGTAAATCAACCAATAAGTTTGTAAACTGGTGGGTTAGCCAACAAGGCTTTAAGGGCAAACTTAAAAAAGCTGGTGTAGTATTAGCAGCTGGTGCCGTAACAGGCTTAACCGGAGGCATCTTCGCTGGCGCAACAGCAGCTTACGTTACTGGTGGTGCCGCAGGGTTCGGGATGGCTAAGCACGTAACAGCTCGTCGTGCCAACGGTGTCAACAAGGCAAATGGCTTAACTGTGGCAGCAGAGCAGTCACTCGAAGACCGTGCTGTAAAAGCAGCAGACATTCAAGCGGCGCATGCAATTGATGGTAAGGGCTCGGTTGAGGATATAACTAGCGCAACCGAGGCTAGTACCGATAAAGAGATGATGCGTAACCGTAAGCGTGTGCGTACCGCAACAGCACTTGGTGCTATGGCCGGGAAGGGCGCATTCAAGCTGAAAGAGGCTTTGCGTAAAGACCCTGCCCCAGACACTCCTAAAGATGTCCCTAAAGAGCCTACACCTCCGAAACAACCAACCCCAGAGGCACCAAAGCCACCAACCCCAGAGGCACCAAAAGGTTTACAGTTTGAGGTAGAGCCAGGAAGTGGCTACGAGCGAGAGCTCCGACAGTTCTTTGAGGCTAACGGACACTCAATTAGCGGTCAGCATGCTCACGATCTTTACAAAACACTTGAGACGCAGCTTGGTCCCGATAATATTATCCGCCCAATGGGTAGCTATGCGCGAACTGCCGGTGACTACGGAATTAGTGCGCCTGGATCTGCTGAGTGGACACCTGAAGCCCAGGAAGTTCTCAAGTACTTATTAAGCGGTATGTAGTCAGAAATAATTAATGATACAATACGTTTAGAGTAGAAATAAAACAAATAATTGAATAAGGAATAAGAATATGAATGATCAACAGATAATAGAAAAGCTCGGAATTGGTAATCTACCGAAAGAGATCCAAGACGAAACCTTAAGAACCGTAAACCATGTTGTTGAGCTTCGTGTCATGGGGTTGTTAGACGACCTGATGAGCGATGATCAACGTACAGCCTTGGAAGTGAAGACTAAAGAGGGTAGTGATGCGGTGTGGCAGTGGCTAAAAGAGGAGTTTGCGGATGTTGACAAGCTCTATGCTGCTGCCCTGAGTGATTACCTTGAAGAAAAGACGCAGCAAGTAACCAGCTAAACGTAGTTTTGAAGATCGTGCTACGGCAGAAGTCTTCTCGTAAAAAGATAGTAGTATCGTAACCACGAAGCGCTACTATCTTTTAGATTAAGCTTTTCTGAGGTCTAGGCGACAATCTGCGCAAAATAGAATTCTACCGCCCATTTCCCCAACAGCCCTTCCGGTATCTTCAGGGGTAGGAGTACTTTTCATTACGCAGAGTTTCCTGCAATGTTTCTTTCTATCACCTCTGGGTGGTCGCACCAAGCCTAGCAGGTGGCCAACCTCGTGGACTGCTGTATAGGCAAGTATTGCAGCTGCCGCACGGGCTCTTCTTTGAGGGACAAGGTCGAGTATTTTATCAACAGCTACCGCGCCCTCACTGTATTCTTCGAGACTGAAGCCATATGGATATTTAATCTCGCCACCATCTCTATCGGTTTCTTTAAGTCGTGTTGGTCCGGGTATGAAAGAGATCACCTTTAACGATGGGTCTACGCGAAACCTGTTACGCTGTATATTTTGCGCTACCAGATAGTCCAGGATGTCGGTTTGAGACCTGCCGGGCGTATCATACCGGGCGGTAACAAGATTCCTCTGCTCGTTATGATCAAATGATCTTTGAGCTACGCATACGTGGGGGGCGACAACAGTGATTGCGTGGTGTGTTAATCTTGCGGCCTCAGCAACTAACCGAGTTTTTTCTCGATCTCCGTATCCTTGGGCATGGGTGACAATATCTAATTCTAATTGTGCCATAAGCATATATTCTAGTATAAAATAGATTTTAAATCAATAACATTCTATTCATTGACCCATTTACTGTATTATTAGTGTATAATTTGATCTAACAGTATCGTAACTTAGGGAGGTTGTATGAAAAAACATGCTAAGGGGTTTTTGGATTATGTTCGTGAACAGGGTGTAGTTGGGCTGGCTGTTGGTTTGGCGATTGGTTCTGCTGCTGGTGAAGCGGTGAAATCTTTGGTGGAGAACTTTATTAACCCAATTGTTGGCTTCATTTTGGGCGGCACGGATTTGAGTAAGTATAGTTGGACAGTAGTAAAAATCGGCGATGATAGAGTTTTAACTATTGGTTGGGGCGCTATTTTAGGTGCAGTGATTACACTTTTGGCCACGGCTTTTGTAATTTACCAGATTGTGCATCTGGCGAAGCTTGATCGAATAGACAAGAAGAGCTAGTTAACAGATAACAGCAAATAGATTGCAGATCTTAGTTCTGAGAGCTTAGGGTGAGAAGCTGGCGCTTTGGCGCCAGTTTTGCTTTAGGGTTGGTTCTTTTACAAAAAGTTCGTAGAAGTATTGTATTTATGTATACTTTTGCTATACTTTAGGTATGAAAACGGCTACACTTTCAATTAAAACTGATCCCAAGGTAAAAGCACAGGCGCAGAAGTTAGCGGCTGATCTTGGTCTGCCTCTGGGGTCTTTAATCAATGGCCTTATTAAAGAGGCGGTTCGAACGCAAAGTGTTACTTTTAGCGCCCGTGTAGAGCACTTCCCGGCCGAGGAGATGACGCCGCAGATGGAGAAGATTATTGGCGAGTTTGAGCGGGAGCGGCTGAATGGAACACTGGAGACGGTTGACCACGAAACATTTATGAGAGAGATTGATGCATCGATTGAGGACAGTAGATAAGAGGGGTAGTTTGGTATGAAGGGGCAAAGTTTTACGGTTGAATACTCAAAGTAATTCACTAATCAGCTCAAAAAGCAGTCGGTGAAAGTACAGATAAAAGCTAAAGAAAGAATTCTTGCTTTCTGTGCTGATAAACGTCAGAAGCAACTTCGCGATCATGCATTAACCGGTAAATACCGCGGGTACCGCAGCATCAATATAACCGGGGATATTAGGGCGCTTTATTACGAAAAGGAGGATGGCCGGATTGTTATTTTTGCGTTTTTGGGCACTCATGGCCAGCTGTATGGATGAGGTTGTGACGGCTTGACCCTGCCTGATGTCTGATAAAGATAGCACAGGCCCTTAAAGGGGCGGACAACAGATCGCAGCAAATAGATTGCAGTTCGTAGAGCTTAGAGTTGAAGACTGGCGTTTGGGCGCCAGTTTTTGCGTAAGGGCGTATACTGGAAATATGACGAAGAAGGTGCAGTATTGGTTTAAGGCAAAACGGTATGGATATGGTTGGAGCTACCCGCTGACGTGGCAAGGTTGGCTTGCATATGCGATTTGCCTCGCTGGATTTATTGGACATACAGCTCTTGCGGCTCGGTTTGTAGAGAGGAGTAACTATCAGGGACTTTTACTGTTCGGGACTTCGTGTACATGGTTAATTGCGTTGGTCTCCCTCTGTTATAAAAAAGGCGAGCCAGCTCGTTGGCGATGGGGTCGTGATGATTAAGAAAACCGATAATGAATGGCGAGATCAGTTGACGGAGGAGCAGTATAGGGTTTTGCGTAAAAAGGGGACGGAGATGCCATTTTCTGGCGAGTTTGTGCAACCGCGGGAATCGGGAGAATATTACTGCGCAGCCTGCGGGGCGCATCTGTTTCGTGCTAAGCAGCAGCATCTTTCTGAAATGCCTGGATTGGTGGGTTGGCCGAGTTTTGAGGCTGCGGCCGAGGATGGTGCGGTTGAGCTGAGGCCAGATGCCTCAAATGGGATGGTACGAACTGAGGTGGTCTGCGCAAACTGTGGCTCGCACCTCGGGCATTTGTTTGATGATCCTATGACGCCAACTGGTAAACATTATTGTATTAACTCGGTTTGTTTAACACACAAGGAGTAACTATGGGAAGTATGCTTAGGTCGGCTGAGGCAACGGTAAAGCGGGCAGCGCAGCGACTAAAGCTCAGTGAGGCGCAAACTGCACAGCTCTTGACTCCGGAGATGGTGCATAGTTTTGAGCTTTCTGTGAATGGTAAAACACATAGAGCGTACCGTGTGCAACACAGTAGTAAGCGCGGGCCATATAAGGGTGGTATTCGGTTTCACGGAGCGGTGGATGAAGAGGAAGTGCGCGCCTTGGCGCTTTTAATGAGCTTGAAAACGGCGGCGGCCGGTATTCCGATGGGTGGTGGCAAGGGTGGGGTCGCGTTTGATCCGCGCGAGCATGACCAGGCTCATATTGAAGCAGTGTCACGCGCATACGCTCAGCATTTGCTGCCGCATATTGGTCCACATAAAGATGTCCCTGGCCCAGATGTGGGCACTCCCTCTGAAGTTTTAGATTGGATGGCTGATGAGTTTGAAAAGCATACTGGCGATACGAGCAAAGCTGCATTTACGGGAAAAACTGTTGGTAAGGGCGGAAGTTTGGGGCGAGAGCAAGCTACGGGTCGCGGAGGTATGATTGTGCTCAGAGAGTATCTTAAGAGCAAACAAGTCGATCCAAAAACAATTACGGTTGCCGTGCAAGGAGTTGGGAATGTTGGTTTTTGGTTTGCAAAACTGGCTGAAGAAAAGCTTGGCGTACGTGTAGTGGCTGTTTCGGACTCAAAGCGAACGTTGGTTATTAAAAACTTTACTCACAACCGCGATGGCTTAAGCCTAGAAGAATATAACGGGCACAAGCATGGCTTGATAGAGGATCTTGATAATACGCACACTGAATTTTTAGAGCGAGATGCAGTGCTCTCGTTGCCGGTTGATATTTTAGTACTCGCCGCGCTTGGTGATGTAGTGGTTGAAGACAATGTTAGTACAGTGCAGGCCAAAATAATTTTAGAACTCGCAAATGGACCGGTAACAGATGCAGCTCACGAGAATTTTTTGCAAAGAGGAAGAGAAATTTTACCAGATGTGGTTTCTAATGCCGGTGGTGTGGTGGTGAGTTATTTAGAGTGGCTTCAGAATTTGGCAGGCGAAGCTTGGAGTGAGCGCAAGGTGAATACAAAATTGAATGAAATTTTGAGTTCAGCTACACAGCGTATGTTAGAACTTGCCAAAAAAGAGCACATATCATTCAAAGATGCTGCCACAATTCTGGCACTTCAGGAGCTCCTACAAGACAAACGGTAAGTTGAGTTTTTGTTTTAAATATGCTATAATGTAACCATAGGAATATACAAACAGGCATGACGAATTTGAAAAAGATTATACCAACCAAGCTTCTCTGGATAGACCTAGAGATGACAGGCCTGGATCCGCAAAAAGATGTAATTATTGAAATAGCTGCGGAGGTGACTGATTTTGATTTTAAAACACTTGGTAGCTACGAATCTTTAGTTGGTCAGCCAAAGAAGGTGCTTGCAGAGCGTATGCAGGCAAACGTGTGGTGGAAGGATTATCCGGAAAATCGTGATAACTTCTTAAAAAATGTACCGAATGCGCCAAGTGCTGAACAGGTTGAGCAAGATCTGATACGTTTTGTGGAAGAACATTTTGGTAACGAGCCAGCGGTTTTGGCTGGTAACTCGATCCATAACGATAAAAAGTTTATTGAAAAGTGGTGGCCAGGATTGGACCTGAAACTTCACTATCGGATGCTTGATGTATCGAGCCTAAAAGTGCTGATGCAGGGTCAAGGAAGAGGTGAGTATGCAAAGAAAGATATTCATCGCGCCTTTGACGACATTCAAGCCTCAATTGTAGAGCTACAATTTTACTTAGAGAAGCTAAAACAGTAATGGTTAAGATTGAGGCGGTTTTTTTTGATTTCGACGGTGTTTTAAGGGATAGTCGAGATGCTCTATGGGCAGCTAACGTACACGCTCTTAATTCGTATGGTGTTGAAGTAAGTCAAGATGATCTGCGCCCACACATTCATCATATTAATGCAGTACATGATAGATTTGTGCCTCATATCTCGAGAGATGATTTAAGTGAAAAATTCTATCAAAAGTTTAGTGAACTGAAAGAAGACGTGCATCTGTATGAGGGGGTCGGAAAGGTGGTCGACGAGCTTGTAAAAAGCGGCCTTTTGATTGGCCTTGTCACCACTGCGACATCGAGCGAGGAGCTTCTCGCGCAGGCGGGCATTCTCGATCAGTTCTCTGTCATTGTTGGCGGCAATGACACTAGGCACCACAAGCCACATCCTGAGCCAGTTTTGACGGCGCTAGCTCGGTTAGGTGTGGCGGCAGGGCGGGCAATTATGGTAGGCGACTTACCAGCTGATATACAAGCTGCTCGATCGGCGAAGCTGTTTGCTACAATAGGCATCACTCATGGGTTCGGAACCTCTGAAATGTTGAAAGAGGCTGGTGCTGATTATCTTATTGATACGCTGTCGGATGTCATCGGTATCGTTAAGGAGATGAACGATGTTGTCACATAAGGAACTAGAGGAATATATTTTGAGCAAGCCAGGGAGTTGGCTTGATTATCCGTTCGGTGATGGTGTTGTAGTGTATAAAGTGGGCTCGAAAAAAACGGCCAAGATGTTTGCTTTAATTCAAGAAGGCAAGAAGCCTGTGCAGGTTAGCTTAAAGTGTGATCCAGTCTTGGCTGAGAAGCTGCGCGAGCAATATACGACGGTGATGCCGGGATATCATCTGAATAAGAAACTCTGGAACACAATTATTGTCAGTGGCGAGATGGAGCAAGAATATCTTCTGAGCCTTGTTGATCTTTCGTACCACTTAGTGGTTGAGGGTTTAACGAAAGACGAGCAGGCACTTTTGGCTAATGAATAGTTCATAGTTGGTAGTTTTCGTAGTTCGTTACGTTGGTGGCATGCACGAGGATGAAGGCGAAAGGGAGGTTTGCTAAAATCTAAGAAATGAGGATTATTTACCGGGCGCGGTTGAGGAGTTCTTGAATTGATTGCAGATCGTCAATGGCGGTCTGAATTTTGTTTGAAGATTCTTTTTTGGTAAAGTTTGGCTTGGCTTTTTTTAATTCGCTTTCAGCTTTTGTAATTTTTGGCTTCAGAACTTCAACGATATTGTTATCAATAGTGTTGTTGCGAACGGCCTCATCCAGGCTCTCGGCAGACTTTTTGTCTGGCTTGGGTGTGCCGGTAAACCGTTTTTTGGGCTTAAATGTATTGTAGATTTCGTTGAGATTCTGGAAGTTGCCGCGTAGGAGAGTTTTGGTGAGGGCTATGTCGTTTTTAGTAGGTGCGTAGCTGAGTTTATCTTGATATTCATCAACAATACCGAGTGCGTCAGATGTTGCCTGTAAACCACTGCGCATTTCAGTGAGGCCGGGTGTTGGTTTGTTGCCAAAGATCAAGAAACTTAAGATCAAGAGCAATGCTATGACGCCACCAACAATAAGGTAGAGCTTCTTCTTTTCGGCCGCTGGGTCTGCTTGCACCAAATAGTCATTTGTGCCAAGTTGTGATTGCTTTGAGATATTTGGCAGGTTCATATTACGCTTTATTATACGTTATTTGGCGGTTAATGATGAGGGGTATTTCTATAATCTGAGTTCCATAATCTATAATCTACCTTATGGACGCTAAAGACGAGATTAAGCAACGGCTGAGTATTGAGGAGGTGATTAGTGATTACCTTGAGCTGAAGCGTGCCGGGCGCAATTTTAAAGCGCTCTCGCCCTTTAGTAGCGAGAAGACACCGAGCTTTATGGTTAGCCCTGAAAAGCAGATTTGGCATGATTTTTCATCTAATAAGGGCGGCGATATGTTCAGCTTTATTATGGAAGTTGAGGGTGTGGAATTTCGCGAATCGCTGGAGATTCTGGCGCGCAAGGCTAATGTTGACCTCAGTCAATACCAAAAAAAAGGCGATGGCTCGCTTGCGGCACTCAAAAAGCGGCTTTTGGCGGCGCACATCGCGGCAGCGCAGTTTTATCATCTCTGCCTTTCGCGTACACCCAAAGCGTTAGACTACATAAAGAACGCTCGTGGTTTTACCGTTGAAACAATTCGCACCTGGCAGCTGGGTTATTCACCTGAGGATGGTACGGCACTGTATGCGTTTTTGAAAAAGAGGGGCTTTAGCGATGCTGAACTGCTCAAAGCTGGTTTAACAACACGACGACGTGGCGGGATCGGCGATATGTTTCGGGGGAGAATTATGATCCCGCTTGCAGACGGCCAAGGAAACATTGTTGGCTTCACCTCGAGAGTGCTGGAGGACGGACCCGCAGCAGGGCCGAAATATTTGAATACGCCGCAGACGCCGATCTACGATAAGGGTCGGCAAGTGTTTGGCTTGCATCATGCCAAACCAGCTATTCGTACTGAAGACAGAGTGGTTCTGGTGGAGGGCAATCTTGATGTGATTGCTTCTCATCAAGCGGGTGTAAAGAATGTGGTGGCGGCTGCGGGTACTGCTATGACTACTGATCATCTGAGGAGTCTGAGTCGTTTAACAATGAATATAACGCTGGCATTTGATGGTGATGCGGCGGGCTTGAAGGCGACGGAACGGGCAATTGGTATTGCCCAAGAAGTTGGCGTTGATCTTCGGGTAGTGGTGTTGCCAGGTGATGCGAAAGATCCAGATGAGCTTATTCAGCATGATTCAGCACTTTGGCGGCAGTGTATTGAGGCTGCTACCGATGCAGTGAGTTGGACGCTCAAGCGTTACGAGAGTGCCCATGACGCAACAACTGCTGAAGGTAAGCGCCATCTTTCAACTAAGGCCTTGGCTGTCATTCACGGTCTGCATGATCCGGTTGAGCAGGAGCATCACCTGAAACGGCTTGCCCGGCAACTTGATGTGTCGGTGCAATCTTTGATGGTGAAACTGCGCCAGACTCAACCAAAGGTACGGGCAAAAAAAACTACACATACGCAGCTTGTTGCACCCGATCAAACCTCGTATCAAGATGACTTTTTGGCGCTCAATGCACAGTTTCCGGAGGTGCGTGATAGTTTAAGGCAATTTTCCGTTTCAGCGCTAGTGGGCGAACAGCGTCAAGCGATTTACCAAGTGCTGCAACAACTTCCTGAACACGAACGCTTAACATCTGAGCAGCTCGCAATATTGAAAACAGATGAGGACTATGGTAAAATACTGCTATTAACCGCCGAGGAAAAATATGCCAGTTGGACCCCAGCCGATTTAATGGCTGAAGTAATGGCCCTGGCACGGCGCATTAGCAAACACAGCAAAGAAAAAGATAAAAATGAGCTGACGGCCGCCATTCGTGATGCTGAAGATAAAGGTGATAGCGTTTTGGCAGGTGAGCTCCTCAAGCAGTATCAAGAACTATTAAAAGGGGATTAATTGTGGCAAAAAAAGAACTGACTGCAGCTCAACAGGCTGATAATGATACAAAAGTGACTGAACTTGTGGCGCAGCTGACAAAAAAGGCAGGCACAAATCAAGGCATGCTCGAGCAACAAGATGTGCTAGATGCGGTGGAAGAATCGGGTCTCTACGATAGCTTAGAGGCAATTTATACCAAGCTTGCGGCCGAAAAGGTGGCTGTGACAACTAAAGATGAGCCTGGTGATGATGACATTTGGGCAACAACCGAAGAAGACGAAGAGGCTCTTTTGGCCGAGCAGGATACCAGCTACCTCGACGATATCTCTGATGATTCAGTGCGTTTGTATCTGCGTGAGATCGGTAAGATCCCACTACTAACAGCTGAAGAAGAGCTGGCACTGGCAAATAAAGTTGTGTCTGGCGATAAACGAGCCAAAGATCAAATGGCCGAGGCAAATATGCGTCTGGTTGTCTCGATTGCTAAGAGATATTCTGGCCGTGGCCTGGATTTCTTAGATCTTATTCAAGAGGGCAACACTGGCTTGCTGCGTGCCGTAGAAAAGTTTGATCCTTCAAAAGGCTTTAAATTTTCTACCTACGCTACCTGGTGGATCCGTCAGGCTATTACACGAGCTATTGCTGATCAAGCCCGTGTGATTCGTATTCCTGTGCACATGGTAGAAACTATCAATAAGTTACTCCGTACCCAGCGCCGCATGACTCAAGAGCTGAACCGCGAGCCAACCATTGATGAGTTGGCTAAAGAGCTCGAGATGGAACCGGAAAAGGTTGAATACGTTATGAAGATTAAGCAAGATGTCAATTCGCTTGATGCTGCTGTCCGTGATGATGAAGAAGATTCTGTGCTGGGTGATTTTATTGAAGACGAGGATACAAAAAGCCCCGACGAGGCGGCTACAGAGCAACTTTTGAAAGAGCAGGTACAGGGCATTTTACAATCAGCACTCTCTGAACGAGAACTGAAGATTATTAAAATGCGTTTTGGGCTAGAAGATGGCAAAAACCACACGCTTGAAGAAGTTGGCCATGAGTTTGCCGTGACCCGCGAACGTATTCGCCAGATTGAAGCCAAAGCTTTGGCTAAACTACGTAAACATAAAGATGCGAAGAAACTCTATGAGTACCTCTCCTAAAATTATTGGTTTGGCAGGAACATTTGCGAGCGGCAAAGACAGTCTCGCGAGATTTTTAGAAGAAAAGTATCAGATTAAACATATCTCGACGAGCGATATTGTTCGTGAGTTTGCTCAGGAAAAATACGGTTCAATTGAACGGCCGATCTTATACAAAACTGCGAACGAACTACGGGAGGCGCGCGGAGCGGGAGTGCTCAGTGAGATTGCGCTTGAGCGGTACGCCTCGTATAGGGAAAAATATCCAGGAGGTATTTGTGTAAGCGGTTTTCGCGCATGGGCAGAAGCAGAGGTGGTGCAGAATGCGGGGGGGCTAATTGTATTCACTGATGCTCCCGAACGTCTGCGGTACGAACGAAGTATTAGCCGTGCACGAGATAACGAAAAGCTCAACACGTTTGAAGAATTTTTAGAGCGCGAAGCAGCCGAAAATGGTAAAGTGAATAGCGAATTTAGCATTGCTGGTATCAAGGCTCGAACCGATTTGGTTCTTGATAATGATAAAGATATGGAAAGTTTTCTGGAAGAAGCAGTTGCTGCACTTGGTCTGTAAAACAAAAACAGCCCTTCTTTCGAATTCCTTACTTATTCAAACTAAGATCCGAGAATTAAGATCTCTACTCTACCAGCTATTTTTTAATGAGCCGTTGTACTTCTCGGATTGCTAAAAATATGGCTGCAGCGCCAAGTGCATAGAGCCAGTCGACTATACCAAGTGGGCCTGTTTTGAAGTATTGGTTGATGGGCGAATAGATGATGGCCATTACACAGCTGAGTGACAGAGCAATGGCTGCCCAAAAGTGCCAATTGGTGAACTGGTAGCGTGAGAAGAAACCTTTGATCGAGCGACGTTGCATGATATTAATGAGCTGACAACACACAATAGTGAGATACGTTACGGTGGTAGCTTGCAGGTATGGGAGGCTGTTTGTATCAGCGCTGCGTGGTTGCATGCCAGCACGATGGAAGAACAAAAGATAGTTAGTGAAGGCCAGGCTGCCGATAATCAAGCCGCACCATAATAAATCAACAATGGAACGCCGATTTAAGATATGCTGCTTGGGATCTCGCGGTTTCTCGCTCATTAGTTCGCCTTCTGCGGGGTCCCAGCCAAGCGCCGCAATAGGGAAGAGCTCGGCTACTAAATCAATTGCTAAAATTTGCATCACGCCAATGGCAAGGGGAATACCAAAGAGACTGAGTGCACCGAGGCTGGCAAGATTAGTAAAGAGTTCGGCAGTGTTGCTGGTGAAGCAACTGAGTGTGCCTTTCTTAATATTTGCAAAGATGGTACGCCCAGCCTGTACGGCTCGCACTAGGGTGTGGAAACTGTCATCGAGCAGCACAATTTCTGCCGATTGTTTCGCAACATCAGTGCCGGTTACTCCCATGGCTACGCCAATGTCGGCGCGTTTTAGGGCAGGCGCATCGTTAATGCCATCACCGGTGACTGCGATAATTTCTTGCGCCTGCCGGACGATCTCTACAATACGCATTTTATCTTCAGGACTGACTCGGCTAAAAATGGTACCGCCAGCGCGGACGTGCTTGAAGATTTCGGCATCGGCCATATTCTTTAGCTCATTACCAGGAATAACCACTAGATGTTCATCTTTACCAGCAAGCCCAGCTTTTCGAGCGATTGCTTCGGCTGTGAGGGCAAAATCACCAGTAATAACGTTTACTCGAATGTGCGCCTGATGTGCGGCCTGCATGGCATCTGGAACCTCCTCGCGTAGCGGATCGACAATACTGACCATACCAAGCAAGGTAAGTTCGGATTCTGCCTCATCCATGGTAATTGTGCGTGGGTCTGCTGCCTCTTTGAGTATTTTGCTGGCGTATACAAGATTTCGCATGGCGCTACCAGCAAGCTGTTCATGCTGTTTTTGGTACCAGGCACGGTCGCTTGTAGTGAGTTTGCGTGTTTTGCCATTTTCAAAAATATGGGTGCAACGTTTGAGCACGCTCTCAGGTGCGCCTTTAACGTGTACGGTTAGTTGGCCATCTACGTTACGGATAGAACTCATGCGCTTGCGTACGGAATCAAAGGTAAACTCTCTTAGCTCGGGACTCTCTGCCTCAAGCTGCTCAAGGTCAAGCCCGGATTTACGAGCAAGCGTTATCAAAGCGCCTTCTGTTGGATCTCCCAAACAATACCAGCTGGCGTGTTCACTATCTGGCGGCAGAACTCGAGCGTTGCTAGCATATGCGCCGCATTGAAAAAAATATGCGAACTGGTTCAGTTGTTCGTTGCTGAGCGCCTTGCCATTTGGGTCGGTAATTCTGCCGTGTGCCTCATAGCCGCTGCCTTCTACTAAAAAGATCTCATGGCCAATACTAACTCGTTCAACTGTCATCTGATTTTTGGTAAGCGTACCAGTTTTATCGGTGCAAATAATGTGCGTAGCACCAAGTGTTTCAACAGCAGAGAGTTTCTTCACCAGTGCTTTAGCATGGGCTAACTTGTTGGCGGCTTGGGCAAGTGCCGTGTTGATTTCCGCCGGTAGTCCTTGGGGTATGAGTGAACTAGCAAAGCCGATAGCAAACAAGAAGGCATCTTTGAAGGTAAGGTTACCACTCTTCAAAATCAGGGGCAGTAGTGCTGCACAAAGTATTACCACTCCAATGGTAATACGTGTGGCAATATTATTCATTTCTCTCTGGAGAGGACTTACCTCTCGGGGAGTATTACTACTTAGATTTGCAATGCGCCCAAGCTCGGTATGCATACCGGTGGCAATTACAATGCCGTGTGCCTCGCCAGTGGCGACGGTCGTTCCCATAAATACCAGATTGTGGCGTTCTGAAAGTTCCACGGTTCCTTTTATTGCGTGCGTAAATTTGCGGCTGGGGTTACTTTCGCCAGTGAGTGCAAAATCGTTGGTGCTGAGTTCTTGCTCTTCTAGTAGGCGCAGATCTGCAGGTACCCAATCTCCTTCGGCGATATGTACGATATCACCAGGCACCAGTTGCGCCGATTCTGCTTGCGTTAATTTTCCATCTCGATACACCTGAGCCTCTGGCTTGACCAACTTTTCGAGTGCTTGCATGATTCGTTCGGCCTTGAACTCCTGCAAAAACCCAAGAGTTGTATTAAATAGCACAATGGCCAACAGCACATAGCTCGTTCGCCGATCTCCAAGATAGAATGATAAGGCCGCACTTATCACAAGCAGACCAATCATAAGATCTTTATATTGCCGAAGATATTTCAGCCACGCAGGGTCTGATTTGCCAACTTCTAATGTATTGGTGCCGTATTGATTAAGGCGCTTTCCGGCCGCTGCTTCCGAAAGACCAGCTTGCGCACTTTTAAAATCGCTCAACACCTCAGCGGTCTCACGCTGGTATGCGACAGAAGATGCCGAACCATTTGGCTTGTGCTTATCCATTGCTCTTATTATGACAGATGATGCCGGTCTGTACACGCTTGTGGTTGCAACTTGCTTGATCTGCATCTATGCTGGTACTTCATGGGTCATGAAAACCAAACCAATTTTGTTGATCCTCTGAGAACCTATCTTGATGACATCGGTAGGTATGAGTTGCTGACGGCTGATGAGGAAGTAATACTCGCGAAAAAAATTGAAATAGGTCGCGATGCGTGGCGGACACTTCAGGACCCCGATCTTGACATTCAGGACAGAGAAGCCTATGATCAGATGTTTCTTGAGGGGATTGCCGCGCGCAAACATTTCATCAATGCAAATTTAAGATTAGTTGTAAGTGTTGCAAAAAAATATCCTAAGCAACGGTCACTCGAGATGATCGACCTTATACAAGAGGGTAATATTGGTCTTGAACATGCTGTGGAGAAGTTTGATTGGCGCAGGGGCTTTAAGTTTTCGACCTATGCTACCTTCTGGATCCGACAGGCAGTAGGACGGGCAATTGACACAAAAGGTAGTCTTATCCGTGTACCCGTTCATAGAATTCGCCAAACGGGCAACCGCAGTGTTCAAGCTGCGCTTGGCGTTGTATCGTACGATTCCCCCATTAGTGATGGTGATGCGTCGTTACTAGATACTGTATCTGATCCGCAGTCTAACAGGGGCTACGAAAAGGCTGAAATTACTGAGGTTGCCAGGTCGCTCTTGAGTAGAGCTGGCCTTGACCCACGCCAAGAACGGATCGTTGTGGCATCTTTTGGGCTAGATGGCGAAGCACCGTCTTCGCTTCGAGCTATAGGTGAAAGAGAGGGGTTGACAGGTGAAATGATACGCAGGCATAGAGATGCTGCCCTGAGTAAGATGCGGTCAGCAGCTATTCGGCTTGGTCTTGAAGCCGATGAGTTATAATGAGGGCAGTGGTGGATGTTGTAGTATATCCATAGATTGGCAATGATGATGACGGAAGTACGTAAGAAGCTGGCGATTATTGATGGGAAGTCGGTTTTTTATCGTGGCTACTATGCCATGGGTAATTTAAGCATGGCAGATGGTACACCTACGGGTGGAGTGTATGGCTTTGCTGCTATGAGTTTAGAGCTTCTGAAGAAGCTTAAGCCAGATTACGTCTGTGTGGCGTGGGACAAACCAAAAACGAATATTCGCCGACGTTTGGCGGTACACCCAGAGTACAAAGCTGGGCGAAAGGCAGCACCAGAGGATTTTTATAAACAAATTCCGTTGCTCTATGAGCTGCTTGATGCTTTCAGCTGGCCGCTCTATGAGTTTGACGATTACGAGGCTGATGATATCATGCACACCCTTGCCCTAAAGGCTGATAAAGCCGGGCTTGAAACAATGCTTATTACCTCAGATCTTGATGCCCTGCAGAGTGTTGGCGAGCACACGCAAGTTTACGCTCTCAAGAAGGGTTTTAGTAACATCGAGCGGTTTGATATCGCAGCGTTCGAGGACAAGTACGGTATTAAAAAAGAGCAATTTCTGGATTTAAAAAGCTTGAAAGGCGATAGTTCTGATAATATTCCTGGTGTACCAGGGGTTGGCGAGAAGACTGCCGCCGAACTTTTACGAGAATACGGCACGCTTGCCCATGTTTACGAAAATCTCGAGCACATTAAACCAACGCTTGCAAAAAAACTGGAAGCCGGCCGTGCCTCGGCATATATGAGCAAAGAGGTGGCCGAGCTCTATGATGACGCACCAGTTGAGCTTGATCTCCCGGATATGGACGTGAACGATCTCGATACTGCCAAGCTCAAGACTCTTCTTAAAAAATTTGAATTTAGAAGCTTGCTGCGTAACTTGCCAGAACATATGCAGAATCATGATGATGGCGAGGAGGAGCAGGCGGCGGCCGGTTTTTCTGATCTGAAGCTTGGCAGTGTGCAACATATTACGTCAGTCTCGGATGCCGAGAAGTTAGCAGCTCTGAACGGTAAAGCAGAGGTTGTGTTGTATGGTCGCTCAAGCGATGCACTTGGCAGCCAGCCACAACTGTTTATTCTGGCGCATGAGAAGGCGGTTTTCGTGCTTGATGCCGAGCAGCTCGGCAATGATTTACCGGCTGTTCTCAGTCACTTCAAGCCAAAAAGTGTTATCGGCCACGACCTTAAACACGTGTTCAAAATGCTGCTCTTGGCACGTCATCCTGAACTTGTTTCAGAATCTACCAACGACTCAAAACGGATCCTGAAACAAGTTCAGGATGACAGCGTGCTACCGCAGATTGCACACGATACGCTCATTGGCGGTTTTTTAATCAACAGCTTGCAGCGAGAGACTAGTTTAACTGAGATGGCGGCACGAGATCTTGGGGTGGAAACCGAACTTGATAATATCGATTCGCAGGAGTTAATCGCCAAGGCTGCCACGTTGAGTGCGGTTATTTCGCACCTCGCTCATCAACAAGGTGAACAAATGAGCGAACTGACCGGTCTGATTAAATTGGCTGAAGAAGTTGAGTGGCCAATTATTTCAGTTTTGGCTCGTATGGAGGTGGCGGGCATTGAGCTCGATGCTCCATACTTGGCCAAAATGAGTGAAGAGTTTGAGGGTATCATCTCTGACATTGAACAAGAGGTGTATGGCCATGCTAACCAAGAATTTAACATCAGCTCGCCTTCGCAACTTGCGAAAGTATTGTTTGAAGATCTGAAGCTACCAACTCAAGGCGTGAAGAAGGGCAAGACTGGCTATTCTACGGCTGCCAATGAGCTTGATAAACTGCGTTGGTCGCATCCCATCATTAATTTGATTACACAGTACCGTGAATATACCAAGCTGAAGTCTACCTATGTTGATGCCTTGCCGAAGCTGATTGATCAACATTCACGTTTGCATACCGATTTTCGTCTGACTATTGCACAAACCGGTCGGCTTTCATCTGCCGAGCCAAACCTACAAAACATCCCGGTGCGCACTGAAATCGGTAAAAAAATTCGCAAGGCCTTCAGAGCTGGGGAGGGCAATGTGCTGGTTAGTGCCGATTACAGCCAATTTGAACTGCGACTTGCGGCGGCTATGGCTGGTGATACAGAACTTATTGAGCTGTTCAATCAAGATGCCGATATTCACACCGCCACAGCTGCGCAGGTATACGGTATCAAGCCGCACGAGGTCACTCCAGATCAACGCCGACACGCCAAGGTAATTAACTTCGGCATTTTATACGGTATGAGCACTCACGGCTTAAGTGTGGCTACCGGCATGAATTTAAATGAAGCCAAAGAGTTTCTCACTCGGTACAAAGAACTACGAAAACCCCTGTTTGACTACACGGCTGAATTGATTGAAACAGCCAAGAGTAAAGGCTATGTCGAGACGTTATTTGGTAGGCGGCGACCGATGCCAGATATTACATCGAGTAATTTTATTGTTCGCTCAAGTGCAGAACGGGCAGCTATGAACATGCCAATTCAGGGTACAGAGGCGGACTTAATGAAGCTAGCAATGATCGAAGTAGATAAAAAACTGATGGGTATGGGTAGCCGTCATTCCCGGCTTGATCGGGGATCTCGTGCCAATACTAACGAGATCCCCAGTCAAGCTGAGGATGACGCTCCGCGTCAGTTGCTGCAGATTCACGATTCAATCATTGTTGAGTGCAAAGAATCACAAACTGAAGAAGTAGAGAAGCTTCTAATTGAAATCATGGAAAATATTTACACCAAACTCCCTGTAAAATTAAAAGTAGATGTAAAATCCGGCAAAACTTGGGGTGATTTATGACAATCGAACGTTTTCGGGGTGAGCATTTTTACCTCAGTAATATGTACCCACTGAAGGTACCAATCTTGGCACTTTGCGGTATTCAAGTTCCTACTTCTGAGCATGTGTATATGTCGGGCCGATTTGTTGATCCTGATGTCCAACGTGAAGTCGCTGAGATTCGTGCCGAGCCGAGCGATGCCTCTTGGTATGCGAATGGAAAGGCAGTTAAAAGTTTCGCACGAAAGCTCGTAGATTCCGGTGAAGAGCAGCTCCCAGACTGGCCAAACGCAAAGCTTGATTTAATGTACGAGGCGGTGAAGCGGAAATTCGCAGCCAATCACGACATCGCATTATTACTTGCTCAGACCGGTGTCGAAGAGCTAGTTGAAGGTAATGATTGGGGTGATCGGTTCTGGGGTGTAGACCCAATAGGTAGTACTGACGGCGAGAATCATCTTGGCCTTATATTGATGCGTGTTCGCAATGAGCTAAGTGGTATCTATGCGTGAGCGATGCCTCTCATGATAAACTAGAACATTATGCAGGTTAAGATACAAAAAGTTCGTGATGATGCGCAATTACCAGCTTATCAAACCGACGGAGCTGCCGCCGTTGATCTCCACGCCTGCCTAGATGGCCCCGTTACCTTGCAGGCTAGCAAAACAGCAATTATTCCCACTGGTGTTGCGATTGAATTGCCAGATGGCTACGAGGCTCAGGTCCGTGCACGCAGCGGCTTGGCCGCCAAACACGCTATCGGACTGGCAAACGGCGTTGGCACCATCGATTCTGATTACCGCGGAGAGATATCAGTTATATTGATAAACTGGAGTGATACGGACTTTGTGATTGAACCTGGTATGCGTATTGCACAGCTTGTTGTTGCTCGCTACGAAAAAATTGAGTGGCAGGAAGCGCATGAGATTAATACTGCAACCATGCGGGGTCAAGGTAAGTTTGGCAGCACTGGAGCCTAGATGATTAAGGCGGTAATTTTTGATTGTTTTGGGGTTTTTACTGAAGATGGCTGGTTGGCTTTTTGTCGCCAATACGGCACTGATGATATCGCTGAAGAACTGCGCTACATTAATCACCAAGCAGATCGGGGCCGGGTTTCTTACGAAGATTTTCTAGACACAGTTTGCAAGCTGACTGGTGCTTCAAGGGGGGTCGCCCATGAGATGATCACAACTAATCATCACCCAAATACAGCGCTATTTACTTACGCTCAGGAGTTAAAGGCTGCAGGATACAAATTGGGGATGATCTCAAATGTTGGTAGTGAGCTCAATAACTTTTTACCTCAAGAGTACGTTGATCTGTTTGATGCAGTAACGCTTTCGTATCATGTGGGTGTCATCAAGCCAGATGCGGTAATCTACCTTAAACATCTTGCCGAGCTTGAGCTACCGGCAGAGGCCTGCGTATTTATTGACGATCGGGAGGTGAATGTGGTTGGTGCTCAAGCCGTGGGTATGCAGGCTGTTGCGTACACAAATATTGAACAGGTAAAAACCGATTTAGTAGCACTTGGTGTTGAGTGATTTTTATCACCACAACCATATTTAACAGATGGAGAATTAGTGAAGATTTCATTAATGCGTTTCTTTTTCACAACAAACGGTTGCACTCCGAGTGCATAAGCCTTTCACTAGAAGGTGAGGAATATCAACTTTAAAACAAAAAGGGTCTAGATGGCACACATTGAGTTTTCTGGTAATGATATAACTGTTGTTGGTGAGGGCGCAGCAGCGCTAGCTGGCGCTACGGGGTTGGACGAGGAAGGGGCGCAAGTTGTGCCCAGTGGCGGCTATCAGCAGCAGGAGCAACAACAGCAACAAGAAGGTTTCATGCGCACCCGTCATAAAGATGGATTCGGTGGCGACTGGGTTGTTGCGGCGGCTATCGATGCAGGCGAAGGTGCGGTGCCAGTGCATCTTATGCCTCGTACTCGTTAGTGTACAATAAGCTACATGCCAGAACTTCCTGAGGTTGAAACAGTTCGACGCGGTTTACAGAGGCTATTGATTGGCCACAAGGTCGTTGCTGTTTCTTCAGATACCGAAAAAAGCTTTCCAAATGCCCGAGCCGATGTAGATGAGTTTCTTGTTGGCGCAACGGTAATTGATATTCGTCGTCGCGCGAAGCTGCTATTAATCGATCTTTCCACTGAGCACACGCTGGTCATTCACTTAAAAATGACGGGCCAGATTGTCTATAGGGGAGAGGCTGTATTTGGGGCAGGGCACCCAAACGATTCGCTGGTTGGTGAACTACCAGATCGCTCTACCCGGGTGATATTTGACCTCGATAACGGTGCAAGATTATTTTTCAATGATCAGCGCAAGTTTGGTTGGGTGAGATTATATCCAACAATTGAAGTACCGAATATTGATTTTATGAAGAAGGTGGGCCCAGAGCCGCTCGAGGCAGATTTTAGATTATCGATTTTTGAAGATAGGTTGCTGCGGCGAAAAAACTCGGGCATTAAAGCAGTACTTTTAGATCAAACCGTGATTGCCGGGGTAGGCAACATCTACGCCGATGAAAGTCTTTGGGCGGCCAAGATTCACCCCGAAACCAAGGTGATAGACATCCCAAAATCTAAAATTAACAACCTCTACACCGAACTGCGAGCAGTTCTTGGGCTCTCGATAGAAAAAGGCGGCTCAACCGATAAAAATTACGTCAATGCCGAGGGCAAAAAAGGCAGTTACATCTCCTTCGCCCGCGTCTTCAGAAAAGAGGGCACCCCATGCCAGCGCTGCGGCACCACCATCATAAAAACCCGCGTTGCTGGCCGCGGCACCCACATTTGCCCAAAATGCCAGGTCGCCCCTGCTGTGCTACAATAAATACATCATCAAAGTATCTTAAAGGGGGTATGTTATGAGCATGAAGATACCAAAAATACCAAAGAGTTCGGTTAGAGAGCCAAAATTGGCCAACCCAAGCCCATCAAAGGGATTATTGAAGTTTAAAAAGAAAAAATAAGGACGCTATGATGAAGGGGCTGTTGGTTATCGATGCCAATATTTTATCGCACGCACTCACAGATAGCCAGATTGACGTTTATAGAGACCTATTTACACAGTTTGAGGATAGGTATACATTCGTGGTGACGGGCTTGACTCAGTATGAGCTACTCTGTAGTTCCGACAAAGAACATCGGTTAAAAATCAAACGGTACATATCAGATAATGCGAGGTACATTGTTCTATCTGAGGTTCTCCTTGATTTCGCGGCAAAGATTCGCTATCTGTATTCGAAAGAACACAAAGGGCGCGTCAACGGTATTAGTATATGCGACACAGTGAATGCCGCCTATGCAATCGCGCAGCCAGATTGTCATATTTTAACAATAGATAATACCGACTATCCACGAGAATTCTTTGAAGATGTTTCGCGTCATCGTATTACATACATCTCGACAAAAAAGCGGGAAACAACAGATACGGTGTACGTTTTGAAGCCGGATATCGATAATATCAAAGCACTGGCACACAGACATGACGTGTAAGCTGTTCGGCGTCGCTACTTGTATAGCTGGCTATGACTGCCAAGTGTTACAAAATAGGCGGTGTTTTCATCAATAACCTTATAGTGTGCTCGCCAGTTGCCACCAAAGCTGATAGAACGGTAGCCCTTCCAGTTACCTGTTAGGGGGTGGTTATAAAGTGATTTGTGGTGTGGCTCGCGCATAAAGAGCAAAAATACCGTGTGGAGGCGTTTTTATTGTGCGAGAGGTAAGTTTTCAATTTGTCTCTTACATTTTTTGCTGAGTTTTAAGATCATTATGCCCCAGATCCTCAAAAAGACTATTTAGTTCTTCTTCATTATGAATAGTCGTGACTTCTCGGCCCGCCTTCAGATCTTCTTCAGCCTCCCGCATGATTTCCTCAAGATATGGTGTGGGTTCAAGTGGCGTGAGCGTGACACTTCCGTTTTTGATAGTTTGACGCATGGTGGTGGTCACAAGCGCGCTGACTGAAAGACCGAGCGAATCCGCGAATGCTTTAATAGCCGCCTTCGTCTTCTCATCTGTTCTAATACTGAGTGTAGTCGTATTCATGTGCAACATTGTATAGCAAAAGTAACACAAATGCAATACAAATTAATATCATACCATAATTTCACCTTTTCCGAGGTCCGACCCCGGAGTGGTACGCTAACAGATCGGATACTTGCATGTTCGGATGTAGCACATTGACAAATATAAATTTTCTGATACAATATTAAGTATGAACACTCAGAAAATCGTTACCGAATGGCTGGATGCTGAATATCAGCATGTAGTTTCGAAGTTTGGCGATCACCAGAGTGACAAACTTAGAATATTGCCGATCAGTAGGAGTGAATCGTTTGCTGGTCAAGCCGCTACTTACTGGCGACGTATGCGTACTTTTGAGGATGGGAATGCCGTTCTTCAGCGTGCACAGGCTGCTGCGAAAGTGGCAAGTTCTATGCGGATGCTTTGGGTCTCTGTGCGAGCATTAGATTGGGCACACGATGGCATAGCAAACAAAGGAAGCTTAGATATTATCCAGCATCATTTAGGTGAGGACGGGTTTCGTGATGCAAAACAGTTTATTGGCAAGGATGATTTCTGGGAAACACCAATAGGGATAGGCTCTAGTTATCTAGAATCATACATTCGCCGTCATGGACTCGCGCAAAAGTTCAGGTTACCGGAACTTGTGAGAGCCGAGCAGCTCATGGTGGACGCCGCTGATGTGGCTGCCGTGACGTTTGAGGATGCGCTGACGGTATATGGTGCTGTTCCGAAACCAGGCATCAGTAGCGGCAATATAGAACTCTGGCTGCCAGATTAAGTAAATTAGCACTCTTGTATTGAGAGTGCCAATTTTGTATAATTCTGGTTATGAATACGGATTCATTGACTCATAAGATGATTGAGGCGCTGCAGCGAGCGGTGGAGTTGGCTCGTGAGCATCAAAATCTGGAGTTTTCTCAGTGGCACTTACTAAAGGCACTACTTGAGCAAGCGGATACGACGTTTACGATTTTGATTGATCGGGCGAATGTGCGCGATGAGGTGGTGCGGATTGTGAATAACGGTCTCGATGCTGTAGCTAAGAGTAGTGCGGAGGTCTCGAGTGTTGATATCAGACCAAACAGAGAATTCATTAAGCTGATTGAGCGGGCCGAAAAAGAGGCGAAGAATCTCGGCGACACGCACGTGAGTACTGAGCATGTGCTTTTGGCGGCGGCGGAACAAAAGTTGATTAACGTAGATTACAATGAGCTTAAAAATAATATTGAAAGTGTGCGAGGAGGGCGGAAGGTTATGGATCAATCTCCTGAAAATAAGCAAAATGTGCTGGAAAAATATGGGCAGGATTTCACCGAGCTGGCTCGGAGTGGCAAGTTAGATCCGGTTATTGGCCGTGATGAAGAAATTCGGCGCGTGATGCAGGTACTTTCTCGCCGTACTAAAAATAATCCGGTGCTGATTGGCGAGCCAGGCGTGGGTAAAACAGCTATTGCTGAAGGTTTGGCGCAGCGCATTGTGAATGGCGACGTGCCGAGTAGTCTAAAAAATAAGAAGCTGATTGAGCTGAGTATCGGCAGTCTTCTGGCTGGCGCAAAATATCGAGGC
Organism: Saccharimonadales bacterium (SeqCode); assembly: GCA_046350615.1. Taxonomy (GTDB): domain Bacteria; phylum Patescibacteriota; class Saccharimonadia; order Saccharimonadales; family UBA7683; genus UBA7683. Next base: position 281,757 of record JAXMAA010000001.1, on the reverse strand, counting down.
GAATTTGAAGAGCGTTTTAAGGCGGTGATTGACGAGGTAGAAAAATCTGATGGCGAAATTATTTTGTTTGTTGATGAGCTGCACACCATTGTTGGCGCGGGAAAATCAGAGGGTTCGGTTGACGCCGGTAATATGATTAAGCCTTCACTCGCGCGCGGCAAAATGCACCTAATTGGAGCAACAACGCTCGATGAATACCGGCAGTACGTTGAAAAAGACGCAGCCTTAGAGCGGCGTTTTCAGCCGGTGTATGTGAATGAGCCGAGCGTAGAAGATTCAATCGCCATTCTCAGGGGTTTGCAAGAAAAGTACGAAATTCACCACGGCGTGAAGATTACTGACGATGCGTTAATTGCGGCGGCGCGGCTGAGTGACCGCTACATTGCTGATAGATTCTTGCCCGACAAAGCGGTGGATTTAATAGATGAAGCCACCTCGGCACTCAAAATTGAGATAGAAAGCATGCCAACCGAGCTTGATAGAGCAAAACGCAAGCAAATGCAGCTCGAGATTGAGCTTACCACGCTCAAAAAAGATAAGTCCGAGAGTGCTAAGGCGCGCAAAAAAGAGCTTGAGCAGCAGATCGCAGATTTAAAGGAATCTTCGAGCGGGCTGGAAACGCAGTGGCTGCGTGAAAAAGAACTGATTGATAATTTAAACCAAGCTAGTGAGAATCTCGATCAGTACAAATCGGAGCTTGAGGCTGCCCAGCGCGAGAACGATCTCGCAAAAGCTGGTGAATTACAGTACGGCAAAATTCCGGAAGCCGAGAAAGCCATTGCCAAAGCTAAGAGTGAGCTTGCAAAGCTTGATGGCGACAAGCGCCTTTTGAAAGAGGAGGTGACGAGCGAAGATATTGCTAGAGTGGTAGCACGCTGGACCGGCATTCCGGTTTCGCGCTTATTAGAGAGCGAATCTGAGAAGCTGGTGCATCTTGAAAAGGAGTTGGAAAAGCGGGTGATTGGGCAAGATCGGGCTATCACCGCAGTGGCCAATGCCATTCGCCGTTCACGCGCCGGTATTTCCGATGAGGGTCGGCCAATCGGCTCGTTCTTATTCTTGGGTCCAACCGGTGTGGGTAAAACCGAAACTGCCAAAGCTCTAGCCGAACAGTTATTTGATGATGAAGATGCCATGGTGCGCATTGACATGAGCGAATACATGGAGCAGCACGCCGTGGCTCGCCTGATTGGCTCGCCTCCGGGCTACGTTGGTTACGAGCAGGGCGGACAGCTGACCGAGGCTGTGCGCCGCCGCCCATATGCTGTAGTGTTGTTTGATGAGGTTGAAAAAGCACATCCAGATGTCTTTAATGCACTACTGCAGATTTTAGATGATGGGCGTTTGACTGATGGGCAAGGGAGAACCGTCAACTTCACCAACACGGTGATTATCATGACCAGCAATCTTGGCTCCGATTTAATTTTGAACACCAACTTTCCTTCCCGTCATTCCAAACTTGATTTGGAATCCAGTCAAACAAAGAATGCCAAGGGCATACAAAATAAACTGGATCCTCGGATCAAGTCCGAGGATGACAGCCCTATTGGGCTGACTGACGAAGCACTTGAGATTGCCCTCAACGATCGTTTGCGCGCGCACTTCCGTCCAGAATTTCTTAATCGTATTGATGACATTGTGGTATTCGAGCGGCTCAGTGAAGCATTAATGAACAACATTGTAGGCGTTCAGCTTGAGCGAGTAATCAAACACCTCAAAACGAGTAAAAATATTACGCTCACCATTGATGAAAGCGTCAAAAAACACCTGGCCGAAGTTGGCTACGACCCAAATTACGGCGCTCGTCCACTCAAGCGTCTCATCCAAACTGATCTGTTAGACCCGCTCGCACTTGAAATTATCGAGGGCAAAGTAAAAGACGGCCAAAAGATTATCGCTACGTTCTCTCAAAATCGTGTATCATTTTCTGAAACCAGATAAGTCGCTATACTAGTTCCTAGCAAGGAGCAAAAGTGCAGAAGTTCATCAGGAATGTAGGGCGGTACATGCGACAATCATGGCGGCTGGTGGTACCGCTTAAACGAGTCGGCATTCTACTCGGTGGTTTGCTTTTTGTTGTTGCGGCTTATTATATTGCCATCAATAATCTTCGTACAGATAAGCATGTGCTCATCAGTTTATTGTTGCTCTGGGTGGTTACCTCATATATTTTGCTGCCACGTATCCATCGTTTTTTAAGTCGTATTTATGTGCCAGATTACTTTATCGGGCGCGCGCGAACAGCTGATGGTTTGCTTGCGGATCCTGTTAACCTTGCACTGCGGGGTACCGAAAAAACACTCCTCAAAACCATGCGTAAAGCAGGTTGGGATCTGGCCGATCCAATAACGATAAAAACAGCGCTTACTACCATACGTGCAACGCTACTCAAGCGTAGTTACGAGAACGCTCCAGTGAGCGATCTGTACGTATTTGGCAAAAAGCAAGATCTGGCGTTTCAAAAAGAAGTAGATGGTAACCCTGCAAAGCGTCATCATGTGCGTTTTTGGCGAATTCCGAAAGATATTTATCTGCCCGGTGGTCACAACGTTGACTGGGTGGCAGCAGCAACTTACGATGATGCCGTGGGACTTTCAAGATTTACACTCCAAATTACGCATAGCATTGATGGCGATGTCGACGCCGAACGTGATTTTGTGGTGCAAACAATTAAGCGGGTGCATCGAACCAAGCAAGTACAGAAGATAGAAGGGTTTTTCCCAAAATATTCACATCGCAATGGCGGCGGCGATGCGTTCTTCACTGATGGCTCAATGGTAGTTGTTGATCTCAAGAAGGGGCTACTCCGTTGATAACCGTATTATTTGGCGCAAATAGATTTACTTTGCAGCAGCGGCTAGCGCAGATTCGTGATGACTTTGTTGCTCAGTATGGGCCAGAGGGTGTGGAGACTTTTTCCGCCGAGCACATTGAACCAAATCAGCTGCCCTCGCTTCTCGTAGGTGCCACGCTCTTTTCAACACATCGGCTGGTAATTATTAATAATCTCACACAGCAAAAGGAGCTGACGGAACAATTTTCTCTAATGCTCACCAAATCCTCCGATGGGGTGCAGGTAATTTTGGTTGAAAATCAGCTCGATAAACGCACGTCGTTTTACAAAACACTTAAGAAGTCAGCGGTGCTGGAAGAGTTCACCGAGCCGGACGAGATGACGATGCAGCGGTGGGCGGAATCTTTTGTGAAAGATAACGGCGGAGTGATTACCACTTCGGCAGCAAGCTACTTTGTGCAACGAGTCGGCCTTGATCAACTTCGTCTGAAGCAAGAGTTAGAGAAGCTACTCTCATACGATCCAAAAATTACACAAGAAACTGTTGACTTGTTGGTTGAAAAAACACCACAACAAGCCGTTTTTCAATTGCTTGAATATGCCTTTAGTGGTCGCCAACAACAGGCCTTGCAGCTTCTTTCTGACATGGAGCGAGCGCACGAAGACCCGTTCCAGCTAGTAAACATGCTCATCTGGCAGACTCATGTTCTTGCAGTGGTAGCAAGTGCAAGTTCAGCGAGTGATAGTCAGGTGGCGAAAGAGGCCAAACTCAGCCCCTACGTGGTCCAAAAAACCCGCAATCTTGCCAGAAACTTACGTCCAACAAGTGTTCGAGCCATAGTTGATGTTGTTACCAACGCCGACATACAATTGAAGTCATCATCAGTTGAGCCGTGGCGTGTTTTGGAACTAGCCGTTGTAAAACTAGGTTAAGAACCCGCTCCTACTCTCACAATTCTGCCTAAAAATCACCCGAATTCCGGTCAAAATCCGTTCCAGTCTCCGCGACGTAGCTTCGGCTATTTCTTGTCATCTTGAACAAATTCTGTCTCGAAATTGAGCAATTTCGGCGATATTGAATAGTAGGAGCGGATTCTAAGCTCGATTCTTTCCTGCATGGTGCCAGATAGATTCGTGTAGCATACTGAGTAATCGGGCGGTGGTAGCATTGTGGATTGCATGTGCTGTTTTGTACTCGTACGGATCAATAATAAGAGTCGTATCATCATAGATAATTACAAGTGATTTGAATCTACCACGAAAGTTTTCAGGTAATCTCCGTTGATTTCTGTAGAGCACATCTTCAAGCGTGGGCTCTCTAAAATCTTCAGTTGGCTCCCAAAGTGTTTTGGCAGTGATGCCTCGCCGTCTCCTTTCGGCCAGATAGTATTGCTGGTACTGCTTGCTCATGAAGTAGAGAAAATTTTTACGAGCTGCAATGATATGCCATCGTTTTGAATGACAGCGAAACGCCTGCTCAATCGCTCCCTTAATTGGGGCGATACCTTCAAAACGTGCTACGTATGATTCTGGTGCCACCTTTTTTTCAGCGAGTGAGTTGAAGATAGTCTCGAGGTTCTCAAGTTCGTTCAATTGTTTCTTGTTTGTGGCAATCTGTGCCTCTATATCATTCTTTAAAACGTCCGGGTCGGCGGCTCGATACGACTTCACGTTATTCTGTAAATTCTCTGAAATAAGACCCCTTGTCTTTAATTCGGCAAGGGTGTAGTAGAGAGTTGTCCGGACAAGAGCTGTAAGTCTCTGAATATCCGAAACTTTAACCGCCGGATTCTGCAGCACACACAAGTAAACCTTTACTTCAGTTTGATTCAATCCGTACTCATGGAGCCACTTGATAACTGGTTGCATGTCATAAGTATGCCCATATTATTTAATATTGTCTATAAACAACTATAGACAATATTTCAAATACTACTTAGAAACTCTAGAGTGGAGCTGTGATATAAACGAAGGAGTTTTATGATTGAGAAGACAGGCGCGAGATTGTACGAAAAAGATGGACGTGATATGGCTCGAGCGGTTGCGGCCGAAGCAAAATTACGTTGCACCGACCCGGTGTATGGTCAAATGGAGACGAGGGTTGTTTTTAAAGATGAAACAAGGAGGCCTGTTCTGTTTGAAAGCTACATTGTGGCGCTTGAAGCGCTTGCAGGAATGACCAGAAATGATAGAGAAAGATACTTCCAGGCATCAGATGGCAATTGGGGCAATCAAGACCTATGGGAGCGGGCGTTCTTTGATGAGTTAGATGCACAGGGCGCACTTATTGATCTCACAGAAGGCCCATACTAGCCATAGGTTTATGGGTGTCCACCAACAGAAGTTAACAAAGCAATAGTTGGATAATTTTGGTATATCAAAAAAAGGCCCTCGCATGCATAGCATAATGAGGGTCCTATATCACTTGCTCGGTTATTTTTTAGTTGAAGCTTTTTTTACCGTAGCTCTAGCAGCTGGTTTTTTGGCTGCGGGTTTCTTTGCCGGGGCTTTCTTCTCTGTTGGTTTTGTCGCTTTTGGGGCTGCTTTGGCTTTGGTAGTTGTAGCTGGCTTGGCGCCGAGGGCTTTTACTTGTTCTGAAAGGCGGGCGAGCTTTCGGGCTGCGGTGTTCTTTTTTAAGATGTTCTTCTTGACTGTTTTATCGAGATTGCTCTGAACTTTCTTCAATGCTTCTGCGGCTTTTTTGCCATCCTTGGCCTCAATTGCTGCTGCGAGTATTTTTACTTCACTTCGTAGGCTTCGTTTCGTTGTTTGATTGCGAGCACGTCGAACAGCAGTTTGCTTCATGCGCTTTTTTGCAGATTTGATAATTGGCATCTAGATTATTCTCCTGAATGGATTTAACTTTTCTTTATAGTCAAGGGAAGAGTATACCGTAAACAGAGGTGATTGTAAAGTGAGTCAGATAAGAGATAATAGATGGTAGCAAATAGAGGTGGCACATGCGCTTTCTGTTATCTGTTTTTACCCCAACCACGAATGAAGCCATCAGCAGTATGCCATCTTGAGCCTATCGACCTGTTCACCAGAGTTTTAGCAAAGGAGGGAAGATCTGATCTAAACCGTTATTCATTGCTCGATCCTTCGGCTTCGCTCAGGATGACAAGGTCGGTAATTCGTGATTGAAGTATTTCTCTCTTGACATCACTGTTAAAATCCGATACTGTTTATGTATAAAAGCTAAAATAAAAATAGGTAAGAAAATGGATCCACAAACGCCTGTTTCACAAGTTCCCGATAGTACGCAGCCGCAAGCACCGCCACTACCAAATCTTCCGGCATTGCCGGCTGAGCCGCTAGTACCCGAGGTGCCACAGCAATCGCAACCAGAGGAACAGCCGCAACCCGCATCGGCCGAACCGGTTGAAGGTCTGGTTTCACAAATAGTCACAGCAATTAATAACGGAAAAAACATGCTTGTTACGGTGGGCGGTAACCCATCTGTTGATGAGCTTGCTTCAGCACTCGGGCTGACTATCATACTCGGAAAGATCGGCAAACACGCTACGGCGGTATTTAGTGGCAAGATTCCAGCTGCAATGGAGTTTCTGGATCCAGAAAAAACCTTTGAGAATACTGTGGATAGCCTGCGTGATTTCATAATTGCGCTTGATAGAGAAAAAGCAGATAAGCTGCGCTACAAGGTGGAAGATGATGTTGTGAAAATCTTCATCACCCCATATAAGACAGTTATCACCCAAAAGGACCTCCAATTTAGCCAAGGTGATTTTAATGTTGATGTTGTCTTGGCGCTCGGCGCGCTCAACCGGGATGAGCTCGATAGGGCAATTACTGCGCATGGTCGCATTTTGCACGATGCAACGGTTGTTTCTATCAATGCAGGGGTTCAGAAGAGCAATCTTGGCAGTATCAACTGGAATGATGGCGAGGCAAGCTCGGTTGCCGAGATGCTACTGAGTTTAGTAGACCAACTTGATGCGCAATTACTCGATGCTCAATCGGCCACAGCGTTCTTAACTGGTATTGTTGCCGAAACTAGCCGATTCTCGAACGAAAAAACCAGTCCAAAAGTGATGACGCTCGCAGCCCAGTTGATGGCAGCTGGAGCAAATCAGCAGCTGATAGCCAGTAATCTTCGCCAAGAGGGTGTGTTGAGCGAATCAATTCGGAATAAACCAAAAGACCAGCCGCAAGATGACAGTGGCGAGATGGTACTCGAACACAACGAACAAAAGGATTCGAAAAAAGATGGCCGGGATAGCAGAAAGGGTGCCAAAAATAACCAACCTGGTAAAAACGCACAGGGTAATAATGGCGGGCAACAAAATCAGAGTTCAAAAGACCAACAACAGCCAGCTAAGGTTAAGCAGCAAGACCAAGATAATAAGCCGGCTCAAACAGATGTAAGCTTAAAACTAGCGCTCGATAAGCAGAAAAATTCCGAATCGCCAGCAACCCAGCCTCAAAAACCCACAGCAAAGCGTGAGGAAACTGTAAAAGATACGGCAGCTGCAAATCCTCCGGCACCCGTGGAGATTCCAGTGCCAGTAGCACCTCCTGTAGCCGAAGCTGCCGCCCCTGATGGTTTGCCAAGCATTACGCCGCCTCCAGCGCGAGACGCTCTGACGCCACCGCAATTTGGGGGAACGCTGAATGCAACACAAGCAGGTGATGAGGCGGCTTCAAGCACGACTGCTCTAGAATCTGAATCTAATACCCCGCCAACACTTGAACATACTAATGATGGTGTCATTGGTTCGGAAGAGACGATTGAGGCGGCACGTAAGGCGGTTGAAGATGCGGCTGTTGATCCACCTCACAAACGGCTTGAATCTATCGGTAGTACGCCACTTCCAGAGGTGGCTCCTCTCGAGGCTAGCCCAGAAACACCTCCGGTAGTAGCACCAATTACACCGCCGAGTCCTGAGCCGGTTGTTCCCGAAGCCTTTCCAGCACCAACCATTACAGACGTAGCTTTACCATCTCAGCCAGAACCAATGCTACCCCCGGCACCAGTGGGCGATTTCAGCCCGCCGCCACTTGGTCCAGCGCCAGCCACCGCAGCCTCGTTTGCACCACCCATAACGCCACCGCTGCCACCGCAAGATCAGACGGCAGGGTTGCCGCCATTGCCACCACTGCCCGGCGCTAGCGCAGATCAACAAGGTCTTCCGCCACTGCCACCCCTTCCGGGCAGTCAGCCAATAACGGATATTGCTACCGGGTTCCAGCCGCAAACAAACCCAGAGTTTATGCAGAATATGCCACAATCTCAAAACACGTGGACACAAGCTGGCGATGATCTTGCTGCGCAGCAGAATCAGGCCGATGTTGATCGCCAGGCAAAAATTGATGCGAAAGTTGCTGATTACGAGCAGGCAGTAGATCGTAACCGTGAGCTTCAAGGGCAATCACCACTCAATAATCCGAATGGTTCGGGGTTGCCTCCGCTGCCACCAGTTTAGGTAGATAACAGATAGCAGCAAATAGAGAGATGGATCTTAGTTCTTAGAACTTAGAGCTTAGAAAAAACTTCCCATTTGCTTTCATCCTCGCGCAGCCGACCTAAGAGCTGCCAACTGCCAACCACAAACTACAAACCATCAACTACAAACTAAGATTTAAAATAACAAAAGTGATCTTTATAGCGACATGGATTGTTGGTTGCTGTCTGCTGGCGCACTATGGCTTGCATATCATCACGCTGCGAGCGATGAGCTTTCATGATTTTCAGCTTAATCTCTTTTAGTTCGATGTAATCAAAAATCTCATCGCAGTGTGCATCTGCCTTGCCGCATGTCATGTAGAGCCAGCTGGTGTTTGTTTCGGGTGCAAGACACTGGGGTAGGCAATAGTATTTCAGTGTTTGAATATGGTGGTGCGTGCTCTGTTCCTCGTGTAGTTTCAGGTAAACGAAAGTTGTGATGTAGCTGGCGGCAATATGGTCAAGATGTCCGGTAATGCCACCCTGTTCGTAGGTCATGAAATCTACCGACACCTCGTTGCTGTATGTTTTCAAAACTTTACGTATAACCGCGAAGATTTTTTCTGCAATTTCTAAATACAAATTGTTATTGATACCACCGTCAGGGTAATGCAAAGCGTGTTGGCTCTTCACGCCAATAAGCGCACCGCTTTGTTCCCACTCTTTGAGCCGCACTTGAGCGAGGCCGCTCACTTCATCGGGATTATTGCCGTTTTCGCCATCTGTTAACAAAATAAGATGTACATCTGTACCGCTCTGAGCAGCTTGATATAAGGAGGCCGATGGCCCGAATGCTTCATCATCGGGGTGGGCAAAAATACCAAATAATAACTTCTTCATGATGTTTAGTATACTAACAGATAATGAAAGATGTAATACTGATTGATAAACCAGCCGGATGGACGAGTTTTGATGTGGTTGCCCGCATCCGAAGCTTGCTTCGGAACACAGATAACAGATACCAGCAAATAGCAAATAGACCCGTCATTCCCGTGAAGACGGGAATCCAGTTTAATGAACCTGAGCGAAGCGAGTTACCTTCCACCCAAAAACCCAAAAAAATTAAAGTTGGTCATGCCGGCACGCTTGACCCATTTGCTACCGGACTGCTTATTATCTTAGTTGGCGATGCCTGCAAAGACGCCTCATCATACCTAAAACTAGATAAAACCTACGAGTTCACCGCAAAGCTCGGTGAGGTGAGTAGCACGGGCGATCCGGAAGGTGAGATTTTGGAATACGGAATATGGAATATGGAAAACGGAGGATCTGACGACTCTGTCATTCCCGACCTGATCGGGAATCCAGTAGAAAGTCCTGAGCAACGCGAGTTATCTTCCCTTCAAAAATCACTTATCAATAATCCAACTCCCGAAGAAGTGCAACAAGCACTTCGTCAGTTCACGGGAGAGATTACCCAAACCCCACCGGCCTATTCTGCGATCAAAATTAACGGCAAACGGGCCTATAAACTGGCCCGAGAGGGCAAGAGTTTCGAGATTCCATCCCGAAAGGTGACAATCAGCAGATTACAACTAGTAAGCTACGAATACCCCTACCTCAAATGCATCTGCGACGTCAGCAGCGGCACCTACATCCGTTCCTTGGTAGAAGATATCGGCAAAACCCTCAAAACCGGCGCCTACTGCACCGAACTCCGCCGCACCAGAATCGGCAATCACCAGATTGAAGATGCCCAAATATTGACATAACTGCATAAAGTATGTTATAATGCATTAATGTCTAGAGTACTGGGGACCTTACCGTTACCTAAAAACGGCTGTGAACTGCCATTTATGCAGAAGCCTTCCGTTCTTCTCGATACAGCCTTTAGCTTGTATGGGTTTTTGCCTACAGATGATGACCCACGATGGCCATTTTTAGCGAGATATGAAGAAGTCAAGAGGCGGACTGGTTTTCGCCCAATAAACTTCGAGAATGCGTTCGGTGCTGTGTACTTATCTGCTGACACAAGCTTCCGTAGTGGGCACGTAACCACTATTAACCCTGAGAACAGCTTGCAGCTTGATAGGGCGTTGGACAACTTAGATGCGCAGGAATATCTTGTTGAAATGTACGGCGACGAAAAGTGTGATGATGGCATAGATATACAGTTTGTTCTTACAGACAGAATTGCTGCCCATCAACATGATCGGCCGCAATTCGAAACGCCCTGTCCAGAAGCTTTGTATCAGGCCAGGCTGTATCATCATGGACAGTATCTTGCCCGATTGGGCTTGAATGTGCATCGTGAGCGCGAATCAAAGGTACTCTCGATAGTCAATATACAAGGGATTCCAGACGGTCGAGAAAAGATTGAAAAATTTCGAGATGCATACGGTGTTAGTCCATTCAACCTTTTAGTGCAAAGAGTCGTGCGGCTTTCTAGCACAGGAGACACTGCACCTGTAATACGTGGATTAATTAACCCAGCTAGAGGTAATTCAAGATTATATTGGGGAGTCCTTGGCGGAGAAGGCATTGAGAGGTATCGTGTTGTCCGAAAACCATCTTTGAAAACAGTTGAGGACAACCCTCTAGCAGATGATTGAAACGTGAACCCACGCTTCATAAGAGGTAAGTCGATGAATCATTATCATAGTAATGCTTGTGTACTGTGCTGTGTCGCGGAAACGAATGTGATGTGTTAGGATTCATTATATTGACATAATTATACTGTTTTGATACTCTTTTGGTATGAGTAAAACATCGAATATGGTTAAGATTCAGGTGCCGATTGAGGCGGATGTGCGTGATCGGTTTGAGGCGTATGTGAAGAACTTAGGATTTGATTCTATTCAGGCGTATATTCGCGTGTGGGCTAAGGCGAAGGCTGATGGTCGTGAGATTGATTTTGACGATGTTTGGGGCCAGCCAACACCAGAAGCAGCGGCACGGCTTCAAAAAGCTGCACGTGATGTTGAGCACGGCATTGATATAGAAGGTCCGTTTAACACGGTTGAAGGGTTTATGAAAGGCTTGCGGGGCAGCAATAACAAAACAGATTATTCGTGAGAGGTCGGAAGTACCTGACTCTCAAAACTCATCTTGTGTCATCCCGGACTTGATCCGGGATCTAGTATTTAAACTGGATTCCTGCGTTCGCGGGAATGACGAACGGGAGGTTTTGAGAGTTAACTTACGCTTTCGACCAACGGTATGGGCTGTTTCTTCAGGATGCAAAGGGCTACCCACTCAATGACCATGCGCTTACCGGTAATCTATCCGGCAAGCTTGCGTTTTCGATAACTTCGGATATCCGCGTGGTTTATGAGGAAACCGAGAATCAGATTATATTCCTTGATGTCGGTACGCATGCCCAAGCGTATCAGTAGACAATTCTCAGAGGTGAGTAAAGAACATGACTGGTGTATTATTGCTAATGTGGTTCGCAATATCGATCTCTTGCAGCTCGGCAGGAAGTAAATTGAATTCTTTGGGATTGATAAATCCATAGTTGGCGATTTCTATCTCTCCATGGGTGGTTTTGCTGAGATCAACTGCGTGGTAATCACTGGTGTTGGTAATATGAAAGAAGAACTCCAGCTGCTCCGAATTATCACCGTCAGTATATTGCTGCACAAAAAGAAGCTCGCCAATTACTGGTTTTACCCCAGTTTCCTCAACCATTTCTCGGTTTAGTGCATCGTGCAGACTTTCGCCGTCATCAACACCTCCACCAGGAGTGCACCACCAATCACCGCCTTTCGCCACAGTCTTTTTGAGTTGCTGCGCGAACACTTTTTCGCCATCAATAATAACGCCACGAACCGTTAACCTTCGTTTGTACATGCACACCTCCTGGTACTTAGATTTTGAGTTATGCTAGAGATTTTGCCACTACCGCAAAATATAGCTTGGTGACACTAGTATATCACATCTGTTACACTGAGCATGTAAATAGCATCTTTGCTAAGGTTTGGCAGAGTGCATAAGAACAGGATTGTATGATTGCACAGATAACAGTGGCATCCAAAGGCTTCGGTGCCAAAGAGCTCTACAAAAATTTAGAGATAAAAATACAAGCTGGTGAAAAAATCGGCTTGATTGGGCGTAACGGCACCGGCAAATCAACATTATTTAACCTCATTACAGGGTTAGATACCGATTTTGATGGGGCCGTAGCTCTGCGAAAGGGCGCATCGCTCGTTTTTAGCCGCCAAGAGCATCATGGTTTTGAAGAGACGCATGTTTTAGAGTACATTTTGGCGGATTTGCCCGAGTATACAAAACTGAAACACATCATTGAAACCTATCCCGAACATATGAGTGAAAGCACGCATAAAATGCAAACTTACAGCGATGCGCTAGAACGTTTCGGTGATCTTGGCTACTACGATGTTGAAAACGATGTCGAGAAGATTCTGAGCGATTACCAAATGAGTAGCGAGGTGATTCATAAAAAAATTGGCGAGCTTTCAGGCGGGCAAAAACGTCTGGTGGAACTTGTGAAGATCCAGCGTTCGCGGGCCGACATTGCCCTGATAGACGAGCCAACCAATCATATGGATTTTGTCGCTAAAGCATCATTCGTCGCCTGGTTAAACGCTGCTCAAGAGGCGGTGGTTGTTATTACTCACGACCGTGATGTGCTTCGCAGTGTCGATCGGATTATTGAAATTCGCGATGGCAAGGCCCACAGTTTTAAAGGAAATTACGATGCATATTTAAAGCTCAATGTGATGAATATTAGCTCCGAGGTGAATGAGTACGAGGTTGCTCAGCGTAAAATTGCGAACCTGCAAGCTGACGTGGTACGCTTTCGCCGCCTCAAGGAGAAAGCGAGAGATCCTGATACCATTAAACGCTTTAAGGGCCAAGAACAGCGTGCCGTTAAGGAACTTGCGCAGCTCAGCGAGGCAACCGAGAAGCCGACCGTTTGGATTGACCGAGAATCAGCGGCGGATCTTGGTACTAAGATGAGCGAAAGCTACCAAGAGCATAAAGCTCGCAATATTCGCGTTCGCACTAAAGCGGGGAGTGATAAAAGCGATAGAGTGCTCTTAGGGGTGGAGAGCCTCGCACTTGGCTACAGTGAGGCCCCGTTATTTCAGCCAGTTTCATTTGATCTTCGGGTGCACGGCAGGGTGGAGTTGAAGGGAAGAAACGGAGCCGGTAAAACAACGCTAGTGAAGGCGGTTCGCAGTACGACCTCTGGTAGTAAGCCCCAATCAATTGTTTTTTCGGGTACCATTGAACATGAAAAGAACCTCCGAATAGGCGTATATGAACAAGAAATTGATGCAAAGTATTTGCAGATGCCACTTGGTCATGCAATCGAACAACTCTATGTCGATAGAGGACTTTCGGTTACTGGCGAGAAGGTACGTCAGTTACTCAGCGACTATCTTTTCAACCCGCACGCAGATTACGAAATGCCGATTGAACGGTTGAGTGGTGGGCAAAAAGCCCGTTTTCAGCTGATTGGCATGCTGGCTGGCGATCCGCAGATTCTGATTCTCGATGAGCCGACCAATCACCTTGATCTCCCAAGCATTGAGGAACTTGAAGACGCGCTCTCGCAGTATCATGGCGCAATTGTATACATTTCACACGATAGCTACTTCACAAAAAATACTGGCGGAGAAGCAGTAGTAATCACTCCTGCAAGTTAGCTCAGAATAACCCACGCAATTAACACTGCAATTGCCACTGCGGCTACCGCAGCAAGCTTAAACTCTGCGGGGATCTTCACTGCGCTTTCGGCAACTTTTTCGGCACGAGTAGGGCTTGCTTGAGGGCTGCTTTGCTGTAGCGGTTGAAGATCGCTTGAATCGGGCGTGTTCGGGAGGTTGAGTGGCGGGTGCTGTGTTGCGACATTATGAGTTTTTACATCTTGAATAACAGTATGACCAAGTGGTTGAGCGATTGGCGGGATGACTGGCTTCGCGGATTGGGAGGATGATGCTGCTGCGAGCGCAGTGTCGTCGTGGCGGAACTCGCGGGCGCGCTCGCGTTGGCGTTCGCGGCCGAGCTCAACTTTTTCAAACACTGCCTTGATATCTCGTCCACGCATACTTTCCTGAATGATTTTTACCAAGCCACCACGATCAATTTGGTTGGTGTTATAGAGCTCCTTCACGTTTACGCCGCTGATGTAGAGCATCTCAGCGCGGTGGAGCAGTTCTGGCGTAGAGAGTTGTTCAATTTGCCTGATTTCGTGTTGGGTAATCTGCGTGTTCCCCGAGCCACTATCGGCCTTCTCGCTCTTATCACCATCCATATCAAAAATGTTTACAACCTCGGTTTCGGCTTTCTGTAGCGGCAGCGAGAGAGCCTCTGGTTGGGTTGCCTTGGCTAATTCTGGTTGAGCTTCAGCCTGTACCTCGGAAGGTGCTACAGTGTGCCGCAGAACCTCTGCAACTGGCTTTGGATGCACGGGGGAGACAAGCCTTTCTTCTGGCTGAATCGCTACTTGTGTTCGTTCTACCGTTACTCTCGGTTGTTCTCTTTGCTCTCGTACCACCGCTTTTAACTCATCTTCTCGCACCTGGAGGCGTCGTTTGGTTTTTTCAACCTCTCCCTCAAGTTTTTCTACCACTGGTTTCAGGCGGGCTTCGGTGCGCTTTCTGCCTCCGTGTCGACCAATTGCATAGCCAATGATGCCACCAGCCGCAAATGTGCTGGCTCGTCGTGGCTGCCGTTCGTTAGTGTCTCGTTTCTCGGGTGCGTATGCTGGTGGGGTGGGGCGTGTTTCGGTTGTGCCAGAAGCTCCACTACCACTAGTGCTACCAAACCCAGCTGTATCCCTAGCTTCAGGTGCGGCGCTGCCGGGGCCATCCAAATCGGGCACAGTCACCGGGGTAGTTGTTGGTTCGGTGGGCGCTTCATCAGCTAACTCAGGGCCTCTAGGTGGGGTCGTTCTCGATCTGGTAGCTGGTGTGACTCGGCTTGCACTAGGGGTGACTGGCGGCAGAGGAGGCAACGTAACTGGCGCTTCGGCTTCAAATAGGTCGGGATCAGTAGTTTCGTCGGACGCTTCTGGCTCTGAATCTTCCGCTATTTCTGACTTTTGTGCATCAACAAGTTCAGCAATTCGGCGGTCAAATTCGGCGTCAATTTCAGGCTCGACATCTATTGAAGGATCCTCAACCTTCTCTTGAAGACGTTTTTCTACCACAAGTGCAGCTTCGGCGGCCTCGTATTCGGGTGTATTGGGTGCCGCGAGGGCACGTTCGGCCTCAAGCTTTGCGATGTTAATGGGGAGCTGCTCTCTGAGCGCCTCTGTTGCTGCGGTTTTCAGTGCCTTGTCTTTCAGTTTTTCTGGAGCGGCATCTTCTGTGGTATTTTCGGCTTGAGCATCGCCTTTGTTTTTTGGTGTATCCTCAAGCTTTGTCCCAAAGAGTTTGAAGGGCTTTTTCTCTTCTTTTTTCTCGGATTTGTCTCTAAAAAACCCTTCAAAACCTTCTTTTTTTGGCTTTTCTGAAGCTTTTTTCTCTTTCTCTTTCTCTTCTCTCTCCTTCTCAACAGATGAGCGGCTTGTGAGTGCGCCAAGTGCTCGGCGCTTTTCATCCTTCTTTTCTTTGTCGTCATCTGAAGATTCAGGACCAGTTTCAAGCCAAGAATATTCCATATTGCACCCAGTATAACAGATACCAAACATAAATGCCTATTGACAAAAACGCATATGCTTGCTATAATGTTCTTATGGCTACAAACAGTACCACAAGAACAACTGCTGGACCACGTCCGACTCCTCGTCCCGCTGAGCAACCTAGATTGCACTCTGTGGATTCGCGGGCGTTTGCAAACAGAAGAAGTGCTCAAAGGTTTGAGCATGTAATGCGTACCCTTACTATCGGTGTGCTAGGATTAATTGCCGCAGCAGGTGCGGTAAAATTGGGTGCAAACGGTCTTGGGGCAGCGCAGGAATGGGCGCGTAATCAACAGAATGGCGCAGCGGAGGCTGAGCCACGAGACGGTGATGTCTGCGTGGTTGTTGGCCAAGGTGTGCCAAGAGTGATGGGGGATGAATTCGCTGATGGCACGAATGGCATTCTCGAGATATCCAACGGCGTGACCGCCGTGATAAACGAGAATCCAGATGATCGTGTTGGGATTTGCCGTCCACCAGAAAGTGATGAACTCGGCGATAACCACGTCGTCCCTGGCCGCAGCGTTGACCCAGGCCAGGAGGTTGATTTCAGAGAATTCGATGCTCTGGGGGGTGTTTCGCATGATGTCACCCTGGGAGATTCTTAAGTTACACAACGTCTTACGCCTCAATTATTATCTTGGGCTTGTGTAAAGATCTTGGGTTAGCTTTGTTCGTTATTCACTGGATACCTCTCAGCTTCATCTAGCACTATGGGATGGGTGCGGGTTAATGATAGTGGACATGGCACCTTGCATTACTGATACTCATCTGTTACAATGGGATCAACGCCATTAGGGAGAGTGCTATCTAGCTTTTCCGATACGAATCTGAATAATATAAATTGATTGGATCCTGAAACAAGTTCAGGATGACAAAGTGGAGAATGAATGATCACTATTGAAAAGAAGACGGCAGCAATTAAAAAAACACAGCGTGCGAAGAACGATGTTGGCTCACCAGAGGTGCAGGCTTCAATTTTGACAGAACGTATTAAAGAATTAACTGAGCACCTGAAGGTTCACAAGAAGGATAATCACTCTCGACGTGGCTTGCTTCAGATGGTTGGTAAACGTAAGAAGCTGCTCGCTTATTTGAAAGACCAAGACTATTCTGCGTATAAAGCTACTATTGAAAAGCTAGGACTGCGCAAGTAAAGAACTGATATCTCTCCTTGCAAAAGGAGAGGATTGAGCGCTTTACACCTGGTCGATCTAGGGGTGGCAATCGTTCTTACGAATTACATTAAAATGTAGCAATTACCATGTTTCATGTATCAGAGATGTTCCATGTTGTATGTAGCAATTTTTCATCTGTTACATGCTGCGTGATACATCTTTGCAACATGTTACTTGCTACCTGATACATACGACGAAGGAGTCAGAATGTCACAAATTATTAACCCATTCGGGAAAGACATCATCAGGGTAGAAACCGAATTTCAAGGCAAGACCCTGAGCTTAGAAGTAAATCGGGTTGGTTTTAGAACAACCGCCAGTGTTTTGGTGAGCTATGGTGAAACAGTAGTGCTTGGAACGGCGATGGTTGGTTCTCGACCTGTAGTGCTGGATTATTTCCCGCTTTCGATTGATTATGAAGAAAAATTTTATGCGGCTGGGAAGATTAGCGGCAGTCGGTTCATAAAACGAGAAGGCCGACCTTCAGACGAGGCAATTTTGATTGGCCGTTTGATAGACCGCCCTATTCGGCCACTGTTCCCTAAGGGATACCGTCAAGAAGTGCAAGTAGTGGCAACCGTACTTTCGATGGATCCAAACTTCCGCCCCGATATGATTGGTATGATTGCCGCATCAACTGCCTTGATGTTGACCGGTGCGCCATTTGACGGTCCGGTTGCGGGGCTTCGGGTTACGCATATTGACGGCGAATACAAGGCATTCGCTTCTCGAGAAGAGCTTGAAAAGGCCGAACTTGACTTAGTGGTTGCTGGTACCAAAGATGCCATCATTATGGTTGAGGCGGGCGCAAATGAAGTAAGTGAGCAAATTATCGGCGATGGCCTTGAATGGGCACTGCAAGCGATGCAGCCAGCAATCGCTTTGCAAGAAGAGCTTGTTCAAAAGATTCAGCCAAAAGAACTCGCATATGAACTCGTACTACCAGATGAGGCGATTCAGAACGAAATCAACGAATGGGTTGAAGGCAAGCTAGGTGATGCTATTAGAAAAGAATACCCGGAGCGCAATGAGCTTATCTCAGTACTTCGAGCCCAACTGCACGATGAAATGACCGAAAAGCATGGAGAAGAAGCGTATAAAGGGTTGCAGGCAGAATACGATGAAGCCTTCACCAAGGCACTTCACGAGGATGTGCGTAAAGGCATCGTTACCCATCAACTACGACCAGACGGCCGTAAACTTGATGAGATTCGCCCGTTGAGTTCCCAGGTTGGTGTGCTGCCACGAACTCACGGTTCAAGCATCTTCACGCGCGGTATGACCCAAGCCTTCAATATTGTCACCTTGGCGCCACTCAGTTATGCCCAGATGGTTGACACTATGGAACAAAACGACGGTGAACGCCGTTACATGCATCATTACAATGCACCTTACTGGACGGTTGGCGAAGTTCGACGCCTCGGCTCACCGGGCAGGCGTGAAATTGGCCATGGCTATTTAGCGGAACGCGCTTTAACAGCGGTGCTACCAAATGTTGAAGACTTCCCATATGCCATTCGTTCAGTCACCGAAATTATGTCTCAAAATGGTTCCACCTCTATGGCGGCAACCTGTTCAAGCTGTCTGGCATTAATGGATGCCGGTGTTCCGTTGAAACGCCCAGTTTCTGGTATTGCAATGGGCCTTATGATGGATGGCGATACCCCTTATGTGCTGAGCGATATCGCCGATGCTGAAGATTTTGCGGGCGATATGGACTTTAAGGTAACTGGTACTGAAAAAGGCATCACGGCGCTGCAGATGGATATGAAAGTTCATGGTTTGCCAGTTTCAGTGCTGCGTGAAGCGATTGAAAAAGGTAAGGTTGGTCGAGCAAAAATTTTGGAGCACATGGTTTCAGTGCTGGCAGAGCCGCGCGAAAAGCTCAGCCCCTACGCCCCACGAATTGAAAAATTGATGGTAAATCCTGAAAAAATCGGTGCCATTATTGGCAAGGGTGGAGAAACCATTAATAAGATCACCTCAGAAACCGGTGCTGAAGTTGATATTAAAGACGACGGCCTGGTGACGATTGCTGCCGTTGATACTGAATCGATTGAAAAGGCATTGCAGTGGATTAAGGGCTTAGTTGAAGAGCCAGAAGTTGGCAAAATCTACAGCGGTAAAGTAGTGAAAGTAATGGACTTTGGTGCTTTTGTAAACTTTATGCCTGGCATTGACGGAATGGTACATATTTCTGAGCTCGCCGATGAGCGCGTAGAGAAAGTAACCGATGTTGTCAACGAAGGCGATGAAGTAAAAGTGAAGCTAATGGCAATTGATGATAGGGGTCGCATGAACCTCTCAATAAAAGCCGCAAAGGAGAATTGATGTGGGTAAAGCTGCGCAGAAGTACGTAGATACAAAAAAGGTTTGGGGACTAATTGTTGCTTGTTTATTGCTCTCGGGTGTAGTGGGAAATGCAAAAACATTCTTTGGGCTTACCGTTTCTCGAGAAGCATTAATGTACATCACAAGCCCGCTCAGCATAATACTTATAGCCTTTGCTATTGCATTAGTGTTCATGAGAAAGAGCCTAACCAAGAGCAAGCTTATAGACGGGAGCTTAAGCTTAGCAGCAATCACTTTGTTTATAGTGGGCTGGCGTTTTGCGGCTGGCCCCTCGGATTGGTCTGGCAATGATGGCTATACGGTAACGGGTGCATTCTTAATGATGTTCAGCGGTATTATTGTCGGCTATCTGATAGCAAAGAAACGAAAGTAGACTGCTCTAAGAATGAGTAAAAAAGATGACCTACAGAAAATTGCGGATGATATTGTGAAAAACAATGTTTGTCCTGAGCTGCGTGATGGGGCGACGCAGTTGGTGTTTGCGGATGGGAACCCTGATGCAGACATTGTTTTTATTGGTGAAGCGCCAGGTAAGAATGAAGATGAACAGGGGAAGCCTTTTGTGGGTGCAGCTGGCAAGTTCTTAAACGAGATGCTGGAAAGTATCGGGATGAAACGCGAAGATATTTATATCACCAATATTGTGAAGTATCGGCCACCGAATAATCGTGACCCTGAACCGGATGAGAAGAAGGCTTTTTGGCCATACTTGGTGCGTCAACTCGATGTTATACAACCAGAGTTGGTAGTAACATTAGGTCGGCACAGCATGGAATATTTTCTGCCGAGCCAAAAAATTAGTGCCATCCACGGTGAGCCAAAAAGGATTAGAATCAAGAGGAATGAATCAGGAGGCAAGATGGGGAGCCAAACTGCGGGTGGTATGCAAGGTGAGGCCGAGCAGCAGAGTGATGCGTATGGACAATACGAAGAACGAGCAGCGGAGGCATCAACACAGCAGAGTACCTACAGTTTGGTTGTCCTACCGCTGTTTCATCCGGCAGCGGCACTGTATAACGGTGGCATGCGTCAAACACTTCTGGACGACTTCAGCCGAATTCCAGCTATATTGGAGAAGATTTAGCATGTCTCATGTAACAAGTAGCATAGATTTTTCATGTAACATGTATCAGCCTTTCGGCTCGAGCAACTACATGTTAAATGTTACATCTATGATCAATGAAACATGCAAAATGATAAATAGTTTACGACAAAGGAGTAAATGAATATGGTAAAACCAAGAATGCAGCCAAAAGAGCCCGAACAAAGACGGGAGAAGGTGAATAAGTACGAAAATAAGAGTAGGCAAAATGGGCAGCCGCAAAAGCGGGTGCAGATCAGTCAAATGCAAACCAATCGGGGCGAGGCAATGCGCGCCGGTCGACGTAATTTTGAAACAGCTGATAAGGCGGTTGATCGGTGGAATGTGTTTGAAAAGCATCACGAACATCAAGTTGAGACTATTCCAAAGCTGCAACCTGAGCGACTTCGCATTACCATCCTCGGAGGCCTAGAGGGTATCGGTGAGAAGAACATGTCGGTGATTGAATACGGCAACGATGCCATTGTGGTAGATTGCGGTTTTGATCTCTCAGTTGATCTACCCGGTGTTAACTTCGCTATCCCTGCCACTAATTATTTAGAAACAATTAAAGATAAAATTCGCGGCTATGTGATCACGCATGGCCACATGGACCACACAGGTGGCTTGCCGTATGTAGTGCCAAAGTATCCGGCACCAATTTACGGCAGTCACTTTACTGTTGGTATGGTTGGTAAGCAGTTTGAGAACTCACAAGAAAACGGTATCGATTTTGAACCAGAGTTGGTTGAGATGCATATGGATAATCACCAGCGCCTAGTGATTGGGCCGTTTACAATTGAATGTATACGGATCACTCACTCCATTCCTGACGCCTCGGCAGTTATCATAGATACACCTGTTGGAAGGATTATCAACACGGGCGATTTTAGGCTTGATCCTGAGCCACTTGATCATCAGCCATCAGACATCGCTCGTCTAAGACAGGCCGGTGACGAGGGTGTTCTGCTCTTGATGAGCGAAAGCAGCTACACTGATGCCGTTGGCAGAACACAGACTGAACATACGCTACAAAAAAGCTTTGATGACATTTTTGCTCGGGCTCCCGGCAGAATTTTTGTGGCAATCTTCTCGACTAACATGAATCGCATTCAGATGATTATTAACTCCGCCGCTGCTGCAGGCAAAAAGGTAGCATTTGACGGCCGTTCTATGATGTGGGTGGCAGAGCTGGCAGTGCGTCTGGGCAACCTCAAGATTCCAAAAGGAACTGTTGTGCCAATGCGCGAAGCGCCAAATGTCAAAGACGATCAGCTGGTGGTGGTCTGTACTGGTGGCCAGGGAGAGCCAAACGCGGCGTTGCAGCGTATGAGTATTGGCGAGCACAAACACATTAAGCTTAAGAGCGAAGATACCGTAGTGATTAGCTCTACACCAATTCCTGGCAACGAAATCCGCTACCAACAGATTGGTGCTGACCTTGCGGAGTTGGGCGTGCACTTATTTAGGGCCGTATCGACAGATGTTGACGGCTGTGGTCCTCTACACGTTTCTGGTCACGCTCGTCGTGATGAGCACCGAGAAATGATTGAGCTCACACGACCAAAATGGTTACTACCACACCATGGAAGTATGCTTGATCGCACTTACCACAAAGACATAGCTATTGAGGCGGGTATGAGTCGAGAGCAGGTGATACTTGCTCGAAATGGTTCAATCGTTGAATTCGATAAAGACGGCAAGATGTATGAAGGCCAAGAGGCGCCCGCTGGCGCAGTTTTGGTAGATCAAACCGGGGCGGTTGTTCCTGGCTTGGTAGCCAAGGATCGTTTGTTGATGAGCGAAGAAGGTATGGTAGTGGTGATGCTTACAGTAGATCGTAAAACTGGTCGTTTGCTCACGAGTCCTGATATCATCACTCGTGGTTTCATCTATATTCGAGACAACACCGAGCTCATGGATGGCCTCAGAAACGAGCTTAAAAGAGCCGCCTCACAGCGCTTCACTCGAGTGGACCTCGATCGCTTCAAGCAAGAACTAAAAGACCACATTGGCCATTACCTGTACGAACACACTCGCCGCAGCCCCGTCCTCATTCCAGTTGTAAACGTCATAGGGCCAAACGGCCAAAGCAGTCAAAAACCAAAACCCCAAGCAGATTCCGGCCGTTAATTCAGCAAGCGGCACAATCTGTCATCCTGAACTTGTTTCAGGATCTCGAAAGACAAAAATGCGGTGAAAATATATAGGGTGGTTCGCAATGCTTGAGGTATTAGCCAACTCACTCGACAGGGATTAAAAAGGAAAATCATGAAAGAAAAAATTGAGAAGTTCATTGTAACCAGAAATTTGTTTGGGAGAACGCAGCGCAATAAGTTTGAATCTGGCGGCTTTTACTACTATGGCGGCCAGCGAGCAACATTTAGTAAGGCACTTTCGTATATTCAAAAGGCTGGCAAAGCATTGGATATTGGCGCTGGTTTTGGTAACGAGGTAAAGGTTTTGCTTAAAAAGAGCTGGAAGGTTGTGGCGACTGACCCAAATCCCGAAGCAGTTGCATATCTACAAAAAGTGGCTAAAAAACAGCCGGACTTAGTAGTACTTGAGCAGACCTTGCCAGATTTTCCAGAAGGCAGCTTCGACCTAGTGGTTTGCGAGATGGTGCTGCATTTTCTTAAAAACGAAGAAGCGTATCAATCCATTAAAAATATTCAGCGTGTAACAGAAAAGGGCGGTATTAATGTCATTAGCTCGTACATTGAGCAGCCTATAATTCATACCGATCCGCGCATAGCACCAGGTTACTTCACATTTCTCTTGCAACCAGATGAACTAAAACAGCTCTACGCTGACTGGGAGATTCTGTACTACGAGGAAACCGGAAATGCAACGGGCTTCACCAGCGCCCGCTTAATTGCCCGAAAAGTGTAGCTTAAGCCTGGAACTCGATGTAGTGCTTATCATGAACGTAGGCCTTTTGGATGATCAGTTTAAAGTTTTCGATTACATCATCACCGAGGTTTTTGGGGTCGACCCAGACTAATTCGCTACACTCACGAGGTTCATTATTAGTTGGTTCTTGGTCGGTTTCGAGCGTGAAGATGGTACTGAGATAGTTCCTTCCGGGGGACTGTCTTGCTTCAACGCAAAGAAAGTATCAATGCGCATACCGAGCTCTTCCTTCAGCTCACGTACTGCTGCTTGGGCGGGCGTTTCTCCCGGCTCAACATGGCCTCCTGGAATGCAAAGCATGCCGTCACCCCAACCCTTGTTCTGCCTGCGGCTAAGGAGAACTTTGCCTTCTCGCACCAGCAAAACATTGGTAGCAGCTAAATAGTGTGGATCGTGGTCCGACATAATTACCCAGTATACCATAACTCAAAAATTGTCTTGCTCGCGATCCGTCCAAAGTTGGGACCTAATCCAAGACGGGCAAAATCAGAACTGATAATTTGTTTGTGAGCTTTCACTTCTTGTACTAGAATTAAAGCTCAAATGGTCCTCCTTGCTTAACTTCGGTCGGTAAAGGCGCAGGTTCATGACGTGGAATCTTGTATGTACAGCCGCATTTAACAAGAAGCCAGTATCCTAGCAAGCCACCAAGTACTAAATAGAATCCTTGAATTTTGTAGCTATGCGCCACGCCAATGTAGCCAAGTAGAATAGCGTATACAAATCGTATGAGTGTTTGCCCAATTTGTCGTACGAAAGAAATTGTAGAAAGTACAGTTGCACGACGGTTTGGTTCAATTCTAGAGTTTACGTAATCAGACACAACAGGGTTCTGTGCATTGAACATACTAAATAGCAAGACGAACAGGATCACCACGCCTACAGGCTGACCTAGCATACCAAGAGCGATAAATAAGAACCCTTGTAATAAGGTATGAAGCAGTAGGATGTGCTCTAAATTCATGAACTTTTCTAACTTATACGAGTAACGAACTACTAAAAAGTTAAGTGCTGACCCAACCGCTAGGACGACACCCATAAATAATGGTAATACACCGACTTGTTGAAAGAATGGCTGGTATGTCTGACGTAGGAAATACTCACCGTTAAGTGATAAAAGGCCGAACATTGCTAGCGAAAATAATATCTTGCTACTTCGAACCGTCTTCCAACTATTTCTGAGCAGGCTAATTGGATTCTCTTCGATAACCTCCAATTCTTTTTTAGTGCTTACTAAAGTGGCAGCAACAATAGTAGTTGCTGCGGAGCTAATAAGATTGAGCAGGTAGATTGGTATATAGGACTCGCTATCAAACAATTGAAGTAGAATACCACTCACAATAGACGCGATAATGAAACCTAAGATAGGTAATGAACTGTACCTTGAGAAAAATTTTGTAAAATCTTGCTTTGGGCGTCCTTCTTCCTGATAAGAGTCGTAGTATAGAGCTTCTTCACTTCCGCTGAGCGCAGAACCAGCTAGTCCGTTAAACGCCTGTGAGATGTAGAGGGTGGTAGCGGAAGGAGCAAGAATCATCATAATGGGGCTGAGCATCAACGTGGCATAGCCGGTAATTACCGTTTTCTTATGACCGAACTTGTCGGAAATCATGCCGGAAGGTATCTCTCCAACGAATGAAGCAACAGCGTAAATAATTTGAGAGATAATTACTTGCTGCAGGCTGATGGTATTTGCTAATAAGTAAAGTGTGAATATAGTTGCAGTAAAGTTTGCTCCACTCAGTAAGGCAACTAGATGTAGTCTTTTGATGTTACACATAATACTAGAACGAGTTAGGGGTGCGATTTACTTCTGCGTAAATGTGGTTAGCAAAAGCACCCATGTCACTTACCGACTGTTTAGTCCCGAACAAGTAAGATCTAGTGCCAACTTTGCGAATACCGATGAGGTCAGCGGCAATGAGTTCTTTAATGTGGTTCGAAACAGTAGGCTGGTTAAGCTTTAGATCTTTTGCAAGCTCACCAACGCAGTTACCAGAAATACTTTTTTTGTTATCAAGCTCGCACTCACAAGCCTCAGTGAGTATTCGCTGATATATTTCCAGTCGGACAGGGTTGCTTAGGGCGCTAAATAACTTTGATAGATCTTCCACTAGATTTTATTATATCAAACTTTCTATATATTTCAATAGTTAAATGTGTTATGATGATTTCATGAGTAAGAAGATGTTAATAATTGGTGGCAGTGTACGGCAAGAAGAATCAAAGAGTAATTTCATAGTTGATGTGATCGAAGAGCGTGCTTTAGATCTAGGTGTAAAGCCAGTGATTTGGAAGCTGGGGTATAAGCCCTTACCGCTTGCCCAACATGCTTGGCACAAGAACCCAAGTTTGAGCAATGACGGAAATGTTGAAGGGCTTGCGGTCGCAATCGCTGAAGCCGAAGTTGTATGTCTGGTGAGCCCTATTTATAACGGTTCGTACACGGGCGTTCTAAAAAATGCTCTCGATTGCATGCTTGGTGACGCTCTTGAGGGTAAACAAGTAGTACTCGTTGGTGTGGGTTCTGGATCTACGGCACTGCTACCATGCGTACATCTTCAAGATGTGGCGCGAACTATGGGTGGCGAGGTCTATCATCGTTTTGCCGTTGTTACGAGTAATGATCTGGATTTTGAACAAAAAACGGTAGACGAGGCGATGACCAGAAGGTTTTCTGAGATCATTGATGCGGTCACTACATAAGGCCGGTTGAAGCAATTGCAAATAACTGTTGTAATTTTATAACGCTTATGGTATACTACTAGGGTAATGGCAAAAAGAAAAAAGGCATCTAAGAAATCTGCAAAGAATGCGCCACCTAAGGCTCAGCATCTGCTGCCGAGTGGTTGGTGGGAGCAGGTGGTTAGTATCGTTATCGGGTTAACCGCAGTGCTCCTCATTCTGGCAATTTTCAATCTGGCAGGCCCATTCCCTCAAGGGTTGCTTGATGCCTCCCGAACACTGTTTGGCTATAGTGCTTTCGTGCTGCCGTTGGTACTCATTGTACTGACAGTACAAAAGATGCTTTCTGAGGATAATCGTCTCTCGCTTAGTGTCTACTTTGGTGCATTTGTATTTATAGCAAGCTTGAGCAGCTTTCTGCATCTGTTTGTTGATAAATTTGAATCTGCTCAGGTAGTAAACGCGGGCAAGGGTGGTGGTATGGTCGGCGCTACGTTCGACCAGTTTTTAAGTGGCTTTTTAAGTCCGATTGCCGCTGGTGTTGTTTTGTTTGCACTCATTCTCCTCTCAGTTCTGTTTATCTTTAAAATTCCAATTAAAAGTGTCTTCTTGGCGTTCTTCGGCATCTTTAAGCGTGATGAGTTGCCTGAGGATGGTTTGCAAAAGAAGGATGTCGGTAAAGAGCCAGAACTCAAACTTAATACCGGTGGATTGTTGGAAGAGGACACCGAAGGAGGTAAAGAGGAGGCCAAGCCACGCCTTTCTTCTTTAAAAAACTCAGTTGTGCAAGATAAGATTGAAGAGAACAAAAATGCGCTTACCATGGCAAGCGATCCTAATTGGAACCTGCCTGAACTCGATCTATTAAGTAACAAACAGAGCAAGGCTGACGCAGGCGATATTAAACACAACGCACAGGTCATTAAAGATACCATGGCGGATTTCAAGATTAGTGTTGAGATGGAGGAGGCCAACGTTGGGCCAAAGGTTACCCAATATACGCTGAAACCACCATCCGGAGTACGACTTTCCAAGATCTCTTCACTTGATGGTAACTTAGCTTTGAGCCTTGGCGCGGAGGCGATCCGTATTGAGGCTCCGATCCCTGGTAAACGTGCAGTTGGTATTGAGGTGCCGAACAAAAAAGCGGCAATGGTCAACCTGCGTAGCATTTTAGAATCGAATAACTGGAAGAACAGTGGCTCACCACTTGGTTTTGCAATTGGTAAAGACATATCTGGGCAGGCGGTCATCGGTGAGCTTGAGAGCATGCCGCATTTGCTGATTGCTGGTCAAACGGGTTCTGGTAAATCGGTGATGATCAACACACTGCTTACCAGCTTGTTGTATCGAAATTCGCCGGCCGATCTTAAGATGATTTTAGTAGATCCAAAACAGGTTGAGCTCGCACCATATAACCATATGCCACATCTTTTAACAGAGGTTATCACAGAGCCAGAAAAATGTATCTCAGCACTGAAGTGGGCGGTGAATGAGATGGAGCGCCGCTACACGCACTTGGCCGAAAAGAAGCAACGTAATATTGCTGGCTATAATGCCGCTAATAAAGAAGATCACATGCCCTACATTGTGATTGTTATCGATGAGCTGGCGGATTTGATGATGCTGGCGGCTCGCGATGTTGAGGCGCTCATTGTCCGCATTGCCCAAAAAGCTCGTGCTGTCGGTATCCATTTAGTGCTTGCAACTCAACGTCCAAGCGTTGACGTTATTACTGGCTTGATTAAGGCAAATATTCCGGCTCGTATTGCGTTTACGGTGGCAAGTCAGATTGATTCACGGACTATTATTGATCAAGCGGGGGCCGAAAAGCTTCTCGGCAAGGGCGATCTACTTATCACAACGGCGGCCAATCCAAAGCCACGTCGTGTGCAAGGTGTGTTTGTTGATGATCCCGAAGTAATGAAAGTAACAGACTTTATTAAGATGCAGCGACCTCCAGAATATAATGATGAGGTAGTAACCCAGCCAGTCCAGATTTCTGGTAAGGGTGGCCTTGTTATGGATAGCGATACCGGTAGTGATGATGCAATGTTTCAAGACGCCGTTCGCTGCGTAATTGAAAGTGGTAAAGCCTCCGCCAGCCTGCTGCAGCGACGCTTACGAGTTGGCTACGCTCGTGCCGCCCGCTTAATTGAAGATATGGAAGAACAAGGTATTATCGGACCCGCTGATGGCGCCCGACCTCGAGATGTACTAGTCTCCAGCCTTGATGATGTGTTTGGCGGTGGTGAAGTGGCAGATGAAGGGGAATTGACTGGATCAGCTTAGTCTTTTGCTGGTTCTAGGCGAAGTAAAAAGTACATGCGGAGGACGCCTCCTTAAGGGTGCAAAATCGAAAATTAGGGAATGAAGGTTGATTTGACCAACAGGGGTAAATTTGATATAATTGTCACTACAATATTAACTCAAGCGTAATTTAGAGAGATTACGCTCCTCCGAAGCTTTATGCGAAGGATGGAACCGAAGGGAGTTCTCGATGGAGAAATTGTACGAATTAACCGTACTACTACACCCGGATCTTGAAATTGATCTGGAAAAACCACTGGCGAAGGTGGAAAAAATCATTACCGATAACGGTGGTAAGGTTGTCTCTAAAGACAACTGGGGTAAAAAGAAGCTTGCCTACCCAATTAAAAAACAAGATTTTGCGGTGTATGTGCTGTTTGAGGTTTCAATTGCACCAGCAAATGCCAACAAGGTGCAGAGCTTGCTCAATATTACCGACGAAGCTGTTCGTTACCTGATGGTAGAGAAGGACTTGAAGGCGCCAGTTGCTGGTGAGGCAAAATCTGACGATGAGAGTGTAAGCGAGGAGTAAAGTAACTGCATGAAATACGAAATAAGAAATAAGAAATACGGCGGGTTTGTCATTCTGAACTTGATTCAGAATCTAATCAATTATCGGATACCGAATCAAGTTCGGGATGACAATTACAGCTTTTTTCATTTTTCATATTCCATTTTTCTGCGGCTGAAAGGAGCCACATATGACAAAAGGGTTTAACAAAGTAATTTTGATGGGTAACCTGACGCGTGATCCTGAAACGCGTCAGACGCCAAACGGGCAAAGTGTTACTAACTTTGCCCTCGCAGTAAACCGTACTTGGAAGGGCCAGGATGGATCCACCCAGGAGCAAGTAAGCTTTATTGACTGTGTTGCTTGGGGGCGGACCGGTGAAGTTATTGCGCAGTACATGCAAAAAGGTCGTCCTATCTTAGTTTCCGGTCGACTCGATCAGCGTAGCTGGGATCAAGACGGTCAAAAGCGTAGCAAGGTCGAGGTGATTGTAGAAGATTTCAACTTTGTGGGCGGTGGCAACGATGGTGGTGGCTTTAGTGGCGGCTCTTCTAGCAGCTCAAGCTCAAGTAGCTCTAGCGATTCTAAAAAGAACGATGATGTCGTGATTGAAGACATCGACGACAAACCAATTGATTTAAGCGAAATACCATTTTAGTAAATTTAACATGTAACAATTTGCATGTAGCATAGATGTAGCAAGTAACATGTAACATGTTCAACGAAACATCTCTGGTCAATGATCAATGCTACGTGATAAATATGACAAAAGGATAATTATGAACGGAAAAAGAAAACCAGACATTACATATTTTGATTACAAGGATGTTAAAACCATCCAGAAGTTTATTAACCAGTTTGGTCAGATAGAGCCAGCTAGCAAGACTGGCCTATCGGCTAAGCAGCAACGAGCTCTAGCAACGGCTGTAAAGCGAGCCCGCCATTTAGCACTCTTGCCATTCGTAGCACAGGGCTAAAGCTGCTGATTATAGATTTTTGATTATCGATTATAGAAGGGGCAATTGATATGGGGCATCAAGAATATAAAGAACGCACAATTGCCAAATATACGGACTTAATTGTCTGGCAGGAAGCGAGAAAACTCGCAAAGATGGTGTACGCGTTAACAAGTGAGTTTCCGATAGATGAGAAATACGGGTTATCATCTCAGATGAAACGTGCGGCGGTATCAGTACCAAGTAACATCGCAGAGGGTTTTGGCAGGGCAAGCGCAAGAGAGAAGAATCAATTTTACTACATTGCTAACGGTTCTTTGGTAGAAGTTGAAACTCAGGCTTACATAGCTTCGGATGTCACGTTTCTAAAAGCAACCGGTTTGCAGAGACTTCTGCATCAAACAACATTAACACAAAAGCTGTTGTACGGATTAATAAAGGCGAATAAGGAGCGTCTGTGATATTGGATTAATGCAATAATCCATAATCTAAAATCAATAATCTATGTTAAGTCCAACTGACCTTAAAAAAGGCACTGTGGTTCAACTAGACGGCAAGCCATTTAAAGTTATCGAATATAGTCAAAAGGTGATGGGTCGCGGCGGCTCTATTGTAAATGTGCGCTTGAAGAACTTGATTGATGGCAATGTACTGGCCAAAACCTTTAAAGGTGCCGACAAGATTGAGCCAGCCAGTGTGAACACGCAAACAGTACAGTATCTGTACACTGACCAAGAGTATCACTTTATGGATCCGGAAAGCTTTGAGCAGTTTTCGATTGCAACTGATATTGCTGAGGATGCTAAATTCTATCTGAAAGAGGGCGATTCCGCTGGTCTCCAATTTTTTGATGGTCAGGTTATTAACCTTGAGCTGCCGAAGAACGTCTATCTTGAGGTAACCTATGCTGAAGATGTAGTCAAAGGTGATACCGCCAATGCCATCACCAAAGACGCAACCGTTGAAACGGGCTTAATTGTTAAGGTGCCAGCCTTTATCAAACAAGGTGATATCATCTCGGTCAGCACTGAAGACGGTAGCTACCGCGAGCGCAAGAAGTAGGCACTTCTCTGTCATTCTCAGCTCGACTGAGAATCCAGAAAAACTGTACAATAATCTCCGTGAATACATATTACATCTATATCTTGTCTAGTAAGAAAAACGGCACACTATACATTGGTGTTACAAATGATCTTACTAAAAGAGCGGATCAACATAAATCTGCAGATCATCAGAGCTTCACAAGTAAATACGATGTTCACAGGCTCGTCTATTCCAGGCGCACAGTACCCCGACCGTAAGGTCGTGGGCAGTATGCCCTAACCCACTAGCTTGTTTGCCGCTTTCGGCCTGCACCGACTATCATGAGTAGGTAATGCCAACGCTCTATCGTCATAAATCCCACTGTGTATTCCTCTGTGACTACCATATAGTGTTTCCGACCAAATACCGACGCAGTATCATCAACGAAGGCGTTAAGGCCTTCATTACATCTCGTATCAAAGAAATCCAGGACCACTACCCTGAAGTCATCTTCAAAACTGCCAATACCGACAAAGACCACATACACATGCTCGTTTCCATTCCACCAACGTGGTCCGTAGGTAAGGTGGTGGGTATAATTAAGGCAAACACTGCAAGAGGCATGAAGGCCGAGCTACCATTTCTAAAAAAGATCTACTGGGGCACAGACAGTATTTGGTCGGAAGGCTACTTTGTTAGCACAGTTGGCATAAACGAAAGCACTATACGAAGCTACATAGAAAACCAAGGCAAACAGGATAGTGGGCAAACTAACCTTCGGTTAGTTTGAAGGAGCCAATACCCCGACCGTGAGGTCGTGGGAAGTTTATTTTGAGGAAACGAACAGTGTCGAAGAAGCTATCTATCGCGAGAAGCAGTTGAAGCACTGGAATCGCATATGGAAAATTGAGCTAATCGAAAAAGATAACCCCACGTGGAAGGATTTAACTGATGATTTTGAATAACTGGATTCTCGATCAGGTCGAGAATGACAACCCTCGAGAGCATATTTCTGTCATTCTCAGCTCGACTGAGAATCCAGAAAAACCCTGGCAGACGAAGGAGATCCTGAAACGAGTTCAGGATGACAGGACGAGCTGATTTTGAGAACGGGGTATATTTAGTTGACTTTAAGTTAAACTTTAGATAAAATCCTAACATGAAGACAACAATTAGTTTAAAACAGTTACGAACTGACTTCCCGGCAGTTATAGAGGCAGTTGCCAATGGGGTAACCTTTACGGTTATTAAGCGTTCAAAGCCGGTTTTCAATATAGAGCCTGTTAAGGATGCTGTCTGGGATTTGGACTTTACCGAGATTTCTGAGAGGGGCGTGCCGGTTGCCGATTTAATTACGGCACTCCAGAAATTGCAAGATCACGAAAATGGCCGACAAAGTAACTAAATTTTTACTGCGTCTATCTCCAAAAGAGCGTGAAAAAGTACTAGCGATGCTTAGGAAGCTGGCGGCAGGCCAGGTCTCAAATATAGATATTAAAGCACTCAAGAACCAGGGTGGCTTATTTCGAGCAAGGGTCGGCAGAATACGGGTGGTATATTTTCAGGATGAGAATCATTTTGAGATAAGGCGCATCACGAATCGCAATGAAAAGACGTATAAGAATCTATGAGCCTCAATCTGGCGCATATTATATTATTTAGCTGCTACAATAGTTTGAGATGTTAAACTACATTGCTTTTTTAGGAACTGGTCCTTGCAATCGAACCGATATGCGAAACGCTAATATAGCACAATTGGTGATCTTTGTTTTAACAATACTTTTCATTGTGTTCATTTCAAGAAACCTTATAAAACGTACCAATACCTGGCTTCGTGTACTTGGATGGATAAGTGTGCCGTTTGCCGTATTTATTGCATTTACGGCATTGGCGATTATAGCAATTGGCACGGCTTGTAACGGGACATATGAATAAGCATCGGCTCGATCATTTATTAGTTCAAAAACAATTGGTGCCAACCCGCAGCCAGGCGGAGAGCTATATTCGTCTCGGCCAAGTGAAAGTTGATGGCAAGCTAATTAAAAAACCGGGTTACTTTGTATCTGAGGAATCTAAAATCGAATTCGGGGCGAAAGAACAATATGTTTCACGAGCTGCTTTGAAGTTGGCTTCCGTAGCCCAAGCGCTAAACTTAGACTTCAAAGGTAAGATAGTGCTCGATGTTGGTTCTAGCACCGGCGGTTTTACCGATTACGCGTTGCAACACGGTGCTAAAAAGGTAATTGCTGTGGATGTCGGCACCAATCAGCTGCATCCGCGGCTGCGCGGGGACGAGCGAGTAGAGCTGCATGAAAAAACTGACATTCGTAACGTCCACTGTCATCCTGAACTTGTTTCAGGATCCAACGCGCAGCCAGATCAGATCCTGAAACAAGTTCAGGATGACAAGCATTTATACCTTATGGATAAAGCGGATATTGCATTAATTGATGTCAGTTTTATCTCCATGACTAAAGTACTTGAGAGTGTAGCCAAGCTTATTACAAAAAATGGTCAGATCGTAGCGATGCTTAAACCCCAGTTTGAAGCCGGTAAAGATCAGCTTAATAAGGGTGTGGTGAAAAATAACGCCCAGCGCCGCGATATCCTGCAAAACTTTGAGCAATGGGTTAAACAGAATGGATTTGTACTACTTAAAAAATCCGATAGCTCGGTAGCCGGCGAAAAAGGCAATCTAGAGCGCTTCTATTTACTAAAAATAAGTATGCATTAGTACTCTGCTATTATAAATAACGTATGAAGAACCTAGTCGGGATAATTGCGGTCGCCCTCACGTTTATAGGGTATATTCCGTACATTAGAGATACGATTAAGGGTAAGACAAAGCCCCACATATTTACCTGGTTTATATGGGGGTTTGTAACGGCAGTTGCATTTGGGCTTCAACTGAGCGACAAGGCGGGACCGGGAGCATTTGTTACGCTAGCGGCTGCAATTGTGTGTCTTGCCATAGCTTTGATTGGTCTGAGAAAAGGCAGCAAAGAGATAACCAAATCAGACACAATGTTTCTAGTGCTTTCAATGGTGGCGCTTGTGCTCTGGCTGTTCGCTGAGCAAGCGGTGCTGTCAGTCATTCTCTTATCACTTATTGATATCTTGGGATTCATCCCAACTATTAGAAAGTCGTGGCATAAGCCAGGAGAGGAAACACTTATAAGTTATGTTGTAAATACTGTTCGTTTTTGCTTAGCGCTATATGCACTTGAAAGGTACACGATTGTTACGATCCTGTATCCTTTAACATGGGTGCTGGCGAACGGCTTATTCAGCGTTTACCTAATTATCCGACGCGGAAAAGTAGCCAATGTTGGCTACCGGGGCTGAGATCTAGAGTAACTCGCGGAGTTTTGGTTCGTTGATGATCTCTATGAATGGGGTGGTGAGGTCGATATAGCCGCCGCGGGCAAGGGCGGAGAGTTCGCGGCTGGTGCTTTCTCTGGAGGCATTGATTGAGGCGGCAATGTCAGCGCGTCGGATCGGGGCGCTTAAGGATTTGCCTTTCACGCCTTGGCTGCCAAAGCGGTCAACGTGGGTGAGCAGAAAGCTGGCCAAGCGTTCACGGACAGTACGGTACTCGAGGGTATTGACGCGTTCGGAATGGAGGCGGTAGGCCTCGATGGCCATATCTAAAAGAACGGGCACTACGTGCTCGTTCTTTTTTAAGAATGCTAGGAACTCGCTCCGGGCTACCCGCCATAGGGTCGTATCGCTCATGGCTTCGTAGGTGATATCACGATGTAAACCAGTGAAAGCCCAGATTAAAGGGAAGATATCACCATTCTGACGAACGATTAACGCGTTTTCCTCGCCGTACTTCGTAATGGCGTAGGCTTTCACAAAACCCTTGGTAATGTAGTAAATGCCGCGGGGTTCATCGCCGGAATGAACAATAGACTCGCCCTTTTTGTAATTGAGCTGTGTGCCAGTTTGAAAAAACTCCACTAACTGATCGTGCGCTGCTTGATCGGCTAACATAGCTTAATTATGACAGAACAGATCTGCGAGCGCAAAGCCTAATTTAAAAGTAGCTTATAGTGATAAAAATCACAGCCCTTTGTGTAACAGCGCACAGTTCATAAGCCTGACGGGACCTATACTGAGGTTGTAAGCGGAGGATATGTGATGGCACAGGTGACAAGTTACCCAACACAAGCACTAACTCGATTAAATTTCTTTTCAAAACGAGAAATGATTGAGCTGCCTCGTTTGCTGATGCCCGATGAGCGAGTTTTAGCAGTCATCAGCGGCATTTATACTGCGGGAACAGCTGTTCTCTGTGTAACATCAAGGCGGATACTTCTGGTTGATAAAAAGTTGATGCGCTCCAGCTTTGAAGATGTTCGCTTCGAGTCAATTAAAGAGGTAAACTTTAGCCAACAAGCTATCATGGCTTCCATTCGCTTTTACTACGCGGGTCGTGAGATGCAGTTTCGTTCGTGGCATCGCAGAGAACTCAGGCTGCTTGCACAGATGGTTCAGCAGAAGATGTTCGAAGTACAAGAGAGGAGACGAACTGCTTCTCATATGGTGGATCCGAACTCTACCCAAACGACTGTGCTTGAGCAAGAAGTGGTACGGCCACTTTATAAAATGAACCCGCAGCTCGAACAGTATCTTGCCAACAGAATTGCGCGCTGGCGCCGTGCTTCGCGCTTCGTTGATGTAGCCTCTCGCTCAAATAAAGCAGGCCGCCAGGTTCTAGAACTCGAAGTCTCCCAGACATAGCAACTTGCATCTTCGGCATAGCCTGTATCCGATCAAATTAAGCACAGGCTCTGGCAGGGGCCCGGTTGCTATCATCGCTGGCGATACAGCTTCCTTCCTAACCATCGAACCAACCGCTCGTAACATCGTCTTGGTGAGTTCTGGTTGGCAGTTTTGCTCCACTTTTGCTGTCAAAAGTGGTGAGGAGAATGTTTTTCTTTCTCTCCTTTTTGTCAGCAAAAAGAGAACAAAAACTGCACCCCCAGCACCAAAAGCTCGATATACCTCCAGTCTGGTTTTTCCGCGTCGCAACAATGACAAGCATCCCTCACATGCTATAGAACTATGGGTTCGGGCAAGTTGCTCCTTGACTCGAAAAAACCAGACTTCCGGTATTCGGGTTTTGGCGAGGGGGTGGGGGCTAGCTGACCCGCTTCGCGGGGATTGTTGGGTGCTTGTTTTCATAAACTATTTTCTAAGATCTAAGATCTAAGATCTCGGCCTATACATTGAAGCGGAATTCGACGATGTCATCGGGTTGCATGATGTAGGTTTTGCCTTCAGTGCGAACCTTGCCGGCGCTTTTGGCGGCAGAAACTGAG
This sequence comes from Saccharimonadales bacterium (SeqCode), assembly GCA_046350615.1. Classification (GTDB taxonomy): domain Bacteria; phylum Patescibacteriota; class Saccharimonadia; order Saccharimonadales; family UBA7683; genus UBA7683. Next base: position 245,569 of record JAXMAA010000001.1, on the reverse strand, counting down.
CCTGCGGTGAGGAGATCGTTGCAGGTTACTACTTCGGCGGCGATGAATCCGCGCTCAAAATCGCCGTGAATAACGCCAGCAGCTTCAGGAGCGGTAGAGCCTTGCTTGATGGTCCAGGCTCGCACCTCTTTTTCACCAGCTGTGAGATAGCTTTGAAGCCTAAGGGTAGAGAAGGCGGCGTGGATAACCTTTGTGAGGCCAGATTCGGTTTGCCCGTAGCTCTCTAATAGTTCTGCGGCATCAGTTTCGGGCATATCTTTGAGCTCAGCCTCTAATTGGGCGTTTACAAACAAACTTTGGGCGGGGGCAACTAATTGAGTTAGCTCTTGCTGCTTCTCGGTGTTCGTTAAGTTTTCCTCATCAATATTGAACACATAAATTACTGGTTTTACGCTCATCAGCTGCATTGAGCGAAGCGTCATCCCGGATTCCGATTCAGGATCCAGATCTTTTACCAGTCCGTGGATACCAATAATATCGCCGGCTTCAAGGAGCTGTTGCAGTTGGGTAAGCAACTCGAGAATTGGCTTAAACTTCGGATTAGCTTTGGCCTCCTTGGCAATTCGAGGCAAACTTTTCTCCACCGTTTGCAGATCTGCCAGCATCAACTCAGTGTTAATGATTTCAATATCTTCTTTCGGGTGAATACGATCGTGAACGTGAACAATATCATTATTCTCAAAAGCCCGCACCAGGTGGACGATGGCGGCACACTCGCGAATATTAGCCAAGAATTGATTACCAAGGCCCTCGCCCTTGCTTGCGCCTGCAACCAAACCTGCAATATCAACAAACGTAACTGCGGCCGGTACAATCGGCGCATTATTATACAGCTCGCTTAATTTCAGTAGCCGTTCATCTGGTACCGGCACAATCCCTGTATTCGGCTCAATCGTGGCAAACGGGTAATTGGCCGCCAAAATATCATTCTTCGTCAACGCATTAAACAACGTCGACTTCCCAACATTCGGCAGACCTACAATTCCGATGCTTAGGCTCATAGTTTACCTTTTCTGTATTGACGGGTAAGTGTCCCCATATTTTTACCTCTTTCGGATCGGCGATTACTTTGTCTATTACTCGTTCGACAATATCGCGTTTTGCTGCAAAGTCGAGGCTCTCAATTTTGAATACGGCCATTTCAACGATTTGATCAACACTTATTTTAACAGCTTCACCTCTGTTTTGCGAGGACTCTTGTATCTGTTTCTTGATCAACTTGAGACTAGCATTTGTTTCGGCCATTTTTTCGTTGAACAACTCTTCGCTCAGGCTGCCTTTGCCGTATGCATCAACATAGCGTCTTTGCTCGTTCTCGACCGCTCTGAGCTGCTTGAGCTTACTATCTACATCATCTTGCGGTTCTTGGTGTTCATTGCGCTTTGAGAGCCACTGTTCGGCATGTGAGCGAATGACATCGGGGCGGGTGAGAAGTTGTTCAATCTCTGACCAGACGAGTCGGTCGAGTATTTGAACGTTCAGACCCCCAACAGTACAACGATTGATTCGGTCGTAATACAGGTGCCTGATTATGCATCGGTAATATTTCTTGCCGTCAGGTCCGTCACCATTACGTCTTGATCCACACGGGCATTCAATCATGCCGGTAAGCAAATAGGGGTGTCTGATATTGCGGCGGCGATACTTCTTTTGTCGTTGCATTTGCTTCTGTGCTTCGTCAAACTGTTGTTTCGTGATGATTGCATCAACTTTACAGGGAAGCCATTGCTCACGAGGTCGTTGTCGCCGACCCGTTTTCTGCTGCTTGCGGTACTTAGTTTGCTTGAGTCTATATCGCGGTTCTATGGCCTCACTCTTGTTGTAATGATGCAGGCCAATGTAGGTTTCGTTGTTGAGGATTCTTTTAATTGGGCCTCGAGTCCAGTATTTGCTTTTGTTTTTGCGGGGGAGAATCCCATGTTCAGCTAGTTTCTTGATTACCGCATACGTGGATAGGTTATCTTCGGTTACCCAGTCAAATATTTGTTTCACAACCGCCGCTTCGGCTGGGTTGATTTCTATCTTGCCAGGAGTTTTGTCGGACTTTTTGATGTAGGTGTAACCATACGGAGGATTATAGCCCACAATGTCACCACGCTTTGCTTTTTGAATCTTGCCGTTGTGAAATCGCTGCGCAATCTTCTTTTTCTCGTACTCAAAAAATGCTCCCATAACTTGCAAGAGCAGGCGATCGATTGCTGACTCACCGGTTATGCGTTCGTGGAGTGATCGGACTTCAATTTCACGCTTTTCGATCTCGTCTTTGACTAGCATTAAGTTCGTTAGATCACGCGAAAATCTACCGTAATCGAACACGTAAACTACATCATAGAGCCGTTCTTTGCAGGCATCACGTAATCTATCGAGGGAGGGGCGTTCGATAATAGAGCCAGTATAGCCCTCGTCTTTATATATGGCGCCTTCATCAACACTAAGTTCGTCTTGTTTGACACGGTCTTTGATTGCACCGATCTGTGACTCAATAGTTTCTTCCTCTTCTTGGCGAGCGGTGCTAACCCTCGCATATATCGCTACTCGTTTCATGATCGTTCCTTTCGATTTTTACCTCTGTTGGCATTGTAGTGCTACTGGTTTTGTTTGTAAGCCCTTGTTGTGTCGTTACCTCCTCGAAAATTTGATTAAATACAGCATCAATAGCTGAGGCATCAGCGGTGTTTTCAGTAAGTGAATACTGCAATGATGGGTTTTGTTGATGTTTACCCATCACGCCTCTTTTTCTTGTTCAGTACCAGCTGCAGCTCCTGATTCGCTAACTTACTAAACAACTTCGCTTCATCTTTAGCGCCCTGAACACGCCCCTGAATCTCGTTTATGCGATAAGGCCCGATGTTATAAACAAGTTTGCAGTACCATCGTCGGAACTCAGGGTTCCTATATCTTCTTACTAAGCCATCTACGAACTCATCAACAAACCGAAAATCAAGAATGTCTTTCCAGTTCTCATTCTCATTCTCGATTTGATTTTCTAATAATTTCGCTACTGAGTTCATATCTCAGTTATCTTCTAGCAAAAAGTACCTCACGATGCTTGAAGGGAATCCTAAGGGAACGTTAGGGGATCGTGTAATAGTTTGAACCGCCTAATTATGGGAACGCACAGACTCGCGAGTGGTCTAGTTTGTGCTCTTGAAATGCTGTTCTATGGCGTTCATTTGATCGGTTGAAATGACGGCAGAAGTTGAAAGTTTGACCTCAGTCGCCTCTCTAATAGGCACGAATATTTGGGCAATGATCCCAGTGAAGCCAGCTTTATGCATCAGCTTAGCGAGGGACTTGTCGGTTTTTCGGAGTATGCCTTGGTTGATTAGATCATCTCGTTGAACTCTTTTATTGTGCTGTTTGAAGAATAGCTCATCAATCAAATCATCAAGCGTAGAGCCGGCTTTATACTTGTGGATTAAGTACTTTCTATCACTAATATCAACGTATAACTCGTCATACTCTTTTCTAAGGTTTGCAGTGTAGTTCCGGAATTTGCTGGCATATTTTTCATGAACTTCTGTAAAGTTTGGCTCAATCAGAGTCACGACAAATGAGTCGACATGGTAATAGGTTTCAGGATTAGCGGTAGCAATAAGATCAGCTAATGGCTCACGATGCGGCTTGAGGCGCAGTATGCCATCGGCAACGAAACTAAGCAGAACCTTTCGTTGTTGAGATGAGGTGTATTCGTCATCCGGTTCACCGAGGCTCGTTATAAACTTCTTACTCTTGCTGGTCTCGCTGTCTTGCTTGATCTTTTCGAGCATCCACCAGCGGCTTTTTTCTATATCATGGTTGGCTTTCATTACCTATGAGTATATGCCATCACAAATAGTAAATAACAGGGTATAATATTGGTAAGTGGTCAAACCACTACGACCTAAACCAAGCAATTGGCATGGTCACCAAAATCCATTCCGAATAATAAGCTCGTCGTCAGAGCACTATTCGGAATGGTCATACTCGAAAGGGTATGGGTGGCTTCGGCCATCGCTGGCGGCGGGCTTTTTGTTTTGCCGTACAGATCAACATTAATCTGGGGGTAGTATGAGCGAAGCAAAAGAATCAACCAACAAAAGCAAGCAAACAGCACTGTTACTAGCAATATTTGCAGGCACAATCGGTGCGGACCGTTTTTATCAAGGCAAGATTGGTACAGGTATCCTAAAACTTTGCACCTTGGGCGGTTTAGGTATTTGGTGGCTCATCGACATCATCATAATTGCATCAAAATCGGAGGAAGAACTTAATACACCTCAGGACAAGGATGCAAAACAAAAGAAGCTGGCGGTTAGCGGCATCTATTACAGCTCACACCCAGATATTCACGGCCAAGAATACCTTGAGCTTGAATTTGGTGAGCTTGGCGTAACGGTTACGAATGGCAAGCGCAAGAATAAGCGGGTGGTTATAAAAGAACTACCATGGGATCAGATTATTAGTTTTGATAAGCAATCAAGTGATGAAAGACAAATGAGCTCATCACAGCGTGTCACGGCTACTCGGCTGGCAACAGTTGGTGTTTTTGCGTTGGCTGCGCCAAAGAAGAAGGAACAAGGCAGAGTCAAAGGAAACTTTTACTATGTTCTGCATACAACTACGGGTGATATCGAGCTTGAGAAACAGATCGATAGTGGTAATACCGGTGGTGGTAGCATGGGCAAGATGACACGCGACTTCACTGAAATGAATATTAAATACAGTGAGGTTGCAGCTGGTAACGCAAAGCGGTATGTTGCCGAACACGCGAAAGCGCCAACACACTAATCTGATATACTAAGCATAAGCAACCACGCATAAACGAAAGGTTTTAGCGTGGCAACTCAAAAAGTAGATTGGAACAAAGCGTACGCCTGGTTTATAGAAGACGCCACCAGGTCTTATTCAGACGTTGCCAAGGAGTTTAATGTCACAAAGCGAGCTGTTGAACGCCAGGCAGCCAAAGTAAGACCAGATGGCTCCAAAACAACGTGGGCGATGCGTCGGCGTTTGTTAGGCGAAAAGGCTGGGAAAAAGACAGAACAGGACTATAAGAAATCAGCGACTGCTCGAAACGAACAGCATTTAATGCAATACCGTAACCTGCAAATCGTTATATCTAGTATGATCGCTGAAATTGCTCAGGAAGGTAAAATTCTGGTTGACCCAACAACCGGCGAGAGAATTAGAGTTTCCTCAGTTGATGCTAGTCAGCTGGCGAGCTTGGCGAGGGCGCTCAAGACTGCAATTGATGGCGAGCGAGTGATTATGGGGCTTCCAACTAGTGTTAGTGCCGCGAAGCCAGAGAGTGAAGAGGGCATTGGCAAGGGCTGGGGAGAGCTGCTCGCACTAGCCATCAGTAGAAAAGAAGAGGGAATTTGACAATAAGCATAAGCATTATACAGTATTTATTTTGAGACGTGGAAAGGTTATAATTAAATCAACAATTGCTCAAAGGAGGTGTAGGGTGAAATTGATTGCATTTAGGATAAGAAACTTTCGATCCATCTTAGATACGGGCTGGCGCGACTTGTCGACCGACAATATAACTGGACTTATTGGTCAAAATGAATCGGGCAAAAGTTCAGTTCTTGAGGCGCTTCACAGTTTTGATAATGGTGTCTTAGATGAAGATTACCTGAGGAGTGATGGGTCATATCCAGAAGTATGCTGCTCCTTTGAGCTGACTGAATCTGAGCTAATCGATATATTTGAGAACTTTGAGCTTCACGAGGATCTAATCGGAGTCATTAAGAAGAACAAAAACAGAGTGAACTTTGTTCGGCGTTGGTCTGGTGTTACCGAAAAGGATAGCGTCTTTTCTCTTGAGCAGAGCAACTTGATAGATTACTGGCAAGAAGAGGAAGACACGGGTCAAGTGGGCGATGCGGCCGTGAACGAGGATGCGCCTGAACCTGGTGATGGTGAGCCGGGCACTACGCCCGAGGCAACACCCGAGCCGGAAGTTGAAAGTAAGTCACAACCAACAGCAGATGAATTCTTGTCTGGCCTGTCGGATGAGATGCCAGTATTCGAATTATTTGCAGACTATGGTAGTCTGCTCCCGGCAAAGATAGACCTGTCAGATGTAGTGAAGAATAATCAGAAAACTAAAGGCATAAAAGGCGCGCAAAACTTCCTGACGATAATCGGGATAAAACCAGAGGATATATCTGGCGACAACGAGAGAATTATTGAACGGCGAATCAGGGATGCTAACAAAAAACTCACGAAGGAATTTCAAGAATTCTGGAGTCAGTACATAGGAAAAAATAATAAGATAGAGATTGAGTTTGATCTAAAGAGACATAGTGATACAGACCCTGCGACAGCAGGCCAACCATATCTAGTTTTCTGGGTGAAGGATGGTGAGGAGGTCCTGCACCCAGCGCAGCGCAGTAAGGGTGTGCAGTGGTTTCTTTCCTTTTTCTTGCAGCTCAAAGCAAGCGCTATGTTGAGCGAAAAGGGACAAGTACTACTAATAGACGAGCCCGGTGCAAGTTTGCATGGTAAGGCGCAAGAAGATGTGCTAAAAGTCTTTGAAGATATTAAAAAGAGTCTTCAGATTATATACACTACGCACTCACCCTACCTCATAGAAGCCGATACGCTTTATAGACTGCTGGCGGTACAGAGGTCGAATGAAGATGATGATAACAGTGAAACGAAAGTCTACGGTGTTCACGAGCTTGGTACAGCATCACAAGATACGTTGCTACCCATCTACACACTTATTGGAGTAAATCTGCAGCACCAGAGAGTCATAAAAGCAAAAAATAATATCATACTCGAAGAGCCGAGTGCGTTTTACTACCTGAAGGCATTCAAGCACCTGCTTGGTGAAGCACACGAGATGAATTTTATTCCCTCAACTGGCGTAACTAAGATACCACTGCTAGTTAATCTTTTCCTTGGGTGGGGGCTTCAATTCATTGTGCTGACCGACGACGATGATGCTGGCAAGAGGATTCGGAGAAAGTTAAAATCAGAAGTTTACGGCGGTAACGATGACTTGGCAAAAGCAAACTTATTACCGATTGATGGATGTGAAGGGGTCGAAGACATATTTACCAAGGGTGACTTCAAGACCCATGTGCTAGGTGACAAAACACTTACTTACACCGAGTCAAACTCGGCTTACATGGGTAGTAATAAAGAATCAAAGGTTCTTATGGCGGTTAAGTTTTGCTTGGCAGTTGAAAACGGAGACTTCAAGAAAGATGACTTTGCAAAAACTACGATTAGTGCTGTCGAAAAACTATTCAAGCAAATTAAAGACAGGCTGTAGGCAGCCTTGTGGGCTACACAACCTCAGTGGTTTTTTACTAAATAACAGGTTAAAATAAGTTTATTATGGCTGACCTAAATTCAATAATATGTCCAAATTGCAGGACTGGCACCACGCTTATCAGGAGAGCGCAATACGATACAACGAATTTTAGATACGAAGTTGGTGAATGTAATAACTGTCAACAACACTTTCTAGTTCAAAGGATTTTGCCAAGTGCGAAGATTGTTAGTTTGAATCCAAAAGCATTACCTAGGGTGGTAAGCGACTCACTGCCCCCAAGTATTAAAGCTGATTTTGAGGAAGCATTGCTCTGTGAAAGTGTTGGCGCCATGCGTGCTGCCGTTACTATGGCAAGACGTGCGCTACAAGGGATATGTTTAGATCAAGGAGCACCGAGCAAGCGGACTGTAAAAGATAAGACTGGAAAAGAGCGGGAGGTCAGCAATGACCTTGCGAGACAAATCGACTGGCTGCTCAAAGAGCAAATTATCACGAAACCTCTAAAAGAAATGGCGCACGAAGTTCGCGGCGTAGGTAACAACGGCGCTCATCCACGCCCAGAAAATGCAGAAGATACTACTGAAGTAAAGCCCGAGGATGCCTCAGAGATGATGGCTCTATTGGAGGCGTTTTCACAAACACTTTACGTAGGTCCTTCGATCTTACAAAAACGCATTGAAACACGAAGTCCAGAAAATGCAGAAACAAATGAGTAATATGTACCCAACTCCAAGTGTCAGTGGTGACCGTGCTAAAGAAATTATCGAACAAGTAATTTATCTAAATGTTGCCACGACCGACCAAAACGGCCAGCCATGGAACACCGCCGTGTTTAGCGCATATGATGAGCAATACAATCTATATTGGGGTTCGGATAAAGATGCCCAACACTCTCAGAATATTGCTGCAAACAACAAAGTTTTTATTACGGTTTACGACTCAACAATTCCAGCAGGTAAGGGTGAAGGTGTATACATCCAAGCGTTGGCAGAAGAGGTAACTGACGCAGAGGAAATTAAGCGAGTGCATGCTTTGCTGCAGAATCGGCGACCTGTGCCGTACTGGAAGTTAGAACAAATGACAGGCGAAGGTGCTGTTCGTATTTATAAAGCCATTCCGCGGAAAGTCTGGATGAACGATGAAGGCGAAAAAGGTGGTGATTACGTTGATAAAAGAACTGAGGTGAAACTATGAAACTCTTCCTTGCATCTAGTGGCTTAGAATACATTAAGACGTTTGTTGGTCGTGAAGCCGAGAAGACAAAGCTGCTATTTATCCCAACTGCTGGTAATCTCGATGAAGACGTGTGGTGGATAGATAAAGACCGTGACGTACTCCATAAAATGGGCTTTCAGATTGCCGAACTAGACATTGAAAGTGCATCAGAAGACGAAATGAAGAGTCAGCTTGCAGCTACGGATATTGTGTATGTTGCAGGGGGAAATACATTTCACTTTTTAAAGCAGCTTCGTGTGACGGGTTTTGATAAATTGCTCGACGACTATGTTAGAAATGGCGGTCTCTACGCAGGCGCAAGCGCAGGAGCGTTAATTGCTGGTCCTGATATCGGTGCGATTTCTTCAATAGATGAGCCAGAAAAGGTGACTGGCTTAGAATCTACCAAGGGTATGGGTTGGGTAGAGGTTGTCCCTATTCCGCACTACGACATGAAGGCACGAACACAAAGTATTGATGAGATTAAAGCCAAATATAGTGACAAATTTGAAATGGTACTTTTGACAGACGACCAGGCACTATTGGTCGAAGATAGTGAGTGGAAAGTTATCGATTCGCCACGCAGCGAGTTAGAACACGAGTGGTTTAATAAGTCTCACGAAGAGTAATATGGCGACTCTTGTAACAGGCACTCCTGGATCAGGTAAGACGACGCTCGTTGGGCACGCTCAATCTATTGGGAACGAACAGTTTTTTGATACAGATGAAATTTCGGGTTTGTGTGAATGGCGCGAGTTCGAGACAGGCAAAGTTCTCGGTCTGGTCACTGAATACAAAGAGACTGGCCAAGATGATTGGTACGCAGAGTATGGCTGGTACTGGCGTGAAGATGTATTGAAAGAGTTCTTAGCAAAGCATCCTAACGCTATTTTGTGTGGATCATCCGAGAACATCACTGACTTTTACGGACTGTTCGACAAGATTGTGATTATGAAGAAAACAGATGAAGAACTGCTCTCGAATCTTGCGAGTCCAGATCGTAACAATCCGTTTGGCAAGACGCCAGAGCAACGAAAGAACTTCATGAACTGGCAAGACCATCTGATCAAGGAAGCCCAAGGTTTTAATCCAATCATCCTAGACGGGAATCAGATAGACGTTACTTATAAGAAGATTCTAGACTTAGGTTAGAGACGAATTCTTTTGCGTAGCCGCGCTTGTTGCGTGGTGGCATTTCAAAATTCAGAAAATATGGAATGTTTAGCGTCTGGCTTTCCCAATTTGAAGCTGTGACATAGAATCATTATATCTTATCTGTTAACGTATGAGCATGGAATCTGCATCTGACCTTATTTTATATCGTTGCCATCAAGAGGTGTGGAAGCGTGGTGAAGCTTACATGAGAGCTGGCGCGGTTGAGCTGGAAGAGTGGGATGATAAACAAGCCATAGCTGCTGTTCATGGCAGCGGCGACTACGTGACGAGATTAGCGTTTCGCAGTGGCGGATTAAGCCGTCACTGCAACTGTCCGTTTAACGGTGACTTTTGTAAGCACATGGTGGCTGTCGCAATAGTTTGGGATCAAAAAAGGGGCCTTAAGACGCCATCACCAGATGAGGTTGAGGCTGAATCAATTCCTCCACCACTAGTCACACGTCATGATATTGACCGAATGTACAAAGATCCACTTCATGCTGATCTCAATATCATGCGGACCCTGGCTGACGAAGTGGGAGACTGGCATCGCTCGCACAAAACCTTACCCGTCAGCCCCACAATAATCGATAATCTAAATGCACCGCTTGACCTGGAAGAGATTAAACAGGCAGCAAAGCAGTTTAAACAATGGTCGAGAGCAAGTAATTTTGACCCATACTTTTGTGCCGGGGAGATGGTGGCGGCTTTCTGCGCACTCGTTCGCATAATCATCCAGCGTGTCCCAGTGACTGATCCTGCGACCTCAATAAATGCGTTGTTAGAACTGGAAAATCTGCATCAGGAGATCATCCTGGAAATGATTGACGATAGCGATGGTTTGCATCTGTTCGGAAGCGTGCATCTTGAAGATCTTTACGACAAAATTGAACCTACCTTACGGAGTGCTACCAAACGCGATGATCTCAAAAAAACTTTCCTGACTGCCCATGACAATTGGTAAAACATTGCGCCTTCCTTGTTACCCCTAGTTCGAGCTGTTATCATCAGCATATGATCTGGGAGATTATCTACTACGACACGCCGAGTGGCAAAGAGGTCATTAAAGATTTCATTGACGGCTTGCAAGAAAATACCCAGGCGAAGTTAGGTCGCCAGTTGGATTTGCTGGAAGAACACGGTAATCAGCTTGGTATGCCGCACGCTAAAGCTATGGGCGGTGGCCTGATTGAGCTCAGGGTACGGGGCAAGCAAGAAGTGCGTGTATTTTATGCCTTTGCACTTGGCAAGCGTATTTATCTGTTGCACGGTTTTATCAAGAAAACCCAAACAACTCCTAAAAAAGAGCTGGATATTGCTCGCCAGCGTCAGGCAGAGATTAAAGAGCGTAACATATAAGTTACATTTTACTTGACACAGATGTAACATATACGATACAATATACAGAGGAGAACAAAAATTATGACTACATGGAAACAGCACAAACAAGAATTACTCAAGAACCCCAAGTTCAAAGCAGCTTATAATGAGCTAGAGCCTGAATATAGATTGGCGAGTGAACTTATTCGGGCACGCTTAGGCAAGAAAATGACCCAAGCAGAATTAGCTGAAAAGGCTGGTGTTAGTCGGGTAGTCGTAACTCGTTTGGAGAGCGGTACGACTAATCCCACCGTAGAGACCGTCAATCGAGTAGCAGGGGCGTTGGGTAAAGAATTTAGATTAGTCGCTAGTAATTAGCGGTTCAAGAGTTCTTCTGTAATCTGGGCTACATATTCATCGGAGTAGCCCCGGCCACCTCTATCAGTCGGTGCTACAATAGTTTTAGCTCAAAGGGTAATTAAATGATCGGAGTTTTATGGGATTAAAAGATTTTGCGAATAAGATTCAAAAAGCTGCAAATGATTATAAAGATGCACAGGTGGCAAAGAAGGAAGCAGAAGAACAAAGAAAGAATGATATTCTCGCAGGAAAGATTCAGCCGATTCAGGTTACTGTTAATCTTGAGCCAGGCGAGAAGGCTTATGCGGCATTTAATGCAAAGCGTATGGCTGACAGGCAGCATATAGTTGAAACGACTACTGGTAAATCAAAGAAAAAGGGCGTGATAACACGTGGTATTGTCGGGGGCGTTCTACTTGGGCCAGTTGGGTTGGTTGCTGGCGCAGCTACTGCCGGCGGTAAGAGTAATATGCGTACTACGCAGCAGACTGTTACGCGTCTTGAAGCGATCGATCAAGGCACACTCATCTTTACAAGCAAAAGATTGATGTTCTTAGGCTCTCAAGTTGTCTCGCTGCCATACTCAAAACTCATAGGCTACAACTTTGAGAAAAACAAAATGGTAATACGATATGAGAATATGGAGCCAAACGAACAGTATGTTGTTTCGGGCAATGGCGCTGGCGATATCCAGCTGTATTATCAAGGAATCACCGCAAACCTAGTTAAAAAAGATGTCCAAGAAGTCTCAAGTTCAATAAAACCCATGGATGTTTAGATTCGGTATCAATGGTGTTCTGCCAGATAACAGGGTAAGATCATAATATGGCGTGGGAGATTTTGTTCTATACAACACCGGGCGGTCGGCGGGCTGTTGAAGATTTTATTGACCGCCTTGACGTTACAGCCCGGTCTAAAACCGTTCGGTAGATAGAACTGGTAGTGATCCATACACTGAATACAGCAATGGTGTAACTGTGGTCGCTAACCCTTACGCAGAAGACATTGCTGCTAGAGACGGCATCTATAGCTATGCAACCTTAGATAAAAAAGAGATTGAGAGTCTTTCAGCAACACTACCTTTGGCAGACAGCTTTAAGCCTGAGTACAAAATTTAATTCAAGCTACAGAAAGTGTGGGATATTTAATGTCCCATGATTCCTGCAAATGAACTCGCTAGTAGTATTTTACCTGAGATATTTGTAGAATTAAGGGATGAATAGGAAAGTGTATGGGCATATGCTTGCCTCTTATGGCAGGCGTGCTTGAATTTGGTTTGCTTTTTGCGCCGAAGGAGCTCGGGCCTTTCTTGGCCGTGTTGTAACCGTTATTCTCTTGGCAAAGATGGTTTCAGCTATCTCGGTGGGGGATCTTAAAGTTGCGGTAATTAAGAACGGGAGTTACACTGGTAAGCATAAGCTTAGGTAGAGAGGCCCCTTATTATCTATGTTCAAAAGGAAAAAGCTCAACAAAGAATTTCTAGCTGCACCGGCGGGTAGGGTCACTGGTACCGGCAAAAAGCCAATTTTTAGTTGGCGGAAGCTGCTGCTTATCCTGCTGGCATTAGCTTTACTTGCTAGTAGTGCATTTGTTTATTACCGAAGAGACGAGCTTTTTAACAACCAATGTCAAGGAACTAGAGAAGGTAAGATTTATGATGAAGCCCAGTACGCAATGGGCCAACTTTTTCAAGATGATTTAAAGTTACTTGTTGAAAAGGTAAAGAAGCAGAAAAATTTTGAATCTGATGCGAGCTGTTTGTATCCGATGGTTGTGTTTTATATTCGCTCTGGTGATGGAAGGAAGGCGGAAGAATATTACATGAAGATGCAGAAGAGCTATAAAGATGACGTTGGTTTTGCAAAGGCTTATGGTCTGCAAGGCAGAAAGACAATTAGGGAGATGGGACCGGCGATAGTAAATCTGATTACAGAGGAGAACTCAAGTGAGTTACCAAAAATACAAACAGTTTTTTAATAACCTGACACAACAGTCGCTTCTGGCCAAAAAACCTCTTTTGGTATTTGTGTTTGTTGTACTTAGCTGTACGCTGTTTCTTGCAAAATCAAATTCCGCCTCGGCTGCAACTTGCGCAATGACCGTATCGCCAAGTAGTGGGCCGGCTGGGACGATAGTAAGTGTTTCTTGGTACTTCTCTTCTGACGCAACAAAGTGGGGCACAAGCAGTGCAAGTGTTAATTCTGCGGGCGGCAACAGTCAAAGATCGGGCTCCACAAGCCTCACACTTAGTAGCAGTTGGAGCGTCTCAGGTAGCTTTTATGTCGGCTCAAAATACTATGGTGATGGTTGCAGTGGCTCGTTCACCCTAACAACACCGACAACGCCACCCCCGCAGACAAACATCAGCTGTGATATCTGGGCGGACACAACGAGGCTTAATTACGGTGGGTCAACAATGGTTAAGTGGTCGAGTTCGGGTGGTAGTGTAGTGAGTGTTGAGGGGCCGGGTCTTTCTTCCCCAGCAGCCAATAATAGTTCAGGTGTCTCAACTGGCCCCCTTACGGGCACAGTAACATATAAAATTACGGTCAACTGGACTGCTGACTGTACCGATACGGTCACCATAGGCGTAGACGAAGCACCGCCTGCTGGAACAAATTCCTGTAGCTTGGCGGTAAATCTGCAATGGGATAGTACGTATAAAATGACGTGGAATTCAAATACGACCAACTGGTTGGGTGAAGGGCGTTCGAAACTATTCAGAAAGAGTACAGGAGAGAGTAGCTTTACTGAGATCGCCTCTGGTCTCTCACTTAACAATAACAGTGGCAGGACAGTCTCTCCTCCAGATGGTAAGTACACTGTATATGAGTTCCGTGCCTACGACGACACTGGTAAGCAATATCTCACGTGTAATGCCGGTGTGGACCTTACTCAAACAACTGGAGAACCAGAAGTACCGACTGGAAATAATTGTGATCTAAAGATATCTAAAGAGGGCTCAAAATTTATTGCAAAGTGGAAGTCAAGCGCAGCCATCAATAGTTCGTATAAGGCGTGGCTTTATCGAGGGACGCCAACAGAAGAGAATAAAGGGCTTGCTCTCAACGGACAAAAAGAAATTAGCCCACCAACAGGTACCTCAACATACGTAATACTTATTTATAATCCTACTAACAATGCCATGATTACCTCTTGTAGCGCGCAAGTTACAAATGACGGTACCGGCTCTGAGACAACTGCATTTAGATTTATTAACAATGGTGGCGGCATTCCGTTCGGACCTGTTTCGGGTGCGGATTGTCAAAACGGTACAGCCAACACCTTTTTGCACGCACGAGACTACTGGTTGACTGATAGTAGTGGTAGCCGGGGTCCAATCACAGGTGGCGGTGCCAATTCAATTGGCTTAAAAGTTAATGGCGCTGGTTGGGTATGTGAGGGGGCTGGCTATACAAATGTGAATGCGACTGATGGGCGAGTTAACAACCAAACAATCAATGGCGACGCCATTTATATTGAGAGTGCGAGCGTGAATGTGGCGGGGCTCAGTATCAGTGGTATCGTTGGTAAATCAATTGTATTAAGTCGTGATGCACAGTATGCGAATAGACCTGGGCTTACGCATACTGGAGTTGGAAATTTCCCCTTTACATTGAACGGCTTAAATAGCCTTGACCCAAATATGCAGTATATTGTTACCATAAGTACAACTGCGGTGCAAACTGCACGAGCAAACGGTGCTTTAGTGTGTGCCAGCCCTGCTTTAAAACCAGCGGGTAGCCTGAATGACTCGGGTTGTAACCGATCTTCGGCGACATTCTCCATTGTCATTAGTGGCTCATGTACATCGCAGACTTGCCCGCCAACAAACTGTAACCCCAATGATCCGACTGATGATTGCCCGCCAACAAACACTCAACAATGCCAGGCGCTGAGCCCTGCTGGGGCTATCGGAGTACCGGTTTCTAAGACGATATTCAAGGGCCAGAGCACACTTATTAAGTGGAAGACTATTGGCAGTGGCGGGAGTAGCCTAAAAGCATACGTCGAGAGCGGATCGGAGATAAGCGGTGCTATTGGAGAAACGGCCGCAGGTGCTACCGTCAAACCCGATGCAACCACTACTTACTATCTAGCTACCTCACCAACCGCTAATCCGGCGGCTCGTTACTGCGTGATTACTATCTATGTTGAGCTTCCGGCTAATCGTCCTTACCTTAAAATTGATGGTTCGGATGTAGTTAGCGGTGCCGCTTTTAGCACCCCTGATCCCGCTACTAGCTGTAAGCCAACTAGTGCAGCCCAAAACGCCTCCATTCAAACCAATGGTTTCCTTGAAAACCGAAACACATGGGGCACTTCATCTGCTCAGTATGCTGCATACGCCAGCGGCGCGGTCGGCGGACAGGAGCCGAACACTTTCCTTGCCAAGAGCGGTTACTTACGAGGCTCTGGTGACATCAAAGATCTATTATTTGCTAATGTCTTTAATGCAAGTCTTAACGAACCTGTCGGTTCAGCAGGAAAGTTCTACGGACTGAGTGGTGATGCCATGCCTGTGCCTTGCATCAATCTTAATCCAGATGAAATCAAAGCTTCCGCATTTGCGGAAGGTCCTGCCGGCTCATTTGGAGCCATAAAAGATGTGATACTAAAGGCACCAGGCCCTGGAAACGTGGTCCTAACCGGTGACCTTACGCTGAGTGGAACGACAGAGATAGCCGGTAATAAGACATTGGTAGTGAAGGGAAACGTTACCATAACGGGGGATCTCAAGTACAAGCCGCTTGCTAATAGCGCCGCCGAAGTTCCGTATCTGCGCATCATTGCCAATAATATCTACATTGAACGTGGTGTAAACCAGATTGATGCTCAGTTGATTGCCTACCCTCGAGTTTCAGGAGATGGCGTGATTGACACTTGCAGTACAGTTGGTGGTGCTGGTCAGTGGGGAGAGCGACTTACTATAAACGGTGCTGGCAATTCTTGCAACAGAGGAAGAGCATTAGTAGTGAACGGCTCTCTTACGGCCCGTCGAATCATATGGAAAAGCACGTATGGTACTGTTGGGATAACAGAAGGGGTAATTGATGGCAGTTGTCTCTATAGTAAGTCCTCAACTGATTGCGCAGCCGAGCATGTCATTTTTAGCGCAGAAGGTTACTTGGGACTGTTTAATAACCAAGCTAGTCAACTTGTGAGCAACCCGGTTTCGACTGTTGAGCTGCCACCGGTGTATTAAGTTGCCACTCGCTTCTTTCATCACTCGCTGTAATAGGTTAGAATAATAACCAAAAGAACTATGAGGGTTTAAGATGCAGAATAAGCAGGAGAATGAACGGATTTCCGACACTGTAGGTGGCACAGTTGTCTATAAAGCTGATCAATCACTGCGCGGACGATTGAAGGCGCGGCTTTTGGGCTCTCGGCGCTCAAGGTTGATATTGCTTAGCTTGTTTTCTGCTGTAATATTGTGCATCTTGGTATCCGGAGCGCTTGTTATTATCGGCAGACTCCCTTTCAAGGTTGGTAGTTACAAAGTTACGCATGGTGATGTTAGTCATATCGCGAGCGCTTTGGAAAAGTCACGCGGCAAGGCTGATGACGGCGATAAAGAAGAGGCGATGGACCGCGCTATCATGCTAGCTGCACTGAAGACCGAGGCTGATAAGCAAAAAATCCCGTACGGCCATGACCTTATTGATAAAAATCTTGAGAGTATGTACCAACAGTACAGTGGTAAAGAGGGCTACATGAAATATATGCAGCAAACCCATGGCTGGAGTGAGGAAGATGTATATACGCATGCATCGTACTACCGAATATTTAAAGACCAAACTTGAAGAGAGCCTGATTGCACGTAAGACATTTACTGTTGCGTACGTTAGATGGGACATGGTTCGGGGTAGAGTTGAGGGCAGTGGATCTGGCAATTTTGAACAAGAAATTGCAGCGCGCGAGGAGGCTCTACGTGCAACATTTAAGGATAAACTGGAATCCGGCGTTCCATTTGCCGAAATTCAGAAGCTTGCAGAGTTTTCGGATGTCAGTAACGGAGAGCAGACAGAACGTGCATTCACTGTTGCCCAAGGTGCGCCAACAATTGTGCAATCTGAGAACCCGTACGAAATAACGTACAGCAAAACGCCTTACGGCGGTGGCGTGGATGATAGAGACTTTTTTGCTAAGGCTACAAAAAAAGGGCAGGTGATAGGTATTGAGAGGCTTGCTGGCGGAAGATCTGTGTTGGCTCGGCTTGAGAGCATGAGCGGCGGTGAGTATCAAAGCTGGGATGATTTTTTGAATAAAGCCCGCGAAAATGCCGGCAAACCTCGCTCGAAACAAGGCGAAAAGCAATCTTTACTTAAGGCCGTGCTGAGTAGAGTTAGCTCTATCACTAAGTATTTGAACCCTTTTCACGCACAGGCTGCATATGCGGCTGGAAGCGTACCATGTGCAAGTCATCAGGTGCCAGTTGCCTATACATTTAGAGCTGTGGATATTGATACGGGGGCCTCTTTGGCGGGAGTGGCTGGTTCTTTCGCGGCATCTGCTACGCGCGACATGGACACATGTGACCCTAATGACTATCGGAATAACGGATATACAATTACTGGGGATTCGGGTTGGCAAACTGTTACTAAAACTATCTGGGGCGTTGGGTCGATTGGCCTTGACTGCGTTGGTCAAAGTTGGGCATTTTGGGCACCAAATGTGAGTGGTTATAAATATAGTTCTCAAGAAACAACTGGAACCTGGATGAATAATGGAAGCATGACGGTAACTTTCAAATATAAGAAAGATCCGCCTCCTCAGCAGCAAGAAGATCCTGATGCCGTATGTTCTATCTCATGGAGCTCGACCGGAAAAGCTCCTGATATAAAATATTACCTTACATGGTCCAGTGGTGTCACAACAGGCTGGAGTGGTGAGGTTACCAGTAGCGTTTCCACTGGTGTCAAAACTGGATTAAGTGGAAGCAATAGCCCAATATCACCATCTTCAACTAAAAGTAGTACGTATACGCTAAAGATCACAGAAAGTGGTGGACAGAGGCGTGTGAGAACTTGTTCAGTAACTATCGAGCCTAATACAACGGGTGGTGGCGGAGGGGGTGGTGGCTGCACCGGCAGCAACTGCTGCACCGGGACTGGCTGCGGAACTTTTGATAATTGTCAAACTTTAGGCATTGATTGTTCGCCCCAAACTCGCTGCGAAGATGGTTCGTATGTGCCATTCGGTGAACCTTGCGCGCAAAAACGGATGTGCTCTCTTCTGACACCCGGTATTTCAATCGGTAGTGGCGCCCAGTGGAGAAGAACAGTCGAGATTAAGCGAGGCCAGAGCATAGCCTTAAAATGGCAGCTGCCCGCCAATCGCTGGAGCAACGGCAATGGTGTGGTCTCATTCCAGGTTGGGCGTGAAGATGGTGATTATCCGATTGATAAAACTGGCGAGCCAAATGCAACGCTTGGTCCAACAATTAACGCAGCATCACCTGAGCGAAGTTTAAACACTGTAGCAAGTAATGGATCGTTGCTTTTAAAGGGTGATGGAGTATTCTCACTCACAGTTGCTCCTGAAAAAACTACTACTTATAGAGTGCATCAACAGGGCTATGCGCAGCAACAGGCACTGGCTTTTAGGGATTACATTCGGAATCCAGACAATGTAAATACTCTAAGGGAGAAAATAGGCGCCGTAAGGTCGGAACTGCAGAATATTAAGAATGCTCGCGCCAATTTTACTCGAGGCAATCAGGGCTCCATTCAGGCGTATCCTTTCTGGACTAATCAATTCTGGCTTGTTACTCAAGGTCGACCTAATGCTCAAAATCCGCGAAGTATCGCGAGCGATGTTGATAAGATGACAAATATGCTTATCGCGCTTCCATATTCAAACTTTAGTGATAGCGAAAAGTGGCCAATGCCCACACTGACCCAAACAGAAATGCCAACCAATAATCACAAATACTTCCATAACTCTTACCCTAGTGGCTATGCTGGCACAATGACTCTCGTTCAATTCCTAGAAGGCCTACAAAGTGGTTGGGATAACGGTTATCAAAACTCTGAATCAAATACAATGTACGCGCGGCATATACAAACATTCATAGATGCGTATACTAAAACGCTTGACGAATACGAACAAAGCATTATGAATGACTCAAATGCTAGCGCATGCGAGATTATGATTAAAAGATTTCCTAACGACCATGACTGGACTTGTACAGTAACAGTTTCAGTTGACGAAGAGATCCCTGCTAATCGTCCTTACCTTAAAATTGATGGCTCAGATGTTGTTAGCGGGGAGGCATTTGTTGATAGTAGTGGCATATGTTCTCCTACAGCGAGTGCTAAGGCAGCAAAAGTACAAACTAATGGGTTTTTGGAGAATAAAGACAGCTGGGGTAGTTCTGGGGGTCAATACGCAACATATGCCAGTGGAAGTATTGGCGGATCGGAGCAGAATACATTCCTGGCCAACAGTGGGTACCTACGCGATCTCAAGAAGGATTTGCTTTTTGCTAACGTTCTCACCGGCAAACCGGTAGAATCAGCAGGTGATTTCTATGGAGGCAATGAGGCCGCTATTCCATGTATCGATCTTCAGCTTGAACAATTGAAGAAGCGTGCCTTGAACAACGGATGGCGTATGACAAGGCCTTTAACAACGGCAGAGTTTAGCTTGCTTGGCGGGCTTTCATTGAGCGGTGATATATATGTTTCTGGTGATCTGGTGCTTGATGGTACTACTAATCTTACTGGCGCCAAGACGCTGATAGTAGATGGTTCAGTAACTATTAAAGGTAATATTGCCTATGCTGGCTCTACAGCATCTAACCAAATTCCGTATTTAAAGATTATCGCAGACAATATTTACATAGATAAGGCTGTTTCTCAGATTGATGGACAGTTTGTTGCCTATCCGCGCAGTGCCAGTGATGGAATGATAGATACCTGTAGTGGCACTGGTGCAAACGGTGCATGGGGCGCAGCCTTAACACTAGACTCCTGTAATCGCAGACTTGTTGTGAACGGTTCGCTTACGGCCCGCAGAGTGCTATGGAAAGGCACGCAGGGTACAGTCGGGGATAAGGCTGGCGGTGTTTTCGATGCAGGTTGTCATTACACCAACGGAGCTTCGGGGTGTGCTGCAGAATACGTAAACTTCAGTCCAGAAGGCTACGTGGGTCGTTTTAATATGAATGCAGACCAAAGTGTCAGCAACTCCGTCTCAACTGTTGAGCTGCCACCGGTGTATTAGTGCTTAGATCTCAGACCTTAGTCCTTAGATTAAGACATAGACTACATGTGCCGTCATCTCGACCTTGTGGAGAGATCTGTTTATCTGTTTTTGCCCATACCGAGCAAAGCAATAAATCAAGTATAGCAATAAACATAAGCTTTGTCAAATATTACAAACCCCAATCACAAAACAAATACCCCCTTACTCATCATCTTAAGTACTCGATCAAAGTCGAGCATAAACATAGTCGACCTGCCCACCGTAGCTTCAGCGAAGGAGGAAAGATCTACCTATATCTGCTACGGGGTTTACTAGATCCCTCCACTTCGGTCGGGATGACAGAGTGGTCTTCGTGATTGGGGTTCATTGGACCCAAATCTTAAAATCTATGCAGCGTCATCCCAGCGAAGGCTGGGATCCAGTACTAGAACTAGATTCACGCCGGAGTTTATGCTCGACTTTGATCGAGTACGGGAATGACGAACGGGGAGGCTTTGAGATTCGAGTTCATTGGGTCTAAACCTCAAAACTGAATTAACCTATTGTCTGTTGTCATCCTGAAGCAAGTGCAGGATGACGGAGGGGAGGGTTTGTGCCAACCGAGAATAGATCTCTCCACAAGGTCGAGATGACAGCCTTTGTGTATATTGTCTCAGGTCTACCCTCTATTATCTATTTGCTGTTATCTGCTCTCTACAAACCAGTCGTTTTCTCTGGTATCTCGAAAATGCTTATGGTACACTTAAACCAAGTATGAAAGGTTCGATTTTTAATGTGGTGGGCGACTTTTTCGCACTTGATATTGGTAGTTCTGGCATACGCGCACTGCAGCTTCATGGTGGAGGTAATAATCATACGCTCGTTCGCTACGGCGCAACTCCGATAGATCCAAAAATCTCTCTTTCTGATGCTCCTGCGGATCAAGCAAAGGTCACCGAAGCAGTTGCCGGTCTGCTGGCAGATGTTGGTATTGGCACCAAGAATGTTGTGGCCGGTTTGCCCTCAGGTAAGACGTTTGTAACGATTGTTGATATGCCAAAACTTTCCAGCCAAGAGATGGAAAGTACTATTAAGTACCAGGCCGACCAGTTCATTCCTATGAGCATTGACGAGGCGAAGCTTGATTGGTCAATTTTAGGAGATTCGCCTAGTAGTCCAGATAAAAGTGAAGTACTACTGGCAAGTGTGAGCAATACTTTTGTTGAGAAGCGTCTAGAGATGCTGGAATCACTTGGGCTGAATGTGATTGGCCTGGAGCCAGATGCTCTGGCGATTGCACGTTCACTCACAACCGGTGGCGCTGCTGCACAGCTCGTGGTTGATATTGGTGAGTTTGCTACCGATATCATCGTTATTTTTAACGGCGCTCCGAGATTAGTGCGCTCAATTCCTACTGGGGCGCAGGCGTTGGTGAAATCGGTTATGCAATCACTGAGCGTTGAGGAAAATCAGGCACGTCAGTTTGTGTACAAATTTGGTTTGGACAATACAAGATTAGAGGGTCAAATATCTCGAGCGCTTGAATCAACCGCAGAGTTGATTAGTTCTGAAGTTAAAAAATCGCTGCAATTTTTCACGTCACGCTATACGAATACCAGTATTGGGCAGATACTTACTTCAGGGAGTGCCGCACTTTTACCAGGATTTCATCAGTATATTTCAGCGGCGAGTGGTAATTTACCGGTACAGCCGGGCAATAGCTGGCAGCATGTGAGCTATAGCAACTCGGTGCACGAACAGCTTATGGGTATAAACCACCAGTTTGCGGTTGCGGTTGGTTTAGCGCTTAGGAGTGGTCTATGATCCAAATTAATCTTCTGCCAGATGTCAAACAGGAGTATCTGCGAGCGCAGCAAACCAAGCATCTTGTAGTTGTTGCTTCTGTACTGCTCTCACTTATTTCTGTGGTGGTATTAGCAATTCTGTTCCTCTATGTACAGGTTGTTCAGCCGCGTCACAGGGCAAATCTTCAGCGTGATATCGACAGTGGGCTCAACGAACTAAAAGGCAAGCAAGACGCCGTTAAGATAGTTACTGTGCAAGGAGTTCTTGAGCAGATTCCGGCACTACAAGATAAAAAACTGCTCACCTCCAGACTGTTTACTTATTTAACAAGCGTAACTCCGCAATCAGTAAATTATGGCGAGGTTCGGCTTGATCTTACCGCCAATACAGTCTCGCTTACCGGACAGGCTAACACTTTTGAGCAAACAAGTGAACTTACTAATAATCTCAAGAGCGCCATGTTTACATACAAACAAGGCGATAACGAATCTAAGGTACAACCATTTTCACGCATTGTCTTTACGAGCCTTGGCAAGTCTGACCAGACCGATACTACGCGCAGTGTTGCCTTTCAGCTTACGTTTAGCGTAGATCCCGCTTTGTTTAATGAGGGCGTCAGCGAAGGCAAGTTAACAGTTGATGCGGCCTCAGAAAAGTTATTACTGCCGAGTGCCCAGCCTTTTGGAGCAGCACCAGTAAGTGGGGGGCAATAGAATGAGCATGTTGATGAAGAAAAAGAGCAAGCGCGAGCAGGTGGAACGAGCCAACAGTGTTGTTTTCGCTGCAGTAGCGGTTGGTGCAGTGATTGTTATGTTTAGTTTGATATCGGCACGGTTTATGTGGAATAAAAAAAGTTATAACGATCGTGTGATAGCAGCCAAAACGAAAGCTCGCAATGACGTAAATAGCAATGTTCAAAATCTTGATAAACTGACCGAACAGTTCTCGGCGCTCGATAGTAGTGCTACAACGAATGCAAACACCATTCTTCACGCACTTCCGCCGGTATACGATTACGCAGCCCTTACAACGTCACTTAACTCGATTGCAATTACCTCGGGGGTCAAGTTTAGTGGTAGTGCTGGGCAAGATACTTCTGCAGATGCGCTGACATCATCACCAGTCTCTCAGCCGGTTGAGATCCCAATTACATTACAGGTCAGTGGCTCATACGAATCTATTAAAAAGTTTATGGCCAATTTGGAACGAAGTATCCGACCAATACAAGTTAATAGTGTGACATTTTCTGGAAGTAACGAATCCTTAGAGGCTCAAATTCAAGGGGTAACGTACTATCAGCCAGCCCGTTCATTTGATGTAACTAAAATGGAGGTACGATGAAGCAGAATGATATTGCAGCGATAGTGCTTATTGTTGCGGTCACCGGTGTGATCTCGTACTTTATTGCCAATGCGGTGATAGGCCAGCCAAAAAATAATCCAGTGCAGGTTGAACAAATTACTACTATTGCCCCGAGCTTCCCAACACCTGATGCCAGAGTTTTCAACGACCAAGCAATTGACCCAACAGTAACCATTAATGGCAACGGCCAGGCGACTGATCAGCCGTTTTCTAATTAAGCGAGGATGAACGGGTGAGCGTTCTTCTTGAAGAAAACCAGAAAAAACTCGAGGCACTTCTTGTTTCTAGCAAGCTGCTCTCTCAAGACCAGATAGAGACTTTTAAGGCTGAGGCAATGGCGCAAAAGATGCCGTTTTTGAGCTTTTTATTGCAGAATAACCACATTACGAGTGAGCAATTTACCAAAGTCACCTCTCAGGTACTTGGTATCCCGTATGTTAACTTGGTGGCATCTAGGGTAAGCCCGAATATTCTTAATTTGTTGAGCCGAGATGTAGCCGAGCGTTTTATGGCAGTGCCTCTCGGCGAGATGGAAAACCGACTTGCAATTGCAATGCTTGACCCTAATAATGTGCAGGCAGTTGATTTCCTTTCAAATAAAATTGGTCGGCCACTTAAAGTCTATATGGCCTCAGAAGAGGGTGTTCGGCATGTGCTCGAACAGTACAATACTGATCTGCAGAAAGGTGTGAGTGAGGCTATCAATTCCGCCAATGAAACCGAAGCTACTGACGAGGATTCGCTGCAGGCAGTGCTAGGCGGCAATAAGTCGAAGAAGCAAGAAAAAGATGAAATTAAAACAATTGTTCAAGATTCTCCCATTAGTCGTGCGCTGAGTACCATTCTTGAATATGCTGTGCGTTCTCGGGCTTCGGATATTCATATTGAGCCGCTTGAAGAAAGTTTGCGCATTCGGTGTCGTATTGACGGCGTCCTGCGAGAAATCATGAAGTTGCCAAAATCGATTGAGCCGGCATTAATCTCGAGAGTTAAAATCCTTTCCAACCTTAAAATCGATGAGCATCGTATTCCGCAGGATGGTCAGTTTACCGTTCGTATTGGTAAGCAAGATGCCGACCTTCGTATTGCTATCTCGCCAGTGGTTTGGGGGGAGCAAGTAATTATACGTATCCTTGATAAAAGCGCCACGAGCTTTAAGCTTGAAGATCTCGGCTACGCGGGCCGTAGTCTGGAGGCAATCAGGAAGGGCTTACAAAAACCACACGGCATGATACTCACCGCTGGGCCAACAGGCTCTGGTAAGTCGACAAGCCTCTATGCACTGATTGAAGAGATCAAGAGCGATAGTATTAATATTGTTACGCTTGAAGATCCGGTTGAATATAAGATGAGCGGCGTTAATCAAATTCAAGTGCATCCTGAGGTCGGGCTAACATTTGCTACGGGGCTTCGTTCAATCTTGCGCCAAGACCCAGATGTGGTGCTGGTGGGAGAAATTCGCGACAAAGAAACAGCCGAGCTTGCGGTGCAGGCGGCTTTAACGGGTCACTTGGTATTCTCAACCCTGCACACAAACTCTGCGGCCGGTGTGTTGCCACGACTACTTGATATGGGGATTGAGCCGTACCTGATTGCCTCAACGGTTAATACAATTATCGGCCAGCGTCTTGTTCGTCGAGTGGCTGAAAACAAATCGAGTTATCAAGCCGATAAAACTGAAATACAAGCCATAAATGATAATGTTGGCCGTTTGTTGCCCCAGAAATCAGCAGATGTAAGTAGTGTTAGCCAGCAACTTGGCTATAAGAGCTTGCCTGTTATGACCCAAAACGCTTATACTTTATACAGAGGCAAAGACACGTCGCTTACACCTGGTGGGTATAAGGGGCGAGTTGGGCTCTATGAGGTGATTGACGTCAACGATGTAATTGAATCAATGATCTTAAACAGAGCTACCGCGAATGAGATTCAATCAAAAGCGGTTGAGCAAGGAACGGTTACGATGCGCGAAGATGGATACCTAAAAGCAATTTCTGGTATCACAACACTTGAAGAGGTGAATCGCGTAACGGCGACGGATAATGCCTAAACAGGAGGTGGGATGACAACAGCAGCACTGAGAATTGAAACCTTGCTTGAGCAGGTGATCACCAAGAAGGCATCTGACCTTCATTTGCAGGTTGGGTTGCCTGCTATGATTCGTGTTGATGGCAAGCTTGCGCCTGCGACTGGATCTACAGTTTTAACAGAGGCACAGGTTGAGCAACTGGTATTTTCAATTCTTGATGCCGATCAGAAGCAGATTTTGCTCAAAGATAAAGAGTTCGATTTCTCGTTTGCCTTTGGCGATCTTGGTAGGTTCCGTGTGAACGCCTATCACGAGCGGGGGAATGTCGCAGCGGCACTGCGGTTGATTCCAAATCAGATTTTAAGTACCGACAACCTTGGCTTGCCTGCTGTGGTCAATAGTTTTGCGGATTTTCCGCGAGGATTGGTATTAATAACTGGCCCAACTGGATCTGGTAAATCAACAACGCTCGCTGGCTTGATAGATAAAATCAACCAAGAGCGAGCTGAGCATATCATTACCATTGAGGATCCAATTGAATATACCCATACTTCTAAAAAATCGGTGGTTGTACAGCGCGAGGTACATTATGATACGTACAGTTTTTCTGCCGCGCTGCGCTCAAGTTTACGTCAAGATCCCGATGTTGTCCTGATTGGCGAAATGCGCGATCTTGAAACTATTGCAGCCGCTATTACCATTGCCGAAACTGGTCACCTGGTGTTTGCAACGCTCCATACCAACTCGGCTGCTCAGTCGATTGATCGTATGATTGATGTCTTTCCACCGCATCAGCAGCCGCAGATTCGTTCGCAGCTGGCAAATATCTTGATGGCTATCTGTTCTCAGCGATTGGTTCCAGCCATTGGTGGTGGTCGTGTTGCGGCAGCCGAGGTTTTAATTGCAAACCCTGCGGTGCGCAACATTATTCGTGAAGGTAAGAGTCATCAGCTTGATGCCGTAATTCAGACTGGCGCCGATAAAGGCATGCAATCTATGGACCGAACGCTCGTGGCTTTAATAAAGGCTGGTACGATTACCTATGATGAGGCTCGTACTTTTGCGGTTGATCTTGAAGAATTTGAACGGTTGATGAGAGGCTAGGGGTTGTAGAATGCTGAGCTACGAATATACAGCTAAAAATAAGGTGGGCAATACCGTAAAGGGCATTGTTGAGGCAGAGTCTGAAGGGGCGGCTGCAAAGTTATTGGTGGCCCAAGAACTTGCGCCGCTCAAAATCAAGTCGCAGCTAACGAACCAAGGATTATTCGGCCGAAGTAGTTCAAAAGTTCGCACCAAAGATCGCATCATTTTTACTCGCCAGCTTGCAACTCTGATCAATGCCGGCTTACCGCTCACGCAGAGTCTCAGGACTGCGCAAGAGCAAACCGACTCAAAACCTCTTAAAGAGGTTTTGGCAAAGGTTGTTTCATCTGTTGAAGGCGGTACGTCGTTTGCTGAGTCGCTTGGCAAGCATCCGAGGGTCTTTAATAACGTATATGTTGCTCTGGTGGCTGCGGGTGAAGCCTCAGGTACGCTTGATAAAGCGCTCGATAGAATTGCTATGCAACAAGAGAAAGATGCCGATATCGTAAGCAAGGTTCGCGGTGCGCTTGTATATCCGATCATTGTGGTTATTGTGATCACTGCTGTGGTGATCTTCCTTCTCACAACAGTGGTGCCGCAGATAGAGCTTATCTATAAAGACTTCAACAAAGAACTTCCGTTTTTGACAGGAATTCTTATTGGGTTAGCCAAGTTTATTATTAACTTCTGGTGGCTAGTAATTCTTATTGTGGCAGCGGCTGCATTCTTCCTTGTGCGCTGGGCACGCACGGGTCCGGGCAGAGCGGTAATTGATGAGTTTAAGCTTCGCGTACCGCTTTTTGGCGATCTGTTCCAAAAGCTCTACATGGCACGATTTTGCAGAACCGGCGAGACGTTAATGGGTAGTGGTGTGATGATGCTAGAGATGCTAAGGATCACCTCTCAGGCGGTAGATAACGTGCAGGTTTCAAAAGCTATCACAAATGCTGCAGTGAAAGTAAAGGGTGGTAAGGCGCTTTCCGTTGCACTTAAGGCCGAGCCAGACACATTCTTGCCACTGGTCCCGCAAATGCTCAAGGTGGGGGAACAATCGGGTGCAATTGATAAAATGATGGATAAAGCAGCAACGTATTACGAAAATGAGCTTGATAATAAGATTAAAACCATCAGCACAACTATTGAACCTATCTTGATGGTGATTTTGGCAATCGTCGTTGGTGGTATTGTTTTGGCGATCTTGCTGCCAGTCTATAATCTGGCCAGTGAGAGCATCGCTCCTTAGGGGAGCAGATAACAGCAAATAGCTAATAGAGGGTAGACCTGAGACAATATACACAAAGGCTGTCATCTCGACCTTGTGGAGAGATCTATTCTCGGTTGGCACAAACCCTCCCCTCCGTCATCCTGCACTTGCTTCAGGATCCAACCGAGTACCAAACCCAGATCCTGAAACAAGTTCAGGATGACAAAAGACGGACTTTAAGGTTGAAAAACGAAAAAGATAGGAAGATAAAACCAATCACGGCTTACGATCAACGAACCACGAACCTTCCCTATTGACATCCCAAGGGGTGGGACTATAATAAGCACTAGCATCTTAGAAGATATAAGTAGAAAGGGTTGGGCATGAGTAAAAAATTAAACAAAAAAGGCTTCACACTGATTGAAGTTGTTTTAGTACTGGCAATCGGTGGCCTAATATTCCTCTTGGCATTTCTTGCCTATCAGCAAGTTGCAACGAATCGTCGTGATACCCAAAGGAGAAATGATGCCGGCAGGATTGTTGCTGAAATTGCCAATTATTCTGGCGATAATCAGAATGTAATTCCAACGGCTTCTGTAGGTGTTTCAGGAGCAACAGCAGCAAAGCCTACATTCAACTATTTTCTCAACACCTATATGAAGGGTGCTGAGTTTAAGGATCCTGAAGGAAATACCTACGAATCAGTGAATGCAACAAACTTTGCAGCGACATCAAGTAAGCCTAATTACATACTCTACACACCCGGCACTACATGTTCTGGGGCGAGTGGGTCAAAGAACTATATGTTAGAAGTTAAGCTTGAAAAAGGCATAGCTTGCCGAGATTCCGGGAGCTAGGCTAGCTTCAGTTGGTACGTTTCTTATTGATAACTATAACAACCGGTTAGGTTCCATGCGAGATAACATGTACAGACTTAAAAAAGATATCGTAGGGTTTACTCTAATTGAAGTGATCTTGGTGCTTGCAGTGGGGAGTTTAATATTTGCTATGGCGTTTGTTGCCTACGGCCAGGCTTCAGCTAACCGGAGAGATTCACAGAGGCGGGCTGATCTCGCTAAAATTGCTGGTGAGCTTGAAAACTATGCTGCAGATAATAACGGTAAGTACCCAACGTATGTTGTCAATAATGGTAGTGAGGAGTTTAAAAACTTTAAGACAGAGTACATACCTTCGCTGAAAGACCCATCTTCAGATACCCCGTACATTGAAACAATTGCGCAAGACGGCTATGCGTCTGCTGCACCCGGGTCAATTAGTTATTATCCCGAGAACTTCTTTGGGTTAAAAATCATGACCATGTGTGATGGCGGCAAAATTAACGGCAACAACAGAGATTACGTTATTAGAATGAAGCTTGAGAAGGGTGAGACTTGTCGTGATTCTCGGCAGTAGTGAGAATATTCTTGCATGATAATCGCTATTCTTATTATTCTTGGGTTAGCGTTCGGGAGCTTTATAAATGCGTTTGTCTGGCGGGTGCACGAACAAGATAAAAAGAAGTCAAAGTTTAAAAAAGCTGAACTTTCTATTATAAAAGGTCGTTCGATGTGTACTGACTGCGGCCATGTACTTGGTTGGAAGGATCTCATACCGGTCGTAAGTTTTATTATCCTGAAAGGCAAGTGTCGATACTGTAAAAAACCGGTCAGTCTTCATTATGTTTTGGTGGAGCTGCTTACGGCACTACTTTTTGCAACTTCGTACATCTTCTGGCCACATCAGCTTGGTGCGGCAGCCCAGATTGGTGTATATGGTGCCTTTTTAGGCTTTCTCACAATAGCGATTGCACTGAGCCTTTCGGATATCAAGTGGATGATTTTGCCGACACGTTTAGTGTACTGGTTGGGTCTTTTTGCAGTACTTTTTGTGGCACTTAGTTCGGTTGACCAGGCAAGCTTTATGCCAATAATTTCTGGGTTGCTTGGCAGCATTGGGTTTGGTGGATTCTTCTATATTTTGTATCAGCTTTCAAAAGGCAAATGGATTGGCGGTGGCGATGTAAGACTGGGTTTTGTGCTCGGGCTCATTCTGGGTTGGCAGGGTTCGATTATCGGTCTGACGGCTGCAACATATCTTGCGCTTGCGGTGGTACTCGTACTGCTATTCATGGGCAAATATCATAAAAAAATGCGAGTGCCATTCGGTCCATTCCTGCTGCTGGGAGCATACTTTGCACTACTCTGGGGTCAAGCTATTATCGATTGGTATCTCAAAGTAAGTGGTCTTGCTGTTTAAAATAAGCTTTATTGGTAAAGCTCTTATGGTAAAATAAAGCCAAGGAGAACGGGTGAGAAGACCAACCAGATTATCCAGTGGTGGAGGCGGCTACACATTACTTGAGGTAATGCTCTTTTTAGCGATCTCAAGTGCACTGGCTTTGATTGCTTTTACCGGTCTGGGGCCGCGCCTGCGTAATACGCGTTTTACTGATGCTACTCGTTCACTCCAATCCGATATTGTGCGCGAAATCAGTAACACTGAAGTTGGCGTCAATCGTCGGGCTAATGGCTCATGTCAAAAAGGATTAGTCGCGGGTAAAGAGGCGCCAGTTTTTACATCAGCTGGCTCCGAGGCGGGCACTTCAGCCGGCTGTGTTGTGAACGGTCGTTTGGTTGAACTTACAAAAGATGAGGCAGCCTATTACTCCATTATTTCGTTAAGAACCGCCGATGTGCCTGAAGATTGTCAGCAGGATGACATTGCAACTATTGTAGATTGTTTTAAGCCTCGTATCTTAACGAGTGATGAAGATAAGCCTATCAAGAAGGCCCACAAAAGCGGTATGCAAGTCGATCCTGTTGTGCGCTTTGGTTATGTACAGAACCCGAACAGTACAAGCAAGCACTACTTCTTCTATGACCCGAACCTAACATTTACAGATGCAGAAGACCAACTACTAGCCATAGGCAGCTCCGGAACAGTGTTGAGCGACGTATCAAACCAGTGTGCAACACTGAGCCTTTCGGGTCGCAAGGCATCACTCACGTTTACAACCACGAGCTCTCAGCCAGAACTGAACAGTAAAGGATGTACAACATGAATAAATTAAGGATGAGCCAGTCCGGCGACACGATTATAGAGGTTATTTTAGCAATGGCCCTTTTGGCGCTTGTGCTCTTTACATCTTGGTCAGTCACCAACCGAGCATCGCAAATAAGTCTTGCGGCACGCCAGCGAGTCGTAATGGTAAATCAATTAAAAGAACAGGCCGAGCTCATTAAAGCGTATAATCAGATTAATCACGAAGATCTTGTTAAGGGTGCACTTTTGGGATCAGTAACGCCGAAAGAGAATCCTTGTGATGATATTGATCTTACTAAAGACGAATCTGCCGGCAGTGGCAGCGCTTGGATAACAGAGGATGCCGGTCAGATTGTACCAACCGGTGGCACAAAGAAGATAGATGATCTAACTCAGCGAGTCTGGTATCAACGTAAAGTCGGCAGTGGAGCAGGTGATTACTATGACTTTTATGTTCGAGCCTGTTGGCGAGTTACGGGTGGCACTCAGAAGCTTGATAACTCGCAGTTTATTGTGAGGATCAATAAATGAGCAGAAAACGAGCTAATCAACAGGGGTTTACGCTTGTGGAGCTTTTGCTTTCAATGACCATTTTTACTACCGTGATGGTAATTAGCACGGCCGGTTTTATTGCAATGAACCGCAGCTTCACACGGGGAACGGTTAGAAAGCAGCTTTCAGAGGCGGTGCAACGTACTACCGAGGATATCACGCGCACGCTACGTAATATGCCCCAAAATGCCGTAGCGCAATCTGAAAAACGTGAAGGTGATACGTGGGAGGTTCTCTGCTTAGCCGGCGCTCGGTATTATTGGCCGATAGGCGATGAGGCCACTGGACTTTATCGAGACACCAATAGCTGCACCGAAAAAGTGGAGGGTGTCGAGGGTAGACTCGAGCTTGTTGACGACAGATACCATGTGGCAAAGCTTGAAGTAACGAATATTAGACCAGCTGATACGACCGCCAAAGAGCAGCTTTCTGGCGCGTTGTTCAAGGTTTCGGGGACATTTAGAACGGTAGGTCAAGACACTATCTTTCATGATGTTAATGATCCGGAAAAAGTTCGCTGCCAAGGTGGAGCGCTCAATTCTGCCGTCAGAACTTGTGCCGTGGAGCGTTTCAGTTTTATTATTAATGCAAGAGGTTCCTTGAAATGAAGAAGCAACTAGATCAGCGTGGAGCAGTGTCGCTTATAAGTGTGGTTATATTTATCATCATTATTACCATAGTGATACTGGCGTATTTGGCGAGCGCACTTTCACAGCAGCGCAGTGCAGTGAATTACGATATGAGTACCCGCGCCTATTATTCTGCCGAATCTGGTATTCAAGATGCGCTGCGGGCATTTAAGGCAGATCCGGGTCTTAACCGACCAGATTGTAAGCCGTTTCTCGGTGGTGATAGTCAAGGAAGACTGGGCGATACTTCGCTCAAACCATCGGGCCAACCGTATGATTACGGACTTTCTTATACGTGCCAGATCATCGATCGTACGCCAAAGAATATTTCTGGTACCACAAGTCCTTTTCCAAATCAGAGTACAGCAATGTTCCGGTTGAATCCGGTAAGCCTGCCGAGCAGTGGCAATTATGTGCTGAGGATAAGGTGGTCACTTAAGCCAACTAATACGACGCCTGTGAGTAATTTGCCAGCTGCGCGAGAAAACAGCCAACAAACTTTACCTCAGATCACAGACTGGAAGAATGCCAACGGAGAATTTAACTCAATGCTCAGAGTCTCGCTGATTAACCACCCAAAAACTGCGATATCACGTGATGCTATCGGTCAGAGCGTAGCTTTTCTGAACCCAGCTAAACAAAACTCGTCGCTTGCATTTACAAAGGGAAGCGCAAACTCAGGAGACACTCTGATTTCAAATGCTGATTGCCAATCAACGAGTGGTTATTTCTGCGAGAAAACAATTAACTTAAATGGTTACGATTTCGGCAGCGATATTCTGTACTTAAGGGTAGGTTCAATTTATCGCAGTACTGATTTTGAAGTTACTCTCTCTCGAGGTGGTATAGATGTGGAGCTGGCCGATACACAGGCGACAATTGATGTTACGGGTAGGGCTAAGGATGTCTATCGTCGAGTGCGTCAGGCGTTCCCGATTGCAGGTGGGTATTTTAACGATACAACTCCAGATGCGGCTGTTATATCTGCTGAAGGGATCTGTAAATTATTTAGCGTTACCGACAAGCCTGAAGAATTTAACAGTAAGTGCAATCCGCTTACCGACTAGTAATATCACGGTGAAACTTTTTATGGACTTCTTTGAGGTGCGGATCGGTTACGTGAGTGTAAATTTGTGTTGTTGAAATATCGCTATGGCCAAGCATTGTTTGGACACTTCTAATATCGGCTCCGTTCATGAGAAGGTCAGTGGCAAAGCTGTGTCGAAGTGTGTGTGGAGTAACTTTTTTAGTAATGCCAGCTAGCTTTGCATAGCGAATTATAGTTCGTTGAATACTCCTTGGTGTGAGCCGTAGAAAATCACCACTTGTATCTTGCTCTTTGCTGCCTCCGTATCGAATAAAGAGGGCCGGTGAGCTATCGGTGCGTTTGCTAGTGTAGGTATCAATCCAATATGCTGCGGCTTCACCCATAAATATCGGCCGATCTTTCTGGCCCTTCCCACGAACAGTAAATTCACGACGTTTGGCGCTAACGTGCGCGGTGTCCAGCCCAACAAGTTCTGAAACCCGCAGACCTCCGCTAAAGAGCAACTCCAGAATGGTTCTATCTCGCAGACCAATTTCTGTATTCACGTCAGGCTGGGCAAATAATGCCTCCAGTTCATCTGTTGTTAAGAAAGTAACCCGTTTACGTTTTACCCTGGCAAGTTCAACCTTTTCAGGCGGCAGCGAGGCAATATTTCGTTTTGAACAAAATTTTAAAAAACTTCTGAGGGCGATGAGATGATAATTTTGTGTTGTGGTCGAGATCTCGTTTTTCTGTTCATTTTCTAGCCGGTTGAGCCACAACCGCCATTTGCGTACGGTTTCTGGGCTGATTTTATCAACAGGCACATCACCCGCAAATTCAACAAGTCGCATGAGATAGTGGTGGTAATTGGCAATCGTTTTCTGTGAACGATTTTGTTCAATCTCCAAATACTCCAAAAATTCAATGATGGTATCAGACAAATACGGGCTAGCCATAAGCTCATTGTATCAGATAGTAAATAGATCTTAGACCTTAGTTCTTAGATCTCGGAGCTTAGAAGAGCTTTCCCTTCTGTCATCCCGGACTTGATCCGGGATCTAAAGAAATAACACTTAAACTTGCCCACCTGGGTCAGCTCGGAAGCCGAGTAGCTCGTAGGTAAATGTTCTATTTGTCAGGTAGTGCCTGAACCGTTCGGCTGTTTCTGCTAGGTTGGTAATATGCTGGTTGTGAGTCACCGCTACTCGGCCTGCTTTCCAGACGTGTTCCTGAGGGTTTAAGTCCGGGGTGTAGGGTGGGAAGTAAATGGTTTGGGTATTACCATCCTGTTCAATCCACTTTTGTACCTCACTACCTCTATGCCAGCCTGCATTGTCCCAGATGAGGATCAGCTTCTTCTTTGGGTAGAGTGCTCGTACTTTAGTAAGTATCTCAGCTGTTATGTACATATTCTGCCAGTCTGCGGTAAAGGTATGTTGTTGACCAGTCTTTAGGTTCAAGAAGCCGTAGAAGCTACAGCGTTTCTTAGTAGTGTTTACGTCTAAGACTGGTGGATAGGCTCCTTTTGGCAACCATATCCTTTGGGTGGTAGTAGCGTTGGTGAGCACCATCTCATCTTCACAGAGAATAACCGTATTAGGGTCAGCCCAGTAGCGAACGAGGAGGGGCTCCGTTGTCTCTATCCAGGTGGCTCGTGTCTCTGGGTCAGAGCGTTCGTAGACTTTACCCGGCAGATGAAAGCTCAGCTTGGCTTCTTTGAATAACAGGTAGTGACTGGTCTTAGACTTGTAGCGCTTACCCGTGAAGGCCAAGATGTATTGTCCCAACCAGTAGGTTGACCACTGCTCAGATTCACAACCTGGAACCAAGTCTTTCGGCTCACGGTGCTGCAGTACAAAGATAACCGCTTGGCGTTCAGCTGCCGTCAGGACTCGCTTCCGATTACTCCTGCGCTTATCCAAGAAAGCGTCAATACCGTGTCTAAGGTATGCATATTTCAGGCGTCTAGCATGGTCAATGCCGTATACCGAGAAGTGCATGTCACCACCTTGCACGAGCAGTAATACTGCCAGCGCCCGATGTGCTGCTGCTACTTCAGTAGTTGTTTTACGAAAGGTTTGGATTTCTGCTATTTGTTTTTCATTCACTTGACATATTGTCAGGCAATTGAGGAATGTGGGCAAGTCAGAGTGTTATGTGTTTAGTAGTGATACTGGTGCATCGCGAGGTAACTAGTCTTGTAAAAAATAGTATGTAGTAAGAGGCATGGAATACGAAAAATGAAATAAGGGAAAGAACAATGAGATCGAGGCCGGGCGACCCATGAACTAAAAACTACCAACCACGTGGCAGGCGAACTCCTGCCAGAGTGCTATACTAGACCTCATGAGCATTTTGATTGCGGTCATTCTCGGCCTTATCCAAGGCGTTACCGAATTCTTGCCTGTCTCAAGCTCTGGGCATGTGCTTATCTTCAGTAGACTTTTGAATAACCCAAGTTCGTTTGAATTTGATGTACTTGTGAGTTTCGGTACGCTTCTTGCGGTGATTATCTATTACAGAAAACGGTTCATTGAGATTATTCTTGATATTCTGCAAAGAAGAGATTTCAGTTTAACGCTCAAACTTTTAGTTGCAACTATACCTGCGGTATTGGTCGGCTTCACGTTACAAGATTTTATTTCAGCACATCTTCACGGTACATCGACAGCCATTATCATGCTCCTGCTCATCGGAATTCTAATGATACTCTCAGCTAACTGGAAGCCAGATGAGAGTTTGAGGGTTAATCTAGACCTTCACAAAATTACCTATACACAAGTGCTACTTATTGGCTTGGCCCAGTGCGTTTCGCTTATATCTGGTTCGTCTCGTTCGGGTGTAACAATGCTCATGGCGTTAAAGCTTGGTATTAAAACGAAAGTAGCGGCTGAATGGAGCTTCTTGATGAGTGTGCCAGTAATTTTTGGTGCTGCACTGAAGGTATTAGTGAGTGCTGAGGGTCAAAAGTTTATTCAAACTGAAACCGCTGTTTTCATTTTCTCTAACGCCATCTCGTTTGTATCGGGTATGGTGGCTATCCACATTCTTCTGAAGATTTTGGCGAAGAAGGGTCTTTATTGGTTTGGCTGGTACCGAATTATTTTAGCACTCGTGCTTATTCTTCTGGTATCTGTTAAAATACTATAAACATCTAAGGTAAGGAGCGAATACTTAATGAGTTCAAAAACACATCCAGCAGTTCAAAGCATTCGATTTGAAAGAACATTCTGTTTAATTAAGCCCGATGGCGTGAAGCGAGGTTTAATAGGTGATATTATTCAGAGAATTGAAAAAGCTGGCCTCAAAGTTGTTGCCATGAAGATGCTTATTCCAACCGAAGAGCAGGTGAGAAAGCATTACCCAGTGAGTGATGAGGCGTGGGTTGCTCGCTTAGGCGAAAAGTCGCTCAGCGCCTTCGATAATCTGGAGGCTGACGCTGGTGAGGTTTTAGGTACCACCGATAAAACCACCATTGGTCAGAACGTGGTAGCAGGTCTTGTTGAATTTATGACTTCTGGACCAGTAGTGGCAATGGTGGTTGAGGGTATCCAGGCGGTTGATATGGTGCGAAAGCTCGCTGGTCACACGTTACCATTCAAAGCCGATGTTGGTACCATCCGGGGAGATTATTCGGTAGATAGCCCATCGGTTGCCAATGTAGAGGGCCGCTCAATTCACAACCTTTTCCACGCAAGCGAAGTGGAGCCAGAGGCCGAGTACGAAATTGGCCTGTGGTTTGAAGGTGAAGACATTCCAAGCTACGACCTCGGCTCAGAAGCCGTTATGTACGCCAAGTACTACTAATTGATCGAGTATCTATAGAATAGAAGCTCTAAAGATGTCCGTACGCTTAGGGGTAATTAGCCAGTCTACACTCATTTTTCAATCCAAGAAACGATCAACCTTAGCTGTCATCCTGAACTTGTTTCAGGATCCAGTTGGTTATTAGTATAGATCCTGAAACAAGTTCAGGATGACGGAGGGGGAGGTTTTGTGCCGACCGAGAATAGATCTCTCGATTTCACTCGAGATGAAAAAAGCAGACGGAGGACCAAATTCTAGCCGAACTGGTATAATATGAGCAGCGTGTCCCCATAGTTCAATGGATAGAATACCTCCGTCCTAAGGAGTAGATCTACGTTCGAATCGTAGTGGGGATACCAGTTTGTGTATCATGGGGTATACTAAGGATAAGCATGAAGAGGCAGTTTCCTGGGCAGTTTCAAGATGAAGATGTTTTATTAACGTTTCGGCGGCATCCTATTGTGATGCGCAAGGGCCTATTAATCATGATGTTTGCACTACTGGCTGGCGCAATTGTTGGCTTGTTTACTAGCAAGAATGCACTCACTATGGGTGATTTCTTGGTACAGTTTTTAAGACCAATAGGCATTGGTCTTTTGATTGGCGCTATCGGCTTCTTCTATTATTGGATTGGGTGGTACTACAGTATTTGCTTGGTCACGAGTCAGCGATTTATGCAAATCCGTCAAAAAGGTATTTTTAAAAGTCGCAGTGTGAATGACATTAGTCTGAGGCGTATCTTAAGTGTTAACTACGAAGTGCGTGGTATGCTAGAAACTTTGCTGGGATTTGGTACAATAATTATACAAACCTTGGTGGGGGATTTTGTCATTTCAAAAGTACCGCATCCTGCCGAGACCCAAGCTGAGATAGTTGCAGCAATAAAAGAAAGCGGAGTAGAACTTGATGAAAAAGCCGAAGCAGATGCTCAATAAGTTAAAGCGTCAGAAGAAGCCTGAAGCAGCAGCAAGCCAAACTGAACAGCGGGTTACTAATGACACCGTTTCTCGTCACCGTGATGAAGTATTAAGCAAAGGCCGTCAGTTTAAATATCCATTCCAGCATTCAAAGCATAGGGTGGCGATCATTTCAATGATTGTTGTAGTTGTAGCCCTTCTCCTTCTGGGTGGATACACCGGATTGCAGCTCTACCGCTGGCAGGATACTAGTGATTTCACAAAAGGTGTAACCGGCATTCTACCATTTCCTGTAGCAAGGGTGAATGGGTCACGCACATCATACGAGAGTTATTTATTTGAGCTTAGCTCCTCGTTGCACTGGCAAGAAAAATACGGAACTACAGATTTAAAGTCGCCAGATGGAAAGCGTCAAATAGAATATTTAAAACGCTCCGCTCTCGATAAGGCAATGACCAACACAATCGCCCGATCGCTAGCTAAGCAACATAAGATCACAGTCGACGACAAAGAGGTTGATGATGTCGTAGCACGGGTTAAGTCAAGTGGTGGTGATCTGAGCCAGATCTTGGGCGAAAGTTTTAATTTTACCGAATCTGAGCTACGTCGTTACATAAAAGACAACATTTTACGTCAGAAAGTAGCTCGTGAGCTTGATGCGGGAGCGCCAAAACGCGCTGAGGCCATCTTGGCCGAAATTAAGGCCGGCAAACCATTTGCAGATGTGGCTCGGGCTTCATCTGAAGACCTTGAAACCAAACAACTTGGCGGGGATATTGGTGTCGTTGAAAAGGGGCGTGCCAATCTTCCGCCAGAGGTCTCGGAGAAGGTCTTTCAATTACAACCTGGGCAGGTAAGTGATGTTATTAAAACATCAAGCGATTACTTTATTGTTACTGTAACCGAGAAAGTAGATGAAAACCGAGCCAAAGTCTCAATTGTTAGAGTAAAAGTAAAAGACATGACCCAATACCTCAAAGAATACCGAGAACAAAACAAAATAAAAGAATACATAAAATTACAACAATCCACCACAGAAGAACAAGCAGAGTAGGGCTTTGCTTGGCGGTCTATAATCTTAGGAACCAGGAACTATCTCCTTAATAGCCGTACAAGAAAACCCACTCCTTGTTCATGGAGATAGCCAGCCTGCGAAAGGTGATCGGAACTATTTCAATTGAAGATCAGTACAACCTACTCCCTAATTTCTTCTTTGTTTTCTGGCGTGAGAACCTGCTACGGTAGTAGTTGCTATAATACCAGCGCCTAAGACTAGCCTCTTGGCTGCAGACACTTTTTCTGGATACTCTGCGCTGACATAGCGTGCGCCTGCAACGGTTAGGTCTCTGGCTACAGCTAGACCTCTTTTACTAAACGGAGACACATAGTCTCTTGTTTTGGGGTCGCGTACCTTGGGTATAAACTCATCATGAATAGACCAGCGTGAAGTACCAAGTGTAGGTGTCACTACCTCATTGGCTGTTTTCTGAATAAAGCGTGCAACTCTGGGCAACTTGGTTTTACCTGCTATCATCTCTGCGAAGCCATCAGCGTCGAGTGTTTCATCCTTAACCACACTGAAGGCTTTACCGGAACGAAAGTATGATAGGTGACTATCACCTGCGACAGGCCCAATAGAAATTAGGCCTCCCTTTTTGACGACCTCAAATATGGACTTTGCAGCATCTAAAGCTGGCTTCATGTCATCTATGGAAAGATGTGGCATCATCCAATATGAAAATACCGCATCAAAGGTTTCGGGCTCATATAGCTCGCTAAGTTTTGTAGCATCACCAGCTACATATTCAATATTCTCGGGTGCCCCTTCACTTATCCTTGCTAGAGCTTCTTTATCTTCATAACTATAATCAAAATTAGTCCAAGATATATCAGGCCTTAGTTCAGCAATCGTCTTGCCAAAAGTTGAATCACCTGACCCTACATCTAGAACATTGGCTCCCTCGGGTAAACTTGCAGCAAAATCTTTTGCATCATTATATCCATGCATTTCAGCAATAAGATCAGCACTTCTAGGAGTAGTAGGTATTAATTCGTAGTTCATTCTATGCTTATGCTATAGAAAAATATTATCATAAAAATGACATTAAGTCAATATTTGGTGGACCGTAACTTTGGAGATCTGGAACTATTATTCTAGGTTAGCTCAATTTCCCAGGTACCACCCATATAGTCCGCGTGAACTTGCATCGCTGTTAGAAGTTCGGTAGGGTCTTGTGTGCGCCACAGATAGTTTGGGCGGGCAGCTATTTCAATTGGCTCAATAACTCTGATACCCTCTGGTCTGACTCTGTCGAAGAGGTTTGTGTGACCACCACTGCCGTTCTCATAGAGCGCAGGAAAGTCATAGCAAAGGATTACATCTTTATCCGCTTCCTCGGCTTGGGTTAGATAGTCGAGTAGGGACTCAGATGTCGTGAAGTTATCAGGAGAGCGACAGGTCATTTTTACACCCCAACCAAGTGCGCGAGCGACGGTATTAAAGTCATACTCAGGTTTTTCCAGATGAGTTCCGTGACAACCATCTGGTTCAATACCAACTCTAACTGGATCAAAATTGCCAGCTTCATCAGAAGGTACAATTACTCCTAGATTATAACCAATCTCATCTTGTGAGGGTACATGAAGTTCGTGCTTCGTTAAGATCATTTGCAAGCATGCTGGAACACAGTGATATTTCTTTTGAGGAATTGGGGCGTATCGACTATCGGGCACCTCTGGCATAAGACTGCTCATAAATAAAAAATACCATAAAAATGGTATTTTGTCCACTTGGCGGGCCCGACCGGATTCGAACCGGCGATCTTCTCCGTGACAGGGAGACGTGATAGGCCAACTTCACTACGAGCCCGCATCAGCAAGTGCTGTAAGTTTTTGCTGATGCACTGATGCACGTAAGCAGCCACTTTCCGCTTTGCTTCCTTTCAAATTCAAAAAGTCGCATGTGCTTTGTTTTTGAATTTGGCGATAACACCATTGAAAGACTAGAGTATAGTAGCAAAATTTCATCTGTTTTACAATGTATATTCCTATAATATTTGCTACAATAGCGTCTGTTAATTTATGCCGATGTAGCTCAGTTGGTAGAGCGGCGCTTTCGTAAAGCGTAGGTCAGCGGTTCAAACCCGCTCATCGGCTCCAGCTTACCCTTGCATCTGCAGTTCCCATAATTAAGGCAAGCTTAATTATTAAACTTACGATCAAGAGTTAAGCTTTAAAGTTAAAAGTGCACACTCGTTGGCGCTTTCAACTTAACCTGAATCTTAGCGGGCTTGCCCGCCGAAGCTTCAGCCCAGGCGGGTATCGTATAGTGGCTAATATGCGACCTTCCCAAGGTCGAGAGCAGAGTTCGATTCTCTGTACCCGCACCAGAGAACAGAAGTTCGATAGCGAGGAGCTTACACAGGAGCTTGCTCCGAGTAAGCAACGAAGATATATGCGAAGCATATTCTCTGTACCCGCACCAGACGTATTGGGGTATAATAGAGTACAACTGATGGAAAAATTGAACGAACACACACTGTTTACAAAAGATAAAACAATCATGATACTCTCGATTGCTTCTGGTTTACTCGCACTAGCAACCGTTATTTCAATACTCGTCCGGCTTAAAAGTCACGATTTTAAAGTGCCAGTTCAATATATTGTGAATGACGGAAGTGTGGTGCAGTCTTCATCGTGGTATTCACTTTATAGTCTCGCCTTGATTGCGCTTTTTGGTGCTGCGGCGAGTATTTTTTTGGCGTATAGACTCCATAAAGGAAATCGAATTTTTGCTATTGGTCTTCTGGTAATTTACATTGTCATAGCTTTGTTCGGTTTTTTAATCAGCAATGCACTCTTAGGGTTAGTGAGCAGGGTTTAGATATGGCTGGGAGATTTCCGGCAGCTTTAGAAATTCCTGTTGGTAAACGAACATTTAAGTACCGCTTTTTCGAGATCTTGCCAGGGGCAATGAGCTGGTCCATCTTGCTTTTACCGGTAATCTTAACCAGGATAGATAAAACCTCCCGGTTAGCAGCAATCTTCATACTTTTTTTTATGATGAGCTGGTTCTATCGTTCCATAGGTATCGCATTTCGGACAATTCAGGGCTACAAACGAATGAAGGAATCTGTAAAAATTCCTTGGCAGCAGTGGCTTGATGATCTAGAGAACTCCGAGACTGCGATTGATAGGCTTGGCAGTAAACAGATTCGCCATTCCTACGAAAAGCAACATCTGCTGAACCTGCGTGAGTATATGGCCGATGGCGATCTGCGTGATCTCAAGCCGAGTGATGTCGAGCAGCTTATTATTGTGCCGATGTGGAGAGAGACATATGAGGTCATTGCGCCAACCCTTCAGTCGCTGCTTGATTCTGAGTATCCGACTGATCAGCTTGTGTTGGTGATCGCCTATGAGGAAAGGGGCGGAACAGGGGCCGAGGCGACTGCGCAAAAACTTTTGAAGCACTTTGGGTCTCAGTTCAAGTATGCGACTGCCACAAAACACACCGATCAGCCGAACGAAGTGGTCGGGAAGGGTGGTAATGTAACATGGGCCGCTCGAGAGGCATTACCTTATTTCAAGAAGATGAAGATCAATCCGCAGCGTGTGCTGGTCACTACCCTCGATGCGGATAACCGTGTGCACCCCAATTACTTTGCCCACTTGACCTATTCGTATATCCTAACTCACGATCGTAAACATCATTCGTACCAGCCGCTCGCGCTCTACACAAATAATATATGGGATGTGCCTGCTGCAATGCGTGTACTTGCAGTTGGGAACTCGTTTTTTACCATTACGCAATCCGTGAGGCCCCATTTACTTCGTAATTTTTCAAGCCATGCTCAAAGCCTCGATGCGCTGATTGAAACCGATTTTTGGAGTACCCGAACCATTGTGGAAGACGGCCATCAATTCTGGCGAAGTTATTTTGCGTTTAAGGGCAATCACCAGGTGGTGCCAATTTTTGCGCCAACTTATCAAGATGCCGTGCTTTCCGATACTTACCGGGAAACACTGAAAGCGCAATTTGTACAGGTGCAGCGGTGGGCATACGGCGCCTCCGATATTCCATATATTGCTAACCTTGGTTTTAAAAGTAAAAAAAATAGGATAGTTCCGCTCAGTAGCTTTATCCCAAAGTTCTTCCGTTTGCTCGATACGCATGTGAGTTGGGCGACAGCGGCGCTACTTTTGATGCTGGCAGCACGTATACCACTGCTCATCGGCAATCAGGCAGATAAGAGTATTGTTGCTCACCAACTGCCCGTAATTGCAAGCTACGCCCAAACAATTGCACTGACCGGTCTCGTTATTTCAATATTCTTCTCCATGAAATTTTTACCGCCCCGACCAGCAAGGTATAAACGTCATCGTTCGTTTCTTATGCTTGCGCAGTGGATCCTTTTGCCGGTGACGAGCATTGTGTATGGCTCATTGGCGGGGTTGAACTCACAAACACATCTGATGCTCGGTAAATATCTCGATAAGTTTAAACTGACGTACAAGGGCAAGGTGGATGATAAGGCTGCTGCGAACGAGAGGCATTGAACCCCGCAGAGTAGATAGATCTTAGATCTCAGAGCTTAGTTCTTAGGGTGAGCCGGTCATCTCGACCGTAGTGGAGAGATCTAATAGAGTAAATACTCTAAAAACTAAGTTTCGAGGTTCTGTTCTTATCCTCAGCCATAAGTTGCCGTACAAGCTCTAGTGGAGGTTTATTGTTGTAGACGTGTTGCACATACCGTAAGGCCACGTGCGTATTATGCCGAGAGAGGATTGCTGTGGCTGTTTGAGTGATAGTGGTGGTCTCAATGACTGCTTGAGCCGAAAAAGCGCTCTGGAGGGCTATTCCAGGCGCACAGTACCCCGACCGTAAGGTCGTGGGCAGTATGCCCTAACCCACTAGCTTGTTTGCCGCTTTCGGCCTGCACCGACTATCATGAGTAGGTAATGCCAACGCTCTATCGTCATAAATCCCACTGTGTATTCCTCTGTGACTACCATATAGTGTTTCCGACCAAATACCGACGCAGTATCATCAACGAAGGCGTTAAGGCCTTCATTACATCTCGTATCAAAGAAATCCAGGACCACTACCCTGAAGTCATCTTCAAAACTGCCAATACCGACAAAGACCACATACACATGCTCGTTTCCATTCCACCAACGTGGTCCGTAGGTAAGGTGGTGGGTATAATTAAGGCAAACACTGCAAGAGGCATGAAGGCCGAGCTACCATTTCTAAAAAAGATCTACTGGGGCACAGACAGTATTTGGTCGGAAGGCTACTTTGTTAGCACAGTTGGCATAAACGAAAGCACTATACGAAGCTACATAGAAAACCAAGGCAAACAGGATAGTGGGCAAACTAACCTTCGGTTAGTTTGAAGGAGCCAATACCCCGACCGTGAGGTCGTGGGAAGTTTATTTCGACGCTGTCAACGAGTTCTGTCACCATTTCTGGGGCCAACAT
Organism: Saccharimonadales bacterium (SeqCode); assembly: GCA_046350615.1. GTDB lineage: Bacteria > Patescibacteriota > Saccharimonadia > Saccharimonadales > UBA7683 > UBA7683. The sequence continues at coordinate 201,106 of JAXMAA010000001.1, read as the reverse complement.
GGCGCCTTCCGACGCTCGCACAACGCTTAACAGCAGGCGGTCATGACTATAGGGTGTTTCCTGTTTACTCTCACGGACGGTGATCTGGCCGCTCCAATCGATTTTTTCCCGTGTGGTGAAGCTTTTATTACAGCTAGTGCATTTGCGCCGCCGCCAGGTTTGCGTAGATTTATGGGAAGCACGAGAATTGTAAATTTCCGTCTTATTGTGACAAAAGGGGCATTTCATATGACTATATATTGTCATACATCTGAGCAAAATGCTAGTGGATAAAGCCTCAGAAACGGTGGAAACCCAATAGATCCTGCCCTCACGAGTTAACTAAAACCAGCCTACCTACGCCACTGCAGCCCTCCCAACCACCGATCCAACCGATACATCTCCACCAAGGCTTCGATGCACAGGGTGAAGAGCGAGCCTGTCCTTCCGTAGCCTTGGCGGAGGAGGATTCCGCAGCAACCCAAGAGCAAGACTTGGCTTAGGACATCGTCTTGGTGAGTTCTGGTTGGAGGGGCTGCATCGGTGTACGGGGTTGGTTTAAGGGGCGGTAACGATAGTGGAGGGGTTGATGAAATTAAAAAACTGCGCACCAACGAATGATTACGCAGTTTTTTGTGTTCTTTTGCTTTTTGACGTCTGAGCGGAGGCTTAAGCTTCGGCTTTGTGACGGCGAAGTCGAGAGAGTGCGCCTGCAGCAGGTACTTCCTCGAAGAAGAGTTTAAACTTTTCGAGCTCTGACTTCTGGGATTTCATGGGTTTGTTACTCATGTACTCCAATACTAGCATAAGCTAGTTAAATTGTCAATATGGACAAGGTTCGACCTATGTTACGTTAATTCTTGCCCGACAGTCATCAAGCATATCATAGTCTGCATTTTCAATGCAAACGACCTGTGGAAAACTACTGAATCCTAGAGGATAAATATAGCATTTACATCTGTTACAATGCACGAAGACTTCTGGCTATGCTTGGAGAGGTAAGGTAGTTATCAATCATGAACAGTGCTTGATCTCAAAACTTCCAATCTGCCCGTGTGTCATCTTGAGCTTGTCGAAAGGTCTGACTAATCCATATGCGCGTGTTCAGTGGATCCTTCAACCTCACTCAGGATGACGGAGGGTCAGGATTTGGATTAAATAATTCGCAGCCCGGGTGGTATCTCCTATCTATTTGCTGTAATCTGTTATCTATAGATATGTTTGAGGAAGAAAAGAAAACAGGTGAGTACTCTCGTGTCGGTACATTGCGAGTGCGAGGGTATGAGGTTAAAACGCCGACTTTTATGCCCGATGGCACCAGGGGTGCGGTAAAGTCACTCACCCCTGAAATGGTTAAAAGTACCGGAGTGCAGGTGGTACTTGCAAACACATATCATCTTCATCTGATGCCAGGAGAGGATGTTGTTGCTCAGATGGGTGGATTGCATGAATTTACTAGGCAAGATTTGCCAATGCTGACGGATTCGGGCGGTTTTCAGGTGTTCTCGTTGGCGCATATTAATAAGATTGCCGAAGAAGGGGTAACTTTTAAAGATCCGCGAACTGGTGACACAATTTTTCTCACTCCCGAAAAATCAATTCAAATCCAGATGAAGTTAGGTGCGGACATGATTGTCGCCTTTGACGATGTGGTTTCGCTGGAAGATTCAAAGCGCGGTCGCACCCAGGAGGCATTTGAGCGGACACATCGCTGGCTGGAGCGTAGTATTGCCGAATATGAGCGGCTGACTAAAGACATGAGTGATGATGAAAAGCCATTGTTGTTTGGGGTGGTGCAGGGCGGCTTAGATAAAGACCTTAGAGCTCAGAGCTTAGCAATTGTACAAGATTCATCCGTTGGAGGGATTGCAATTGGGGGGCTGTCAGTTGGCGAAACCAGAGAGGAGATGCATGAGATGCTGGAGTTTCTTGCGCCGCTCTATGATAGTTCTGCTCGACCACGATTTTTACTTGGAGTTGGTGATCCGAGGGATATTAGAAAGTCCATAGAATGCGGAATTGACATGCTGGATTGCGTTATTCCAACTCGTAACGCCCGCCACGGTTCAGTTTGGACATCTGGAGATGAACGTCTCAATCTCAAATCTGAGATACATAAATTAAGCACAAACGTCATAGATGATATATGCGACTGTTACACTTGTCGAGGCGGTTTTTCACGCGGTTTCCTCCGTCATCAATTCAAAGTAGGTGAACCTCTCGCCGGCACCCTCGCTTCAATTCACAACATCCGCTACCTCCAGCGTATTTGTGAGGGATATCGATAAATTGCTCATGCTTGCATATCGGTAGTTTGCGAGCTACAGTTTAATCTATAAGTGAGATGAGAGGCGTAGTTTATCTGCATGCAGAAACGGGAACTGAAGGGGGTGACTGGGCTTTTCAAGATGAAGCTCACGTAACATACAGAGCTTTGAGGAGTAATTTCTATCAGGAAACCGGCGGCGATGTTTGTTTGGCTACTAGTTTACAAAGGATGGGCGAAATTATAGCCATTAATCCAGATATCGATGCAGAACAGGACAGATTTTTGGAGGAACTAAGAACTGATCCAGACTTGACTGCTCGTGATATCTTTTTTGACACAGATGGAACTTTTAAAACACACGAACGGAAGATCGCAAGGATGTATGAAAACGGCGACAAGCGGGTAAGTGTGCGCTGGCGTGACGGTGAAGAGGGACGTTATTTACCAGAAGATTTGCGCGAACAACAGTGGTCTTATTCTGGGATGCATTATCTGCATAATGGAGATAGTCTTACAGTTTACGATAGAAGTAGTGACGGTAGCGTGGTTTGGCAGGGTGAGGTAAATCTGCGTTTTAGGCATACACGTGCTATGACTGAAGTAGCTACTATTGCTAAATCATATCAGTTACGTGAAGATTTTGAATTCTGGCAGGGTTTGTTTGTTCCAGAAAGTCCGGCAACGCTTGTACCTCGCGAGCGTTCATAATTGCGCTTTACCTCTGTTTTTAGTACTATAAATAAAGTGTCATTTGGTGTAGGGGCGATTAGCTCATTTGGCTAGAGCGCCACATTGACGTTGTGGAGGTGATAGGTTCGAATCCTATATCGCCCACCAAGTGCTATAATTGTGATGAGCAGAGAAGCGGTGTAACGAGCCGTGGAGCTTCGGGAGCATGGTCAGATTGCCCGATATAAAAAGCTGATAAGAGAAAATGCTAAGGTGGAACCGTCTTGTTTAGTTCAAGACCCGAGGCACGCTAACAGATGAAATGGTCATCTTAAGGCGTGTTTTTGTAATTATAAAGTCAGAAAGGGATACCCATGGCAGATCAAAATAATGAGCAACTTCATGCGATGCGGCATAGTTTGGCGCATATCATGGCGACTGCTGTAACAACCTTGTGGCCAGAGGCAAAACTCGGAGTTGGGCCGGTTGTAGAAAATGGATTTTATTACGATATTGATATTCCAGGCGTGACAATCTCAACTGATGACTTCAAGAAGATTGAAGAACAGATGAGGAAAGTTGTTAACGCCAACCAGCCGTTTGAACGATCTGAAAAGTCTATCGACGAGGCTATTGACTGGGCAAGGGCTGCTCAACAGCCGTATAAAGAAGAGCTCCTGAACGATCTCAAGCGTGCAGGCACTACTGTCGCCAAGGATCTCGATATGGATGAGCTCGGTACTATTACCAAAGGTGATGCGGCGGTTGAGAGTGTATCGTTCTATACTAATGGCGAGTTTACGGATTTATGCCGCGGTCCACATGTTGAGAGTACCGGCAAAGTGGGTGCATTTAAGCTTATGAGAGTAGCTGGAGCCTACTGGCGGGGTAAAGAGGGCAATCCGCAGATGCAGCGGCTTTATGGGGTGGCGTTTGCCACTAAAGAAGAGCTTAATAATCATCTGCAGATGCTAGAAGAGGCTAAAAAGCGTGATCATCGTAGACTGGGTAAAGACTTAGATCTGTTTACGTTCTCTGACATGATCGGTGGCGGGCTAACTCTTTGGTCACCGAGGGGAACACTACTGAGAGCTGGCCTTAATGACTTTGTACAGGAAATGCGTGATGAATATGGTTATCAAGAGGTGACGTCGCCGCATATTACAAAAAAAGATCTGTTTGAAGCCAGTGGTCACTGGGCAAAGTTTGCTGACGAATTATTCAAGATAGAAACTCGTGAAGGTCACGAGTTTGCCATGAAGCCAATGAGCTGCCCGATGCACACCCAAATTTATGCGAGTCAACCACGATCCTATCGTGACTTGCCAATCAGATACCGAGAAACGGCATTTGTGTATCGTGACGAACAGAGTGGCGAGCTCTCAGGTTTGTCGCGCGTACGTTGTATTACGCAAGATGACGCACATGTCTTCTGTCGAACTACACAGATAGAAGAAGAGGCCTTAAAAATCTGGGATATCATTGATAGGTTCTACGGAGCGCTCGGCTTTGCTGACCTGAAAGTCAGATTTTCTACACATGATCCGGAAGATATGGGTTCGTATGCTGGTGATGAATCTAAATGGGTGCAGTCCGAAGAGCAACTACTTTCAATCATTAAAAGCAAAGTAGGCGAAGATTACTTGCCGGGTGTCGGTGAAGCGGCGTTTTATGGTCCAAAAATAGATTTCATGGCCAAAGATGCGATTGGTAGAGAGCACCAGGTTGCAACCATCCAGCTAGACTTTAATCAGCCAGAAGGCTTTGATTTAACCTGTACTAATGAAGCAGGGGATGCTGAGCGAGTTGTGATGATACACGCTGCAATTATGGGCTCGCTCGAGCGGTTCCTTAGTGTATATATCGAACACTCCGCTGGACGGTTCCCAGTTTGGTTAGCCCCAGAACAGTTACGGATAATCCAAGTAAAAGACTCACCAGAAATTGACAGTTTTGTTGATGAAATTACAACAATCGCTAAAGAAAATGATATTCGAGTTCAGATTGATCGATCGAATGAATCGGTTGGTAAAAAAATTCGTAATGCTGAACTGATGAAAGTGCCCTATACAGTAGTTGTGGGCGAAAAAGAACTTGAAACTAAGCAACTTTCACCCCGGGTGCGCAGTGATCTTGCTGTTGAAAACCGCGAAGAAAAAACCTACCCGCTGGAAAATTTCATCACTAGTATTGCAAACGAAGCCAAAGGCCGCGTCCAGAACTCTTCCCTCTAGCTCCTCAGCTTGACTCTCCTGGCTCGTTATCCCAGCGAAGGCTGGGATCCAGAATGTCTTATAATTGGTTTAATGAAACTTCGTCAATACTATGTCTATATTCTTGCAAGTAGTAAAAACGGCACTTTGTATATAGGAGTAACACGTGACATTGTAAGAAGAACTAGCCAGCATCAGTCGAAAGAATCAGATGGTTTTACTAAAAAATATAACGTTAGCCGGTTAGTTTATTTTGAATCACATGACAACATCGAATCAGCAATCACAAGTGAAAAGAACATGAAAGCTTGGAAACGAGATTGGAAGATTAAGCTTATCGAGAAAGAGAATGCTGGCTGGAGAGACTTAAGCCTCGATTTTAACTGATAGTATTTTCTGGATCCCAGCCTTCCCTGGGATGACGAAGTATAACATCTGATTTATAATCAGTACCTATGACTAGCAATGAGGTTCAGTTTAAAGAGCGGGTATACACGTTTGTGGCACAAATTCCGAAAGGCAGAGTTATGACCTACGGGCAGCTTGCGGCACTAGCTGGAAATGCGAGGGCTGCCCGAATTGTTGGTGGAATTGCACATTTTGGTGATCCAGAGCTACCTTGGCAAAGAGTTGTCAATAAAAAGGGTGGGTTGGCTGCTGGATATCCTGGTGGTCGAGCCACGCATAAACAGCATCTGGAAGCAGAAGGGGTTGAGGTACTGGGCGAGCATGATGAATACTATGTTCGAGTAGGCGAATTATTATGGGATCCACATCAAGCAAAACTCCTTTAATCTTCATTGTCGGTGAAACTGCGAGTGGAAAAACCGCAGTAGGCATAAAAATTGCCCAATTGGTGGATGGAGAAATTATTTGTGCAGACTCTCGAACAGTCTATAAAAAGATGGATATTGGAACTGCCAAGCCAACTTTGTCTGAGCAAAAATTAGTGCCACATCATTTGATTGATATTGTTGAGCCAAACGAAAAGTTTAGTGCCGCGGAGTTTAAGCGACAAGCTGAAAAATGTATTCAGGATATTGGTGGGCGAGGGAAAATACCAATAATTGTTGGTGGTACGGGGCTGTATGTAGACGCCTTGTTGTATAATTTTCAATTTAAAGATAGGCCGGATGAGACATACCGAACACAATTATTACAGATGAATGATGAAGAATTAACAACACTGTTGCATACAAAAAATATTGATACATCGAAGTTGAACACAAAAAACAGACGGCACGTTATTCGAGCGATTGAGCGTGATGGTGAGGTGCCTGAAAATACAAAAATGCGAAGCAATGCAATTATTTTGGGGCTAAAACTAGATCGAGAAGTACTCAAAACTCGGATCGAAAAACGTATTGAAGAGATGTTTCAGCGTGGCTTTCTTGATGAAGTCACAAAGCTTTACGAGTATTACGGATCAGAGCTTGAGGCCTTTAAAACTCCCGGTTATAACGCAGCAAGAAAAGCCATGGAGGGTGAGATCTCAGTCCAAGAAGCCAAAATAGCGTTTATGCATGCTGATCTAGGCTTGGCCAAGCGACAGCGTACCTGGTTTAAACGTAATAAAGATATTTCCTGGTTTGATAATCCTGAAGAGCTTGCACAAGAGGCAGTACGCTTTGTTGCCAATTCATCGCCAACCACTACTCACTAAGCACTAATAACGCTACAATAGAGTGTAATGTATCGACGCCTCCTTGTATTTAGCTGTAAACTACTGATTAAGCTGTTACGGCTCGTCGGTAAGAATGGCTCTGCATTACCCGGTTTGATTATCGAGAGGCTTGATAGTGATTTTCTCAACGCTAGCTTGAAACGGGTTGAAAAAAGAATAATTTTAGTAACAGGGACAAACGGTAAAACAACTACTACTAAAATGCTCGTGACAGCGTTAAGAGGCGCAGGTGCTCGTGTAGTAACAAATACTACGGGTAGTAATATGACTCGGGGTTTGATCGCGGCGTTGATTGAAGATATGACATATAGCGGTAATTTAAAGCCGACCGATTGGTTTGTATTTGAGATGGATGAAGCCTATGCTCCGGTATTCACTAAAAATATTGCACCCAAGGGTTTAGTGGCGTTGAACGTACTAAGGGATCAGCTGGATCGGTATGGTGAAATTGATAAAACTGCCGGATTAATAGAGCAGGCGGCTCAAAAAACAGATGTGATTATATATAACCAGCTTGATCCGCTCCTGAAATCAATGGTAAGGCGTTTGAAGTCACGAAAAAAGCGGTTGATTGCGTTCGGCGTTGGTGAAAACTTGAGCTCTCATATAGCAAATGAACAGAGCCTTCATGGTGAAAAAGTCGTTACGGATAAGAAAGATGCGGATGTAGTGCTTGTTTTCGCCAATGAATCGAGTGACATGCAGCGGTTGTTGATAAGCGTAGCTCAACAAGAGCATGAATTACACGTGCCAGTTAAAGGATTTCACAATGCGTTGAATGCCACTGCGGTGGTGGCAATGCTGAGCGAGCTTATTCTCGATGATATACTGCGCGGCTTGCAGGCACTTAGTTCAATGCCCACACCGTTTGGTCGGGGTGAGAAACTCCATTTTAAAGGTAAAAATGTAACCGTAGCTTTGGTAAAGAATCCTAGCGGATTTATGAGCAATCTTGAAACCTTTGTAAAACAAGCGAAGCCTGAGGTGGTTTTGTTTGTTGTAAACGATCGTTTTGCGGATGGCAGGGACGTCTCATGGTTGTGGGATGTCGATTTTCAGCCGTTTATCATCGATGGCACAACACTTTTTACGAGTGGTATTAGGGGCTATGATATAGCCTTAAGGTTGAAGCAGGATCATTTTGATGTTAATACAACAACAAATGTTGCAAGAGCCGTTCAGAATATCATGAAGAGTGACTACACGGACATTGTCATTATTCCTACGTACACAGCATTATTTGAGGTGCGTGAACAATTGGCTAAATATGGAAAGGTGCCACGAATATGGTAAAGACAATTACTTTGGCACATTTGTACCCAAAACAGATGAACGTGTACGGTGATATGGGAAATGTGATCACCTTGCGATATCGACTTGAAAAGCGTGGATTTGTCGTAAATTATGCACCTCTCGATTCGCTTCAGTACCTAAGCAAGGTGGCGCCCGATATTCTTTTGGGTGGAGGTGGCCAGGATTCCAATCAGGGTCTGGTACAGGGTGATCTCTTAAGATACAGCGCTGGTTTAAAGAGTTATTGCAATGATGGATTGGTGAGTTTGGTAATCTGCGGCATGTACCAAATGTTTGGCCATCGTTTTATCCTACCGAATGGGGAACAGATAGAGGGCATTGGAATGCTTGATATGGAAACGATAGCTGGCAGTGACCGCTTGATCGGAAACATTGTTATCAATACGGCGTTTGGCAGTCTCGTTGGCTTCGAGAACCACTCGGGCAGAACATATCTTGGCAACGGTCTTGAACCGCTCGGGAAGGTTTTAAAGGGTGCGGGTAATAATGGTGAAGATGAGACAGAAGGTGCGCTGTATAAGAATGTATTTGGTACCTATATGCACGGACCTGCGCTCGCTAAGAACCCAGCATTTGCGGATGAGCTTATCCGACGTGCGTTACTGACCAAAGGGTATTCTGCCGAGCTCGAACTGTTAGATGATTTTATTGAACATCAGGCGGCTGCAGTAGCGGTCAAACGCCCTCGATAGTATTGGCTCCGAACAATCTAGTAGTACGACTGTGGTTCTGGTACAATACTCGTAGTATGATTGAGCAGTTATTTGGTTCAAAAACGAGGGTAAAGCTTCTGCAACTTTTTCTGGCGAACCCCGGAAGATCTTTTTACGTACGAGAGTTAACCCGTAAGATTGACGAACAAATTAACTCAGTTCGAAGAGAGCTTTCAAACCTACTGGGGATCGGTATTATTAAATCTGACAGTGCTAATAACAAGCTTTATTACGAGGTGAATCAGGGCTATAAACACTTTAAGGCTTTGCAGTCGATCTTCTCGGTTGAAGTTCCACAACAAGATATCTCACCGGCGTCGCAAGGTGATCTCTTAAAACGCCTGCAGGCTGTTGGAGCATTTGATGTGGTGATAACAAGCGGTGTCTTGGTTGGCAAACAGGGTTCAGATATTGATCTTGTATTGGTGGGTTCAAGTAACAAGCAAAAACTTGAGAAACTTATGAAAACAATTGAGCTTGAAGAGGGTAGCCCTGTTAGATATACTGTTCTCCCTGAGAGTGAATTTAAATATCGACTTGAAATTAAGGATCGTTTTATCAGCACACTTCTTAGTGGTAAGCATGCGGTACTTGTCGACACCAGTGGGTTTGTGAAGAAATTTCAAGAAAATAAGTAGGGAGTAAGAATGGAATTACAGTATTTTGGTGCGAATGGTCTAAAATTCACTACAAAAAAGTCAGTGCTTGTTATTGACCCGGTCAGTGATATCACCAATAGTAAAGTTGACATCAAAAAGGCCACTACTGTTATGGTAACTCAAGTGGCTTTCAAGCCACTTGATGCAGGTGAAACGTTTGTTATAGACGGCCCGGGTGAATACGAGTTCGAAGAGTACGCAATAAAAGGTATACCCGCCCAAGCACACACAGCCCCTTCGGGCGATAAATCTGCTACGATGTACTGGATTAATATACAGGATATAACGTTTCTTGTGACGGGCCATATTGATCCCAAGTTAAGTGAAGAGCAGCTGGAGGCTATAGGAATAGTTGATGTTGTGGTTATTCCGGTTGGCGGCAACGGGTACACACTTGATGCGACGGCTGCTGTATCGGTCGTGCGGGCCGTTGAACCGAAGCTGGTTATTCCTGTCCATTCATCAGATGATGGCTTAAGCTATGAGGTTGCTCAAGATGCCGTAGGACTATTTACCAAAGAACTTGGCGCGCCAGTTGCAGAAGAGGTGTCCGAAAAACTCAAGTTCAAAACGATGTCGGAACAACTGACGGTTCAACTTCTCAAGAAGTCGTAGAATGTCATTATTTCAGCCATGAGCTATAGCCGGTAGTTTTTAATTGGTTATGGTCCAAAAAATAAGCAGTTGAAGCTGCTTATTTTCGATAGTCTGGAAGTTCTAAATTAAAGAATACCCTTTTTCTTAAGTGTACGGATAGCCTGCGTACTAATCTTCATAGTTACTTTTTTGCCATCCATTACAAAAGTCTTCTTCTGAAGATTCGGCTTCCAAACCTTTTTGGTATGGCGCAGTGAAAAGCTCACATTGTGGCCGAATTGCTTGCCTTTACCAGTTAATTCACATTTTTGTGCCATAAAACTTACCTTATATTGATTAACGCTTCAAACATACATACTACTGTTTTTTTGTTTCACAGTCAAGAGGTGAAAGCGATTGAGTAATTGGTATAATAGAAGGTGCTCTAGCTTAGTAGGTTGATTTCCTGAACATACCCTACAAGGGAGCCCAATATTTGCAGTTTCTGTGGAGATTGCGTGAAGGCACCCACCTGGTTTATTCCAGGTTAAATCAACCAAAAGGCTGGAGCACCTTATTTTCAGTAAAGTATCGGGGTGTAGCGCAGCTGGTAGCGCGTACGGCTGGGGGCCGTGAGGTCGCAGGTTCAAGTCCTGTCACCCCGACCAAGCTTCGAATCTAATCTGTAAAGTACTGAAATCATTTTTCTCGCTTGTTTGATGATCGCCACTGATATAATACGAGTCATGTCTACACATAAAACAAGGTTTGATCAAGCCGCAGCTGAAACATTTATTGAAGACCATCTCCATGCAACTGACCCAAAATTAGAAACAATTGCTGATGGGGAAACTTCTCAGGCATTTTTGTTTGAAACTGAAGAGGGGCCTCGAGTATTGCGTGTTAGTATCCACTCAAAAGAGAGCTTCCTAAAAGACCAGATGGCGCATCAACAACTAGCTTCCGCTGGGCTACCGATACCAGAAGTATTCGAAGTAGGAGAGATGGAAAATGGACTGTTCTTTGCAATTTCCGAACGAGTGCCAGGGAAGACTCTCGATAAATTTAGCCGTGAAGAAATTAATGCACTTATGCCAAAAATAATTGAGACTTTAGAAACCATTCACTCCGTTAAACCACTTGGCGAAGGCTGTGGCAACTGGGATTTAACAGGGAATGGAAAGTTCAAATCCTGGCGCGAAACATTAATTGCTAGCGCTAGTGAAGATGACGAAGAGACTAGAACGGCTGAATTCTACGACGAAGCATATCACGACAAGTTAAGAGCAGAGGTGCTGGCACTCATCCACGCATGTCCTGAAGAAAGAGTGCTCATTCACGATGACTTTGGCTTTAATAATACGTTAAGTGACGGCACGAACATTACTGGAGTTATAGATTGGGAACATGCCGCATATGGGGATCCGCTTAAAGATGTTGCTTGGCTTGATTTCTGGAATGATAAACAGGGTTATGCGGCAGCGTTTGAGCAATACTATCGAGAAAAGAATACTTTACCCAAGGATTTTCAACAGCGAATCAACTGTTATAAGCTCCTCATCGGACTAGGCTCGTTAGGCTTCTTTGCTCGTTCAAAACAAGCTGAGAGCTATCAGTATACAAAAGAGATCATTGATAGGACTAAACTGGAAACAAAAGGTCTCACATTTTGATCTGTAAAAATATGTAATATGTGGACGCTGGTGCCGAGTGGTGGTTATAAAATATTCTCGTGGCAATGTAGTATTATTGAAAGGTGAAAGAGAATGTAAAACAAACAGTTTTTGTGAATGCATTGATTCATAATGCTAATCAGCGGGTGCTAGTTGTGCGAAGATCGCAGAACGATCACTTTTTACCGGGTTACCTGGAGCTTCCTGGGGGTAGGGTGGAGCATGGAGAAAACCTTGAGCACGCTTTGAGGCGAAAGCTTTCAGAGGAACTTAATCTTGGCAGTGAACTACCAATGTATTTCACCAGCTTTGCTAAATCGAATAAGCAAGGTCCTTATCTGAGAGCAGTGTTCGAAGTTTCGTACAATCAAAGGCAGCCAATTGTCCTGAGTAATGCTCATAATGAGTATGAGTGGATAGATTACCAAGCTATTCCTGAAGAGAAAATAACAACAGATGCAAGGGAAGTTTTACAACAGTATCTGGGCACACATCAGAAATATTCAAATGAAGAGAAAAATACAACGCTTACGCTTTTCTCTGATGGTGGATCACGTGGCAATCCAGGCCCATCTGCTTCCGCATATGTAATTTATAATAGGTTTAATGAAATACTGGAATCTGGTGGTTCGTATATTGGTATCACCTCGAATAATCAGGCTGAGTACACGGGTGTGCTTTTGGGTCTAAAGGCTGCCACGAAGTATGCAGGGCTTGGTGATACGCTTTTATTCAACGTTGACAGCTTGCTGGTGGTTAATCAAATGAATGGCCTCTACAAGATAAAAAATAGAGAACTCTGGCCGCTTAATCAGCAAATACGAGAACTAATGAAACAATTCGGCCACGTAAGATTTAATCATGTACCTCGAGAAAATAACCAAGCGGCTGATGATAAGGTTAACGAAATTCTTAATGCCCATGGGGAGAGATCTTAGAGCGTAGTTCTTAGATCTTAGAATTCGTGATAACTTTCTTAAGGTCCAACCGTATTAGTCATTTTGTAGCTTGAGTACAACGCCTTGTCTTAAGATTCTAACCCTCTAAGAACTAAGATCTGAGATCTAAACCGGGTGCTAGACCACCGATAAGCCGGGTTCTGTCGAGGGTGATCATCTATCTAGTTGGCCCATTGCTGGACAAATCGAGCGGTTCTTGTGATCTGATTACGGCGGACAGCCTTAAGTGCAACCAAATCTCCTTGCAGCAGGCAGGGTTTACCTCTCTTCCGTGTCACCACGGCCGACTGTGAGCTCTTACCTCACTCGTTTCACCCTTACCCGCCGTGCGGAGCACGACATTTATCATGGAGCATGTATCACTAATCAAAGATGTATCGTTTTTCATGTATCAAATGGGTCCATCATAAATGTTACATGGCATCTGTTAAATCTCTGTTACGTGCTACATGTAAATTGTTAAATGCTGTGTTCCACACAGCAGGCGGTTTCGTTTCTGTGGCACTTTCCCTAGGGTTGCCCCCGGTTGCCGTTAGCAACTGCCTTGTCCTGTGCTGCCCGGACTTTCCTCCCCTATGAATCGGGGCGACCACCTAGTGATCTAGCATTGCCAAGTATACCAGAGATATTATTTAGAGCCGAGTTTTACGAGTGTTTCAATGGCTTTTGGATGATTAACAGCCAGTTCAGAGAGGATTTTACGATCAATTTCTACGTTGTTCTTCTTGAGGCTTGCCATGAAGGCACTGTAGCTGACGCCGTGTTCACGTACGGCAGCGTTAATGCGGGTAATCCAGAGGCCGCGAAGATCACGTTTTTTGTTGCGGCGATCTCGGTACGCATACTGAAGGGCACGAATAACACCCTGACGAGCGAGCTTGATAGAGCTTCGCCTGGCACGTTGCATGCCTTTTGCTTGTTTAATAACTTTCTTGTGTTTCTGGTGGCTGGTAACGCCTCGTTTCACTCGCATACTAACTCCTTAACGATTGTTTCTTACGCACCAAGCGCACGTTTAATCTTATTCTTATCACCGCTACTAACAGATTGAGATCCGGCATTGTTCCGTTTTCGGCCAGCAGATTTTTTAGCTAGCAAATGGTTCTTGAAAGCGCGTTCACGGAGTAATTTACCGGTCGCAGATGTGCGTACACGCTTTGTGGTGCCCTTGTGGGTCTTAATTTTTGGCATTCGTAGATCTCCTATAGGTGATAGTTAAATTACGTCCGGCCAGTTGTGCCGGTTGGTCCACTACTGCGATATCCTCTAGTTTTGAGGTGATTCGTTCGAATAAGGTGAACCCAAGCTCTTTGTGAGCATTTTCTCTACCCCTATAGAGTAACATAACTTTAACCTTATGACCAGCCTCTAGAAACTTTCTTGCGCGTCCGATCTTTATTTCAAGATCGTTATCTCCAATTCGCATGCCAAGTCGAATCTGTTTTAGGTCAACAACTTTTGCAAGCTTTTTTTGCTTCTGGAGCTGCTTAGTCTTCTGGTAGTTGTATTTACCCCAGTCAACAATACGAGCAACTGGTGGATTTGCATTTGGTGAGACTTCAACCAGATCAAGACCGGCAAGCTCGGCCCGTTGCAGTGCCTCGCTCCGTGTTAAGACTCCGGCTTGGTTGCCGTTTTCATCAATGACCCTGAGTTCATTCGCACGGATTGCGTGATTCAGGCGCGTTTGCGGTTGTTTGATATGTTACTCCTGTTAATACTTTCAAATCTTTGGAGCAAAGTATAGCACAGTAGCAACAGGAGTTCAACGGGGTCTGTATTGTAATGCCTCGCTAATATGACTCGTTTCAACTGCGTCGCATCCTTCGATATCTGCAATTGTTCGGCCAACTCTAATAACTTTCATATAGCCTCTGGCGGATAGGCCTAATTTTTGTGCAGCCGTTTCCAGAAAAAGCTTAGCCTCTTTTGCGAGTTGCGCTTTCTCGACTATATCTCGATTACTCATGTGGGCGTTGACTTTATGATTACTCTCAAATCGTCCTAACTGCTTTTTTCGAGCGTGATTAATTCGTTCACTGATCTGTTTGCTCTCGCTTGACAGTGTTTGATCGGGAAGAAGGTGTTTGTGTTCAACCTTTTGAACGGCTACTACGAGGTCGATGCGATCTAGAAGTGGTCCAGATATCTTCTTGCTGTACTGGTTAATTTGGTGTGGTGTGCAGCTGCACGTATGATCAGGATCCATATAATAGCCACAAGGGCAGGGGTTTTGGGTTGCAACGAGCATAAAATCGGCAGGAAATGCGACGGTGTCTTGTGCTCGAGCAATAGTTACGGTCCGATCCTCAAGGGGCTGTCTGAGCGCCTCGAGTGATGATCTGGTATATTCGGGAAATTCATCTAGAAACAAAATTCCTTTGTGCGCTAAGCTAATTTCACCTGGTCTTGGATTTCTTCCGCCCCCAATAAGTGCAACGCTGCTGCTGGTATGGTGTGGTGTTCGAAAAGGGCGTGATTGATATATTTCTTCGGTTAACTCTCCTGCAAGGCTGTGGAGCTTTGTTATTGCGATGATTTCTTCGGTCGAGGGTGGAGGTAGGATAGAGAGGAGCGCACGAGCCATCATAGTCTTACCGGCGCCCGGGGGGCCGCTGAGCAAGATATTATGATGCCCTGCCACTGCAATTTCTAGAGCACGTTTTGCCGATGTCTGACCATAAATGTCTGAAAAATCGACTGATTTTTTATGTTGTTTTGTTTCAGCTGCAGTAGGGGGCTGAGGAGCTATGCTTTTTTCTCCATTTAGGTGCCGACATAGTTCCAGAAGGTTCTTTACGGGTATCACCTCAATACCATCTATAAGTGCTGCTTGTTTTGCGGATGCTTCTGGTACGAAAATTCGTTTGAAGCCTTCCAATTTTGCGACCTCCGTGTGGGTAATAGCTCCACGAATCGGTCTGAGACTGCCACTAAGGGACAGTTCGCCAACAAAAAGAGAGTCAACGAGCAACTCTTTTTTAATTTGCTGGCTGGTTGCAAGTACTGCAATGGCGAGAGGGAGGTCGTAGCATGAGCCGTCTTTGGGCAAATCGGCTGGTGCCAGGTTGAGTGTGATTCGCTTTCTCGGCATAACTAGGTCGCTATTTTTAATACTACTTCGGAGGCGCTCTTTGGCTTCGTCTATTGCTTTATTTGCAAGCCCAACGATCACTATGCCGGGAAGACCGTTCGTCGCATCGCACTCAATCTCAATTAGTCTTCCCTCAAACCCAATATTTGCCGCCGAAAATACTTTTGCTGTTACCATGCATGCCCCTTATGCTTAGGTTTTCAGTTCCATAATAACAGATATGAAATAGAAAACAACGGCCTGCGAGGAGCCGTTGTTTCAAGGGTTTATCTTTTTGTTTTGAGTACTTTTTTTATTCAAGTACCACTATCATAATAGGCCTCCAAAAAGGTTATGTCAACACAAAAATGAAAGAAATTTAAAAGTAGTTATCCACATATAATCTACTTAGCTTCTAGCAATTCCTGAGAATGTCTTGCCATAGAATTATTTGCTACGCAGTCACTGACTCCAAGCTACGAAAAATGTTAGTGCTATGGTAGCTCGGTGTGCATTTTGCGGTGCATCGGGGCGTCAATGTGCGGGGCGTGATCAATAGCTTCTTTATAGGGCAAACCCCAATGTATAGTTGCACGGTATTTGGCCATACTCCGATTTCTTATCTACTATCTTTATGAACATCTTTTTAATCGAAGCATACAAGCTGCCTAGCGGTGATTGGTATTAAACTGAAGTAGCAATTAACTTGAGCGCGCTGCAGTCGGTGTTGGGTTCGGCTTAAAAATGTGCCTGAATCATAAATCACCAACTCATTGGCTTTGACATGTTGAGTTTGGCGAAAAATTTGGTCAATCTATAAATAACTGACTCTCAAAACTCACCGGTGTCATCCCGGACTTGATCCGGGATCTAGTATCTGAACTGGATTCCCGTATTAACCGCATAATTTCGGTTGACCCTCTAAGCACTGTACGTCCTTTGAGTTGCGCAGTACATAGGTAACCCATCCTTCGTAGGCAGTTGGTGTACGCCAACCTCGAGCCTTGTTTTGCAGTGCCCGTACTCTTCGAAAGCTAGATTCACAGCTATTGTTGGTTGCGGGTAAATGCAACTCTGGATAGTATAGATAGCTTCGGTAGTCTCGGAAGTTTTGTACTAATCCTCGTAAAATACTTGCAACTTCGGTTCTGGGTGTTTGCATCGCATAATCACTCAATAGCCCGAGCACCCTAGAGACCCGCTCGTCATCGGGTGACTCCAGTACTATATGCACCAGTTCATGCACCCAGTATGTCTCGGGTGTAGCTCGGTGCCATAGTCGCATGTTCTTGTTGAGCTCTTTCAGTACATGAAAGCAGCATCGTTGCTGCACCCAGCCTCGCTGCCTCGCAATACGTAGGAGCCCCCGATGTCCATCGCTGACGAGTGCTCTTGTTTGAGCAAGCATCTCTGAGGGAACATGCGAGAGTGCTCTTTGCCACCCAATGCCGGTTTCAGCACCTCGAGCCGTTGTGGTGGCGCACACTGCAGCCCGATTACTCCGGAGCGGGCGTACGAGAATGAGATATGTAACGTACTGCACCGCACCTATCTTTTGATGCAGTGCATCTGCAAGAAGGATATGAGGCTCTACGCAGGTCATAGACTCTTTGGCGGCAGCACGAACGACACTTTCCCGAGCAGAAACGACCCTTCGCTGGATGGTAGACGGTGTGTAGCTTGTGCGCTGAGCATGAGCAGCAAGCGACCCAATACAGTTACACCGGTACAGCTCAAGTAGATGTACATCTGGCCGCCTCTTTTTTGGACCTCGTTTTGCAGGGTATACTCTCCAGGTTTGTTTACAGGCGGCACATTGTCTTCGTTTGCCACCGTAGCGTCGCACACGGGCGCTGCAGCAGGTGCTTTTTTGTTGTCGTATTTCCATACACCAGAAAAGCACAGCCACCCATGATTATCCAGCCCTTTTTACAGATGGCAGGTCGTGAGCAGTGCAAGTGAGGGTCAACCGAAATTATGCGGTTAATACGGATTCTCGCCAGAGTTCATGCTTGACACCGATTGAGTACGGGAATGACGGGCAGGAGGGTTTGAGGGATGGATATAAATATATTATGTTCACGAACTTTTAATAACGGCATGTATACTTGATTTTGACTAAACGTTCAGGTTGATAGCGGTGGAGTCTTGAGATCTAAACGAAAAAATACACCGCTTTAGCTAGTTGCTGTGGCTCGGTGTTGAGTAGTGATAGCCAGTGCTGGGGTAGTTATTTGGTGGCAAGTTTTATCAATATAAGCATAAATGACACATAGACTGCACAATAAATCTTGAGACATCGTTTTTTAACAGGACTAAAATTAAACAAAATGTTAATATAACAACATTAATTATTGGATATTTGATCCATATTGTTGTTAATTATACTTTAAAATATACTTGCAATTTTTAATCATACTTGTTATGCTTAAAAAGGCTCATATTGAGCACCACCTTACATTCAATTTTCAGCTGCATGGGCAGCGATGGCGCTCTCTTGATTGAGAGCGGTCAGTCACAGCTAGAGTTCACAAGCGCTACAATAGTCTATTACGTTGGCGGATTTGTGCTCTAGCTTTTTAGTTTTTACAAAGTCTATACAATACTAAGTGGAGTGATTAAAATAAATTACAGATGCGTGCTTTAGAAGATACTGACTCTGGTTCAGGGCAATCACTGCCTAGTTATAGAAAAACTCCTTTCGTAGTAGGATTTTTATCGATCCTTGGCATTGTTGCGGTGCTTACCACCACTAATCCTGGTGAGGGCGGCCCGATGGCTATTCTCCTCTTTCTGGCGTTACTGTTCACTTTATTCGTGGCGTCTTCCCATATTGTGATTGAGTTTGCTGCTAAGATACTAAAGCTAAAGGCGTTTTCGAACTTACGATTGTTATATACATCAGTCGTCATTGCTCTAGGGTGTGTGTTCCTTGTGGGCTTGCAGACACTGAGGCAGCTACAGCTTGTCGACATAGCCCTGACGGTGGTACTTGAGATTGTTCTCAATTTCTATTTATTGCGCCGGTTCTAGCTGCAAAATCAGATCTATTTCTGCTATACTAGTGCTCAGATATGGAACCAGTTTTGCCTCGTCCTGATAGCTTGGAAAGTACTGCGCCAAGCCAAGATCTCCAGCCTGTTTTACCACAGGTTTCTTCTGCTGAGAGTGCACCGAATGCGGCACCAGAGCAGCCACGAGAGGGTTTGGCGAGTCCATCCCTGTCACAGCCACCCCTGCAACAGCCTGCATCTAGCCCGGCTAGTCAAGTAACAGCCTTGCCTGATCCGCAGCAAGCACAGATGATTCCTGATCCACAAATTGCTGATGATGTTGATGTTATCGAAAAAGAGTGGGTTGATAAAGCAAAAAAGATAGTAAGTGCCACCAAAGACAACCCGCACCAGCAAGAGAAAGAGGTGAGTAAGTTACAGGCAACGTATCTTATGAAGCGCTATAACAAACAGGTAAAGCTTTCGGATTAGCTGTATGCAGGTAATTCTGATACTCGGTAGTCTTCTGGTGGTTGGTGTTATTGGCGGCTCGATCGCATATTTTTATTACCGAAAGATACTTCGCGAAGCAAAAAACTATGAGCGTGGGCTTAAGATGGTCCCATTACTTATACATCTACCGCCTTTAAGCGATGATATAGAGGTGGGGGGTCGTGATGCTCGTGATGTCACCGAGGAGACGATTTCGAAGGCGCAGGTTCTCTACAATATTATTGCCAGCACGGCATTGCCGAAAGGCTTCAAGAGTAGATTCTACGGCCAACGGCATATTGCATTTGAAATAATTGCCACAAAGGGTGTCATAAATTACTATGCTGCAGTTCCGATTGCCCTGGTGCCTGTGGTTGAGCAAGCTGTTACAAGCGCCTATCCAAGTGCGAGGCTGCAAGAGGTCGAGGAGCATAACCTCTTTAATGAGGCGGGTCGCATTAGCGGTACTATCGGAGGAGAACTTGTTTTAAAAAAGAGTTATGCTAACCCAATTGCAACTTTCCAAGATACAAAGCGCGACTCTATGCAATCAATTCTTAATTCGCTTGCAACACTTACGAAAGAGGATGGTGCGGGTATACAGATATTACTGCGGCCGGCAACAGATGGTTGGACTAAGAATGCTATTGCCGCAGCAGGTAAAATCAGGAAAGAAAAAGGTAAGAAAAAGGGCGTAGCGGGTCTTAACTGGGTTGGAGTTGGTGAGGCACTTTGGAAGCCGCCAGAGGTTAAGGAGGTAAAACCCGAAGATAAGCAGCTCAGCACACTTGAACAGGCAACCGTTGATGCAATTGAGGAGAAGACCAGACATCCCGGATATGAGGTACTTATTCGGGTCGTAGCATCTTCCAATACTTCGGCTCGCTCTCAGGCTATTTTAAGTAACATCGTTGCATCGTTCTCGCTATTTGATGCGCAGGGTCGTAATGGATTTAAATTTGTTCCCGCTAAGGTGATTGAAAACTTTGTGACCGCATTTATTTTTAGATTTTTCCCACCAGAAATAGATCAGAATATTCTTAATAGTGTTGAACTTGCAACACTCTTTCATTTTCCTGACCAGAAGAACACGCCAACCTCTCAATTGCAGCGTCAGGCTTCAAAGCAGGTCGATGGCCCAAATAATATCCCCGAGAAAGGCCTGCTACTTGGCTACAATGTGTTTCGCGGAACTCAAAAAGAGATTCGCCTCAGTGATAAGGATAGAGCTCGTCACATGTACATCATCGGGCAGACCGGTACGGGTAAGTCCGTGCTTCTTGAGAACCTTGCGTTGCAGGATATGTTGGATGGTAGAGGATTTGCTTTTATTGATCCGCATGGTGACACCGCTGAAACGTTACTCAGTATGGTTCCAAAAGAGCGGGCAGAGGATGTGATTTATTTTGCGCCAGGAGAGATGGACTTTCCTCTTGGTCTGAACTTATTTGAGTTTCAATATCGTGAGCAGCGCGACTTTTTGATTCAAGAGGCGATCAATATGCTCTATAAGTTGTATGATCCACAACGGCAAGGCATTATTGGCCCCCGTTATGAACATCTCTTTCGAAACGCTGCACTCACCGTTATGGCGGGTCCTGACGGAGGAACGTTTGTTGATATTCCAAAGTTATTCAACGACAAACAATTTGTAAACCAAAAGCTCAAGTATGTTACTGATCAAACAGTACTAGACTTTTGGCTTAAAGAAATGCCTGGCAGCGAGCGCTCTAACGAGTTCGGAGAAGTAAAGAGTTGGTTTGTAAGCAAGTTCGGCGCCTTCCTTTCGAATGAGATGATGCGCAACATCATTGGTCAGACCAAGAGTGCTTTTGATTTACGGCAGGTAATGGATGAGGGTAAAATACTACTGGTCAATTTGAGTAAAGGTAAAACTGGTGAGTTAAACGCCAAGCTTCTTGGGATGATCTTTGTGATGAAATTTTACGCTGCTGCGATGGGGCGTGCGAATGTGCCAGAATCTGAGCGTCGTGATTTCTCACTCTATGTTGATGAGTTCCAGAACTTTTCTACAGAAACGTTCTCGGACATTCTCTCTGAAGCTCGTAAATATCACCTGAGCCTAATTGTAGCAAACCAATTTGTCGGTCAATTAACAGATGAAATTCGTGATGCGGTATTTGGTAACGTTGGTACGGTGGTCAGTTCGCGAACAGGTGCTAATGATGCTGACTTTTTGGTGAAGTACTTCACGCCAATTTTTGATACGGAAGATATGACCAAGATGCCAAATTACAATTGGGCAGTGCAAATGTTGGTTAATGGCGTGCCCGCGCAACCGTTTAGTATGGATAGCTTGCCACCGCTCGGAAACCCAAATAAGCAGTTGGGTGATGCTCTCAAACGTCTTTCTGCTGCCAAGTATGGACGACCACGCGCAGTGGTAGAGAAGGAGATATTTGACCGACTCAAGACGAATGAACCGCCAAAGCCTGCATTTGGCGGTAGACCGGCATTCGGTGCGCAACCATCACTTGGAGCTGCACAGGCTCCACAGCATGGGCTGGGTGCCTCAGGAGCGGCTTCGGCACCAAAGCCGGGATCATCATCATTTCTTGATGAATGGCTTGCTAAGCGACGACAGGATATGGCTCAGAAGCCTGCTTTGACACCAGTTTCTCCTGCGCCGGTAAAGCCAGCGTTTAATAGCCTACAAGATGCTGGATCTACTACGCCTGCTCCGGGCTTGGCGATGTCTCAACAACCAGTTCCCGTTAGCGATCGTCCTGTTGAGGAGTTAGTGGTTCAGGTTAAAGCACCTGAACGTGCCGGAATGAGTGAGCAATCTGCAGCCGTAAATGCAGCGATTCAGTCGAGTGAACTTACGGGTGGCCAGATTGACATTGATCGTCAAGGACTCATTCACCATTCAAAAGAAGACGAAGCCAATCTGTAAGGATAGCGCCGTCTATATGCGTACCTCGGAATCTACACTTGCGTGACATCCCTGTGAATGGGGGATCGAGCTCTGTTCAACCTCATTTTTTGTGAAGATAGCGACCGAGCGTTTTGGTGTGTGAGCCAGTTTAGGCCTGTCCAGCTAACGATCGGATTACCTTGTAAAACCACTCCACAAGGAGTCCAACACCAAAACCAGCTAAGAGTAGTAAGGGCATCTCAGATCCAGAGAGCTCAAAGCCTGCGAATTTTGCAATACTGTAAATAGAAAGTAGACCTAAGAATGCAGCAATTGTTGCTCCTGCTATTCCTGATGGGCGAGCGATGGTCTTGCCCAACGCTTCACTAGTTTTTTCAACAGCTGGTTTATGAATGAAGCCACTAAAGCGCCGCTCTGATTTAGACATGTTTTGATGTACATGGTGCATGATTGTGTCAAAGGCATGCACTTTGTCGGCTTTCGTACGAGGAGTTGTTATGTGCCGCTTTTCAGATTGTGGCTTGTGATATTCTGCGCCTGAGATAGCAGTTTCCTGTACTTCGTGTCGTATCGTTTCGGTCTCATGTCCACTGCGCCGAGCGTGCTCAGCCGCTTTCTCGCGGTTTTCATGAAGGCGTTCGTGGTGTTGTTTTGATTCCTCAGCCGTAGTTATCTGTGATTCACCATGTTTCTCGTGTGTACGATATTGTTCGCTCATATCCTTATGCTCCTGCAGCGTAGTTAAATTGTTGTCTGATGAGGGTAAGCTCTTTTACCATAGTACGGTTTCGGAAGTAGAAGTAGGTAGCGGCCATAAGGAGAATTGTACTTATTACAACATTTGCACCAAATCCAGTGCTTGGAAGCTTCGTCACAGTTTGCTCGATGGTTTTAATAGGGGTCTTTGGCAGCTCTATTCGCACGGTGTCACCGTATACGTTAACCATCTGCATATCGTAAGAGAGTGGATCTGAAGTTGATGCTGGAGTGTTGGGGATCATGCTCTTGACCTTAATGAGGATAGTGCGGCTAACGGTTTCTCCAGGCTTTATAGTTACGCCAGCCCAAGAGAGCATCTTTACCGGGTTTTCGGTAAATGTTGCGCCACTTGCATCGAGGATATCGGCGTACTCAAGAACATCTTCCATATTCTCCTCGATTACGAAACCAGTCCTGTCTTCTTTGCTGAGATTTCTTACAGAGAGTGTGTACTCAATAGTGTCACCTGCGCTTGCTTTAGTGCCGTTGGCATCAGCAATCTGCTTGGTTATATTTCGTGCTTTTTTACGGAGCTCAAGACAGCTAATGTCTTTCCCGTTAGTATCTTTTTTGGTCTCATCGCATGGTTTGCAGTCAGGACTATTTTTGGGAATGTTTGTTTTGCCTTCAATAGGGCAGGGTGTGCAGCGTGGATCATCATAGCTGATACTTGGGTTGAGCGTACAGTCGGGTTTACACTTCGGATCGCTCTTTGGAAGATTTTCTTTGCCTGGCACGGTGCACATTTCTGGCTTGGAATCTTCCTTGCAGTTGGGATCATTCTTCGGCAAGTTTTCCTTTCCGGGAACGGTACATGATTCAGGCTGTTGAGGTACATCGGGCTTACAGAGGGGGCTGTCTTTTGGCAGGCTTTGCTTGCCGGGGTATGGGCAATATTCTGTTTGCGGTTTTTGCGGAGTTGTAATTGTAACAGGTACGTCGTCACATGTTCCTGTAGTGGAGTTGGTCTGGGGATTGGTGGCGATAACACACACGGTATTAAATACCTGACTACTGCTTGAGGCGATTGCACGTGCCTTGATTTGTGCAGTAACCGTCTTGCCCTTCCCAAGAGAGAATATCTTGCTCGTATACTCACGCTTGTTGGCCAGAGCCTTGAAGCTACTTTCACCGGGTTCCTTTACTTCAAGAAATTCAATTTGAGCAGGAGCTTTATCGTTAAAGGCTGTTTGTGTCAGATCGACATCTCCTTTATTCGTTGTTTTGAGTGTATAGGTGAAGGTGTCGCCAAGCTTGAGACTACTTTTATCGGTTAATTTCTCAACTGTAATACTTGGGTTAGATTTGCACTGAGGATCATCTTTCGCGAGATTTTCTTTACCTGGTAAAGGACAAGGCTCGATGACAGTTACGGGAACTTGATCACAGTTGTTATACACATTGGCGTCAATAATATCCACGCAAGCTTTGTTAACAAGTGTTGCGGGGCCGTTGCTGCGTACAATTGCATACAAACGGTACTTCATGGTTTGTCCTGGGGCAATTGTGTGCCGTGTTTTGGTCTGCCAGCGCATAACTGTCACGAGTGGATCAGTGCTGAGGCCATCAGGCTGAAGCTCAAGACCAGGAACAGTTGTATCGTAGATCAATACATCTTTGGCAATCCCTTTGCCTATATTGGTTATTTTGAGATCGTAATAAAATTTCTCTCCACGCTTTACTTTCGATTTACTAACCGTTTTGGTAATTGCTACATCTGGTGGCTGCACTGGTTGTGTGGGAGTGCTTTCTTTTGTAACAATATTTCCACACTCCTTTAAGATCCAACGGGTGCCTTGGCTTGTTGAGACTTGAATGGCCGCCCAGTTTTTATTTGCTGCCCATCCATGGAGCGTGCGAGCGTACACTGTTGGACCGCCCGGAATGTTTTTCGTAACCTCTCCACCATAGCCTCTAGGCGATCTTCCGATTGACCAATAGTTATTCGCAGCAGTCGAGGTTATGGTAACATCTTTAGCGCTTGCTAGATTGGTGGCGTTGATACCGTAAGCTCCATATATTGCCTTTAGATCACAGCGCTTTCTGCTATCGCATCCGCTGCTGAGGGCTTTAACCAAGGAGCTTCGGTCTCCACCTCCGTAGACTATGTCATTGAGGCTTGCCGCTAACGTCGCTTTGGCAGGTGCCAAAAATGTGCAGGATTGCACAACTATTGCGAGAGCAGTAAAAATCAGGCCAACACGACGAGTCAGATCCTCTTTTTTGAGGCGTTTTGAATAAAATCCGACCTGATTGATCAGCGATGGACTAAACGGAAGGTTAGAGACAAGCTTACGAAACATAGGTGGCCTTTTGTTGTTTTGTTTTATTTAATTTCACCTCTGATTGAACCATAGTCACAAAGAAAGCGCAAGCATTTTGAATACATTTTTTAAACAAAACTTTCTAACAGATTGAAATAAGGATCAGATACTTTTTGTGTTCGGGCCAGCCTATTGGCATCAGCCTGGCAAAATTGATATAATGAAGGTATTAAAGAGTGGAGAGAGGGAGAAAGCGTGAGCAAACAAAAAGATCAGGCCTATGACGCCAGTCAAATTCAAGTGCTTGAAGGACTTGAACCAGTTCGAAAACGTCCAGGTATGTATATTGGTAGTACAGGATATGATGGCGTACATCACTTAATTAAAGAAATTGCCGACAACTGTATTGACGAAGCAATTGCTGGATATGCGACATTTGTAGATGTAAAAATTCTAGCAGATGGTGGCATTACTATTACTGATGATGGTCGTGGTATCCCAGTAGACAAGCATGCAAAAACTGGCAAAAGTACACTCGAAACAGTCTTAACCGTTCTTCATGCGGGTGGTAAGTTTGGCGGTGGTGGCTATAAAGTATCTTCTGGCTTGCACGGTGTGGGCTCAAGCGTAGTGAACGCGCTTTCAACCAAACTCATTGCTGAGGTTTCTAAGGATGGCAAGCTTTACAGAATAGAATTTGAGCAGGGTGTTGCCAAGTCTGCCGCCAAAATATTGGCCCAACCGACAAATCCATGGCACTAGCATCGTTCTATCTGGAAATTCAACAATTTTAAAGAAACAGTCGAATTCGATTATAAATGGGTTGTTAACTATCTGACATCAAGCGTATCTTACAAAAGGGGTTCGCACATCGGTACTTGATGAGCGCACTGGCGATCGCATGTCATTCTACTTTGAAATTGGCATTCAGGCTATATGCGCTCCTCTCGAATATTAGCAAAGATATTTTGAGCAGTAAACCATTTATATTGAACGTCGGAATTGAGATTCTATAGTTGAAATGGCAGTTCAAATTACAATGACTCATTTGTTGAAATGGTCAAGCCATTTTGCTAACAATGTGCTAACTCCTGATGGCAGCACGCCAGTTGGCTTTTCGTGCTGCGTAGCTCGGGTGATAAATGATTACGCCCGTAAAAATGGTTACAGCAAGGAAAAAAGAAGATAATCTCGGTAGTGATGATATCCGAGAAGACTTAACGGCAATTATCTTGGTGAAACTTCTGGTCACAATTTGAAGGCCAGACCAAAAATAAACACGGCAACCGAAGTTATTCGCTATGTTGAGCGGAGGTGATGAACGAGTATTTTGCATACTATCATTAGAAACCTGATATAGCAAAGAAGATTGTTAACAAAGCGCTCTTGGCTGCTCGTGCTCGTAAGGCTGCTCGTGCCGCTCGTAAATGTGATGCTCCGTAAGAAGTGCTTGATGGCATGGGCCTAACCCGGGTAAGCTCTGGGATTGTTTCCGGTAAGAGCCCTGACGATAGCGAAATCTATATTGTGAGAGGTAACTCGACGCAGAAGTCTGCTAAAAGAAGGCGAGATAACAAAACACAGCAATTGCGCTTTGTGGCAAGTGCTCAATACTGAGCGAGCTGGCTTGATAAAATGTTTGCAAACAAAGAAATTGTATGCCTGATTCAAGCATTTGGAGTTGGTATCGGTGAGCAATTTGATATTCAACTGGCCTCCGATATCACAGATTATCGCCATGACTGATGCCGATGACGACGGCAGTCATATTTAACGTTGCTCCTCACATTCTTCTTCGAATACTCTGCAGAAGAAATTGACGAGGTGGCTGCGTGTATTTAGCAAAACCACCGCTTTACGGCATTGGCAAGAATCAAAAGAAGATCTATGCCTATGACGAAGATGAGCGTGAGCGTGTGATGGACGAGATTATTGCCGAAAAAGGCGTGGTACGGCTTCCTGAATGCCACTGAAGATAAGATGAAACAAGCTGGCGTTACAATCTCTCGTTTTAAAGGTCTTGGCGAAATGGATTATGGTATGAACAGCTCTAGGAGACCACGATGAATCCCGAGAACCGAGTGCTGGTTCTTTGCGTACCTGACACTTTGACGCAGAAGAGGCCGTGCCGTCTTTACAAAGCTGATGGGTGACGATGTGTCGCTGAGAAAAAGCTTTATTCAGACAAGGGCGAAAATGCAGATATGAGGCCTGAATCTATTTAAGTATGAACAGCACAAATACTACCCCCAAACAGATGCGCGACCGTTTATACAAAGATGATGACGGTCTGGTACCGAACAATTGAACAGGTGATGAACAACTGCCGTTACTCAATGAGCGTGATTATTGAGCGTGCGCTGCCGGATGTATGCGCGACAGTCTCAAGCCCGGTCATCTCGTCGTATTTTATACCATGAACCGTGATGGCCTGCGTGCGGAGTACTTAGGCATCGTAAGAGTGCAACGATTGTTGGTGCGGTGATGGGTGACTTTCATCCGCACGGCGATACAGCTATTTGCAATTCGTGGATTCGCTTAGCGCAGCCGTGGTCTCTACGATATCCTCTTATTGATCAAGAGTAACTTTGGTTCAATGGATGGTGACGAAGCCGCAGCGATGCGTTACACCGAGGCTCATCTGGCTCGCAGCTGATGAGATGTTAGCTGATATCGATAAAGACACTATTGATTTTCGAGATAACTACGATGGCCGCTTGCAAGGGCAATGGAACCTGCTTAAGCTAAGCTGTAAAACTTACTCCTGAACGATCAGTCAGTATTGCGGTCGTGCTGGCAATAGCATTCCCCCGCACAACCTTAGCAGGCTTCAGTTGATATCGTTGAGTTGATTGACAACAAAGAGGCAACCATTGATGACCTCCTAAAACATGTAAAGGTCCTGATTTTCCAACAGGCGCAACCATTGGTAGGTACCGATGAAGCGAGCCTATGACAAGTCGTGTTGGCATGATAGTACGTGCGAAGTTTACCCGTAAGCCAGAAACCAAGAAGAGTCGCCACCAGATTATTGTGACTGATGCCATATGGTATAAATAAAGCAACACTTATCGAAAAGATCGCAGAGTTAACTGGTAAAAGATAAGAAGATTCAAGGTAATATTGCGGATCTACGCGATGAAACAGCATAGCAGTACGTTCAGAACGTATTCGAACTCAAAAAAGATGCCTACCCCAAGAAGCTCCTGAACCAGCTGTATAAGCAAACAGCGCTGCAAACAGCTTTGCTTCAATATGCTTTCACTGGTTGATGGCATTCAGCAAAAATTCTTGGGCTGCAAGAAATGCTGCAGAATTTATCAAACACCGCCAGAAGGTTGTTCGAAGGCGTACCGAATTGAGCTGCAAGACCAAGCCAAAGAACGTGCACATCTTGAAGGTTACAAGATTGCACTGGATAATATCGATGAAATGAATTAAGACCATTCGTGAAACGAACCAAGAAGAGGCCGAGAAGAACTCCAATTAAACAGTTTAAGCTCTCAAATTCAAGCCAAGGCCATGCTCGCGATGCAGCTGCTGCGTCGTCTTCTGGTCAGGCGCAGGCGATCGAAGATGAGCTAAAGAGCTGATGACTCTGATTGCTAAAAGCGAGGCAATCATGGCGAGAACGAGGTCTAGAAGATTATTAAAACTGGTGCTTGAAATTAAAAAATATGGTGATGAAAATCGTTCCAAGATTGATAACCATGAGCTCAGTAAAGTTTAGTGATGAAGAACTGATTCCGGAAGAGCAGGTTGTTATAGCAGTCACATCAGAGAATTATATCCAGCTGGTCTAAGCTTCTGAATATCGTCGCCGGAACGAGGGCAGGAAAGGCAAGCGCGGAATGGCCACGAAAGGGCTGATGTAATTGAACATATTGCTTCGCAGCAGTGCATGATTATCTGTGTACACTGCTGTAAGGATCAGAATGTTCAGGCTTAAGTTCCGGGGTTCCTGCGCGGGGCTGTGCAGGTATTGCTGATGAACCTCTTACCTTCATCAGAGGAGGCTGTTCTGCAGTTGTCGCTTACGATCAAAGCAGAAGACTGGCTGCTTCTTTACTGGCTACCAAAGCAGGCACAGTTAAAGAGAACCAAGTTAGAGGATTACAATAACATCCGAACCAAGTGGTTTGATTGCAATAAGGAATTGACGATAGTGATGAGCTGAAATGGATCAAGGCTCACCGCAACGGTCGTAAAGTTGTTATTTCAACATCGCCAGCATTGAGCAATCCGCTTCCACGAGAACGATATTGCGTGCGCAGGTCGCACTGCTCGGGGTATTATTGCGCAGTATGAGGCTGCGCTGGCGTCTGGTAGTGGGGATGGACGTTGTTCGGAAGAATCAGTATCTTTGTAATCAGTGAAAGAGGTTATGGCGGCTGGACCAAAATATCGATTCAGTCCGCATAAACGAGGTAAAATTGATATTCGATCTGCTGTTATGACCAAAACAGGCAATCTCGTCTCCAGTGAAATCATTAACTGACAGAGACTCCTAAGTTATTATTTCAACAAACGGCGGGCAATTAAACCGAGCTTAAAGATATACCATCACTTGGCCCGAACTACTCAAGGTGTAAGAATCATGCGCCTAGCCGATAATGATACCGTGGCATCAACCGCTTTGCGGTTTCCAAGGATCAGTCTGGTGAAGAAGAGTTGCGGGAAGGTAGCGATAATGAGACAGTGGTTCAGTAGTTACGCATACTTTGTAATCCTATCTTTACGTGGATATAATGGCACAGATCGCCAAGATAGTTCTTATGGGAATAACCAAGAAAGATTGGGATTAGCGGTATATCTATCGTTCAGGAGGCATGCCGAGCGCGCATGCCGGTGATTGTTTCGCTCTGTACGGTTTGGCCTATAGGTTGGGCTCAAAAAGTCGAATTTGGTTACCTGTATTCAGCTGCGATTATTATGTGCCAGTGCCATCGGTAACACGCATACGGATGTGGCGAGCACGCTCAGAATACCACAGCTATTGTGCCTGGAATTTTTTAAAAAAAGATCACCTACCTAAGATGATAATTCATCAATCTAATGGACACACACCATTCGAGGTGTACGGGCCTGCTGATAGGTGTAGTTGTACCTGTGCTTGTGTTTATTGTTACATAAATTACAGCAAAAGGCCCACCTTTACTGTTGACAGGATCGATCTGTTTTCATACAATTGATGCAGTACTATCCTGATCTTTTATGCGAGATTACGAGTAATACCATTGGTCTTATCTGGGGGCAATCATTCTTAATTCTTACAGAGAGAGGCTCACTTTAAAAACTGATGATACAGCATCAACGTTAAGTTTTGATGTTTAATAATTTGAGATGTTCAGTATTTCGACGAAGTTAGAATTAAACACTTTTTTATGGAGAGTTTGATCACAAAGCTCCGGATGAACGCTGGCGGCGTACCTAAAACATACAAGTCGAGCGGTAGGCCCCTTCGAAGAGTACACGACAGCGGACAGGTAAGGTAACACGTGGAATCTACCCCAAACTGAGGGATAACCTGGAAACGGTGTCTAATACCGCATATAGTCTTCGGATTAAAGCTTCAGTTTGAGAAGAGCCCCGCGTAAGATTAGCTAGTTTGGTGAGAGTAAAGGCTTACCAAGGCGACGATCTTCAGCTGATTTGAGAGGATGATCAGCCACACTGGAACTAGAGACACGGTCAGACTCCTACAGGAGGCAGTTAGGAATTTTCCACAATGGGCGCAAACCTGATGGAGCAACACCGCGTGCAGGATGAAGGTTTTCGGATTATAAACTGCTTTTATGTGCGAAATATGACGGTAAGCACGCCAGATAAGGATCAGCCCAACTCCGTGCAGCAGCGCGGTCGCCTGGAGGATCAAGCGTTATCCGATTTACTGGGCGTAAAGAGTTGCGTGGTGGCTAAACTAAAGTGAATAGTGAAATCTGGTGGCTCAACCATCAACACATTATTCAAACTGGCACAGCTCGAGAATGAGAGAGGTCACTGGAATTTCTTGTGTAGGAGTGAAATCCGTAGATATAAGGAGGAACACCAATGGCGTAGGCAGGTGACTGGCTCATTTCTGACACTGAGGCACGAAAGCGTGAGGCGAACGGGATTAGATGCCATTGATGCGCCGTAAACGATGGATGCTAGCTGTTAGGAGTATCGACCCTTCTAGTAGCAGAAGCTAACGCGTTAAGCATCCGCGCAGAATTACCAGTCGCAAGATTAAAACTCAAAGGAACCAAGCGGGGACCCGCACAAGTAGTGGAGCGTGTTCTTTAATTCGATGATAAGCGAAGAACCTTACCAGGGCTTGACATCCTTGGAATTTCTGCGAAAGCAAGAAAATTGCTTTAATGGACAAGTGACTGAGTGTTGCATAGCCAAGCGTCAGCTCGTATCGTGAGATGTTAGGTTTAAGTCCTTCAACGAGCGCAACCCTTATATTTCGGTGCCGGATTTTTCTAAACAGACTGCCTCGGTAACGGGGAGGGAAGGAGGGGATGATGTCAGGTCATTATTACCCTTACGTCCTGGGCTAGAAAAACGCTACAATGCGTAAGTGCAAGGGCAACCAACCCGCGAGGGGAACTCGTCCGTAAGCCAAGTCCCCCGGCGGATTCGGATTGCGAGCTGAAACTCGCCTGCGCCCAATGGAATCACTAGTAATCGTGAGTCGGCACACTACGGTGAATACGTTCAAGGTCTTGTACACACCGCCCGTCAAATGCATGAAGTCACCAACACCCGAGTCTAATTTATTGAGCCTAAGGTGGGGGGATAACTGGGGTTAAGTCGTAACAAGGTATCTACGGAAGGTGGGGATGGATTACCTCCTTTCGCAAGGGAGTTCTAGCCATAGTTATGAGCAATCTAGCTTTATGAGCGAGGTCGGTCTCGATTGTTTTAATGGAGATCTATAAAACAATTCTATCCTTTCAGGATTGAACTTAGATTCACCTTTTACTTAACTACGACGTTGCACTACTCAGTTTTTAATAACAAAATCGCCCGTAATGAGCGATTTTAATTTAATGATTATCTTTATCTCATTCTCAATTGGAACCAACAGCAACGTAATCATGTTGTGATCATTAATGGGAAAGTGAGCAGATTATCTGCAAAGCCGAACATAACAGTAAACCCAATAAATGCCAGAAGAACCGAGATGATCTTCCAGATGCTGTATGAGCTGCTGAGCCAAGCTTCTGTTCTAGCCACCGAAGCGGCATTGTATTTGCAACCTGATAGTTCTTTATAAGCGATAAGCCTCCAGCACCAATGACAGCTAAACCAAGTAAATTTGTCCGAAAATTCCCATTACGTTTAATTTACTTGGCCGTCCGCTTGCGAATAATCAATGAATAAGATAGAATAGCATCTGTTCGTATTGAAGATTTCTTCGGTTAAAAACAAAGCGCAGCGACTTTTTTAAGTGAGGAGGAGAATATAGCTTAAGATCAAGTTTTTCTGAAAGAAAAACAAGATCAGCGAAAATTCCGACGAGGGGACATAGCTCGATTGGCTAGAGCACTGCGCCTTTGCAAGGCGGGAGTCCGGGGTTCAGTCCCTGTGTCTCCACCATTTACATAATAAGAACTTTTTCAAAATCGAGGGCGTTTAGCTCAGTTGGTTGAAGCGCGTCACTGATAATGGCGGGGATTCCCAGGTTCAAATCCTGGATCGCCATTATTTGAAAGGATTCTTTTTGTTGCTTTATTAATTTAATCTATGATCTTTTGACAGTATGAATGTATTTGAACAAAACTTACTTGATGCCGGGCTAATCAAAGTAAGCCACCATGATCAATTTGAAATAAGGTATATACATCCTAATATTATGGAAAACTTTTGGTTACATTTAATGGAAAAGTTTTCGTAGGTATAGCTTAACTGAAAATTACTGAAGCTTTCGGTGAGCGCAAAAAGTATCCTTATACATGATAATAAGCACTGGTTAGGATGGCTTGGGCAGAACGCGCGCTAATCTGCACTAGCAGTGTTCGTGATCCACTAGGGCTGTTATTAACCTCTTTGCTAGCATTTCAGTTCAAACTCAAAACATATAGCATTGTTGAAAAGCGGAGGCAAGTCATATTAACAGATTAAATTAACCATAAGCGTTGTTGATTACATCAAATATGGATATACTGTTACCAGGTGAGTGATTTGATACTATTTTGATATGCAGAAACAGATATTTCAGGAGTTGAAACCTCTGGCGATTATATGCCACAATTAGTGAACAATCTCATCAGAGCTTTTTTATTACCAAAAAGAGTTGCGAGGCGCTTCGTACTTTGCAACAAGCTCTACTTGATACACTTGTCTAGCTCTGCAGGTTCAGATGAGAAATTGATTAGATCCTGAAACAAGTTCAGGATGACAGCAATCAACGACTACATTTGAACTCAAGTTCATGCGAGATATCATATCTGGAGTTAGTATCATTAACAATCTAGTTGGTCTTTTAAGTTGGACAACGGCAAGTTATTGGTAATCACTAATAACTAGTCAAACCAATGCATAAAAAAGTTGTTAAAGGGCACTGAGCGGATGCCTTGACACGTAATACCGATGAAGGACGTGATAGCCTGCGAAAAGTTTCGGGGCTTTAACCATCATGCCTGATAAAATATCCGAATGGGGAAACCACCGTGAGTTATGTCAAAAGTACCGTTATCTGAGTCATAGAGATAATGTAGAGGGAACCATGGGAACTGAAACATCTTAGTACCATGAGGAAGAGAAAATAACCAATGATTACAGAGTAGTGGCAAGCGAAATATTAAGAGCCTAAACCTTATAGATTTCCGTCTGTTTACAGACAGATAAGTAACAGACGAATATCTGTAAGGGGATTGTAAGATTCCACATGATCAAGTTAGAGTATTCAATTTATTGAAGCCTCTAATTTGTGAAAGATCACCTGGTAGTATGATCAAAGTAAAAAAATCGCTTTGTTAGTAGAATAGTTTGAATGACTAGCCAGAGAACGTGAAAGCCGTGTATACGAAAACCAAGCTGACTTTATGTGTAGAGCAATGGCGCTGGCACATACTCTCAGTAATGAAATACGGTTTCTTAGTAGGGCAGGACACGGAAACCTGTCTGAATCTAGAGAGTCCACCTTCTAAGGCTAAATATATTACGTGATCGATAGTGAACGAGTACCGCGAAGAAGAGTGAAAGGAACACAGGAGGAGTGAAGAATAGAACCTGAAACTCAGTGCCTACCTGAAAGTCGAACCCACCTCGGCAATGACGGCGTGCGCTTTTGTAGAACGATCCAGCGAGTTAATTTGCCGATTGCAAGCATAAGTCATTTGACGGATGCACCAGTGGAAAGCGAGCCTGAATAGGGCGAATAAGTACTAACTGGATTGAACCCGAAACCAAGTGATATGCTGGCCAGGTTGAAGCGACAGTAACATGTCGTGGAGGACCGCACCAGGACACGCTGCAAAGTGTTTGGATGAGCTGTAGTGGCAGTGAAATGCCAATCAGGCTTGGGAGATAACTGGTTCTCCTCGAAATAGCTTTAAGGAGCTAGCGTCGTGCAATTCGCACATGGGGGGTAGAGCTCTGAAAGGGACTGGGGCTGGCAGCAGTACCCACCCTATCAAACTACGAATACCATGTGTTTTATCACACGGCGATCAGAACGGCGGGAGCTAAGCTCGTCGCTCGAAGGAAACAGCCCAGACCATCATCTAAAGAGTCCCTAAATTAACCTCAGTAGGAAACAAGGTGAGATTTCTTAAACAGCGAGGATGTTGGCTTAGAAGCAGCCATTCATTTAAAGTGGCAACACTCACTCGTCGAGATCTTGCGTGGAAAATGTAACGGGGCTCAAGTACTATACCGAAGATTATGGGCTGCAGTTTGCCTGTAGCAGTAGAAGGAGCGTTCCTCTCTACGTTGGTCTTGTCGTAAGGCGCTGCTGGAGCGTGAGGAAGTGAGAATGCTGGAATGAGTAACCATAAGACAGGTGAGAATCCTGTCCGTCGAAGAAACGAGGATTTCCTGAGCGTACGCTGACGTCATCTCAGGGTTAGTCGGGCCTATTGAGCGCGTAAGCGTAGGCGATGGACAATGAGTTGTTATTTACATCACAAGTTATACTTTGCACACTGTGCGCGGCATATTAACGGAAACTGATTCATGGTTATATCCATTTAGTATCAGAAATGAGTACGAATAAGATGACCTTTAAGTTGAATTTCTGTGATATTGACTAAAAGCAAGTGTGCGCGTGGTATATCCGCGTAAAGCCAGCACAGGTACTCAGGTCGAGTAGACAAGACGTACGAGAAGAACCTTCGTTAAGGAACTCGGCAATATAGCGACCGTAACAGGATAAAGTGCCCCGTCGCAGTATTTATTACTGTGATAGGAGCAAATTATCAGTTTTCTTTTCTGAAAAAATTAAGTCTGTAAGTTTCTAAACTTCTTACAGCAATCGAGAAAATATTGAAGACAATGCTCAAGAGAAGAATCTGACGCTCGGCTTCTTGATCACAATCTAGTAATAGATAGTGTGACGGGGCCGCAGCTAAAGAGCCCGCGGAACTGTTTATCAAAAACACACAGTCTGCTAACACGAAAGTGGATGTATAGGGGCTGACGCCTGCCCGGTGTCGGAAGGTTAAGGAGATGTGTTAGCGCAGACACAAGCCCGATGAACGGCGGTAACTATAACCGTCACAAAGGTAGCGAATTCCTTGTCGATGGATTCAGCCCGCACGAATGGCGTAATCGTATAGGCACTGTCAACGAAGGACTCGGTGAAAGTACATTGGCAGTAAAGATGCCGTCTGTCACGCAGGACGAAAAAGACCCGTGGAGCTTTACTACAGCTTGACATTGAATCAGGTTGCAACGTAGCATGGGTGGGAGACTTTGAAGCGGATGCCTGCGCTAGCATCCGTAGATCCGCCGTGAAATACCACCCTTCAGCCCGTAATCTTATTCTTCCTGGAGCACTTTAGTGCGAAGCAATTAAAGATATATAACGTTAACATAGTCCATGTTTCAGAGATGTAGCAATTATCATGTAGCAGATGACCCAGTCTGTAATTAACCTGATAAATGCGCAACATGATACATCTTTGATACGCTGAAAAATGATGCATGTTACATTTCCTGAAATTGATTCCCAATTACAGGCTTCCAGGACCGTGTCTGGTGGTAGTTTAACTGGGCAGTTGCCTCCCAAAAGAGTAGCGGAGGCGTTGAGTTATTTCAGCTTCGGATAAATCGAAGTGATAGTACAAACGCATAAACCAGCTTGACTGTGAGGATCACAATCGGCGGGGACGAAAGTCGGAGTTAGTGACGCTGTCCTCATCTTTTGATGAATGATAGTGGTATCGGCAGCGCAAACGGATAAAAGTTACCCCGGGGATAACAGGCTTATAGCGCCCAATAGTTCACATAGACGGCGCTGTTTGGCACCTCGATGTCGGCTCATCATATCCTGGGGGGGAAGCCCCTCCCAAGGGTTCGGCTGTTCGCCGATTAAAATGGTACGCGAGCTGGGTTCAGAACGTCGTGAGACAGTTCGGTTTATATCCGGTGTGGACGTTAGGAAATTTGAGAGGATTTGACCCTAGTACGAGAGGACCGGGTTGAACGTACCTCTGGTGTACCGGTTGTCATACCAATGGCATGGCCGGGTAGCTACGTACGGAGCAGATAAGCGCTGAAAGCATATTAAGCGCGAAACTGACCTCAAGATTAGATTTCCCTATGAGACCCCTGAAAGACGATCAGGTTGATAGGCGCAAGGTGGAAGTACGGCAACGTATGGAGCCGAAGCGTACTAATAGGTCCATTGACTTTTTATGCTTCTCTTGTTTGAATTCGCCTTAGCGAATGAAGACAAGAGAACGTTTGACCAGTTATTTGTGTGTATCATTACGATCACACGTTCAATTTAAAAGAACGTTATAAGAATCGATCAGGATATATGTTGCTTAAAAAACAACATATATCTCAATCGGTGCTCATAGCGCTGGGGAAACGCCTGTTCTCATTCCGAACACAGAAGCTAAGCCCAGTAGCGGCGATAATACTCTTCAGGGGAAGGTAGCACGGCGCCGAATTATACAATAAACCATCCGAAAGGATGGTTTTTGTTTTCTCTTCACTCCATTTGCTAAGATGGCTATAATAATTCAAAACATTTTGCTGGTCACAAAGGCTATAATTAACGCTATATGAATAAAACCGCAGTAGTCATTCCTGCCTATAATGAAGAGCAGAGGATTGGTCTTAGTTTGCTGGGCCTTGAGCTACAGGCAAAAAGTGAGTACGAAAGACATATCGTAGTAGTTGATAATGGTTCAACTGATCGGACTCTCGAAACTCTAGAGCTTTTTGGACATCGGTGCGGTAGCTTTGTTCTACATATTATTAAAGAAGCTGAAAAGGGAACCGGTGCTGCAGCTGATACTGGCTTTCGTTTTGCAATAGATGAAATAGGAGCAGACGTAATAGCAAGAATTGATGCTGACACGGTTCCGGCCAAAGATTGGATGCAGGCGATTGAATACACTTTTAGCAAAAAATCTGGGGTCGCCTTACTAACTGGACCGGTTAGTGCTGGCTTTGATAATGACCCAACATTCTTTGAGGTCAACCTTCTTCCTTGGATTAAAAAGACGGGCAAACTTCTTAAAATGTTTCAATATCAAACTGCCGGTCTGTGGCATTTTGCTCCTGGACATAATATGGCTACCACTGCATATGCTTACGATACTGTTGGTGGTTTTCCTCGGGCAGATAGTATTACGTGTAGTGAAGACGTACAGTATTCTTTAGCGATTGCACATGAGTTTGGTATTAGAGCAATGCATCATTCAAAAAATATGTTTGTTTTCACTTCACAACGTAGAGTCAGAGAACTTGGACTACTCGCTAGCGCTAAGTATTATATCTCTGAAAATCCAACACGAAGGCAGGCGGTAACAGGGGGAGCATCAGACATAAGATAAATGTTGACACAAGCGTTATAGTATGATAACATAAGCTTAATTTCAGAGGTGAAATTGGAGGGTTCGCGTAACACCATTCGCGAGCTCTTTTTATTTTTACCCTGAGAGGTGGAATATTAAATTTAAGGGAGGTCATGACCATGGCTGGAACTCAATCTGGTGGCGTTAAAGCTGCTTCAACTAATAAAACTAAGTACGGTGCAGACTTTTACGCTATGATTGGCGCAAAAGGTGGTAAGCGCGGTAAAACTGGCGGTTTCGCCAGTGAAAAAAAAGGTGCAGATGGCATGACTGGCAAAGAACGAGCTCGTTTAGCTGGTTCTAAGGGCGGTCGTATTTCACGTCGTACCAAAGCTGGTAAATAACAGATCTTAGATTGTAGTTCTTGGATCTTAGAGAAGAGTGCTGTTGCAGCACTCTTCTTGTTTAGATCAATTGATTCACAAGCTTCAGGCGGTATGAGCGGCTGCGCTGATCCGCTGGTACTTTCCAATCTTGCAGACAGTTGAAACAGTGGAACAGATTAGCCTCGGTTTCTACGGCAGTCGTGCTGCAGCTCGGGCACTTACTGCGTAGATGCAGCCAGTCGCGGTAGCTATCGAGGCAACGCTCAATTTGTGTTTCACTAATTTTCAGATTATATGATTTAGCAATGCGTTGAGCTTGCTGCCAGGCTTCGGTCTCCATTTTAAGTAACTGAATACCGCTTTCATAATTGGTATGACCACTTAGTGCGTGACCAATTTCGTGCAGCAGTTGGTAGACACCAGCCGCTCTGGT
Organism: Saccharimonadales bacterium (SeqCode); assembly: GCA_046350615.1. Lineage (GTDB taxonomy): Bacteria > Patescibacteriota > Saccharimonadia > Saccharimonadales > UBA7683 > UBA7683. The sequence continues at coordinate 162,137 of JAXMAA010000001.1, read as the reverse complement.
TAATTTAATCGGATCGTAATAAATACAGTTATCTCGTGGTGACCAATGGAAAACTTCATGTTCTTTAAAGCTAAACTGACGAAACTGTTGTTTGATGATAGAAATATTAGGCAAGATGGTCTTTGGCATAGTGGTAACATCCATAAATTACTGATTGACCACGGTACTGCGTTGTAATAATTGCATCAGGCTTTTTGACGATTGAATGGAGTGTCGTATCGAGTAGCCCAGGCAGGTATTTTTTAAATCGGCTGAGATGTTGGCCGAGACCGCCTCCAAATACGATTGCCTCTACCTGTAGTATTGCACAAGCAACTCCTAAACCTGGGTTTAACAATGCCGCATATTCTTCCCAGATTGCTTCATCTGTTACATCAACCGCTTTTTTGCCGTAGGCCTCATAGAATGCCCGACCTGAGGCAAAATCTTCCCAGGCGATCAAATTATTATTGTGTTGTAGTGGTATTTTCCCAATCTCCATATCTTTTAGCGCATCAACAAGTTTGCCATTTACAATGAGTGCACCGCCGATCCCGGTACTCAGGGTGAGGTAAAGAACTCGTTTATAGCGACCATTTAATGCACGACCTTCAGCAATACCAGCAAGCTTGCTATCGTTCTCGATGATAACGTTCTTATTACTTACTGCTCTCGATACATCCTGTTTTATCGGCACATTACGCCAGTCAAGGTTGCCAAAGCTCAATGCAATTCCCGAGGCTCGGTCGATCCTTCCTGGCACTGCGACACAAGCGAGCTTTGCTTTTGCGGTTTCGAGCTGTCTTGCGTGTTGTTCAAGGTCTTGTAAGAACAAAGTGTAGTCTTTATTAGTCTCAAAACGAACTTCTTTGAGGAGTTTGCCGTTTTCTGCGAAGACAGCTATTAGTGTTTTTGTCCCTCCGATATCCACGCCGACTATCATGCGTTCATTATAACATTACGAGTGGAGGCCGGCTAAGGGTTTATTACTGCAAAACGCTTAACTTTGCACTTGGTTTAAAAACCAGTTAAGCTAGATGTACAAGAGGAGAGAGACATGGAAGGCAGACGGAGTATTCTTTCACATTTAAGCGGTATTGTTCGGTTGGTGATCTTCATTATTTTAGTGGTGCTGTTGGTATTTTTTGTTGTCAGATTTGTTCGCAATCGGCAGGCAAGCAATCGAGCTCAGCAAACAGTTCGCACTGCTCAAAAATCGCAAAATCAGAATACCGATACCAAGGCTAAACAAGGGAACAATAGCTCAAGTAGTTCCGGTACCTCAAATGATGACTCGACAACAAATGGCACCAAGCAAATTCCTTCAGGAATTGCGGATAGTGAGTTGGCTGAGCCCGGTGCAGCCTCGGCACTTCCGGACGCTGGTATGGATGCCGGCGTGGTTTTCAGTGCAATTACGCTGGGGCTCATTGGCTATGCAGTTACCCGTTTATATGAAAGTGCGCGCATACTTCATAAGTATGATTAATGTTGCTTTTTCGGCATCGCACAATGTAGTTCAGTGAAACTTTGACTTCTTAGCATCAGATACGGTACAATAGTATCAATCTTATGGCGTGAGTTACTCTGTATTCCCACGTCTCAAGAAATATATTTCAAGAAGGAGTTTTGTTTTTTATGGCAAAACAAAGTGTAACAATGGATGACCTCTTAAACGAGGTTCAGCAAAAACAACTCGCTGTTGGCGAGGTAGTAGAGGCAACAATTTTAAGTGTTGCAAAGCACGAGATCTGGCTAGATCTTGGTATTAACGGGGTCGGCATGGTGCCGCGTCGTGAGATTGGCTTTGGCCAAAAACTGGAAGTTGGCCAGGAGGTGGTTGCGAGTGTAGTAGACCCAGAAATTGAAGATGGACAGGCATTGCTCTCGCTGCGAAGGGCCGCAAAAGACCGTGGCTGGGACGAGGTCAAGGCATTGTTTGAAAAAGGTGAGACGATCGAGATCACTCCTTACGATGCTAATCGCGGCGGCCTCTTGGTAGAGCTTGAGGGCGTACGTGGCTTCTTACCAGTCTCGCAGCTATCAGCCGAGCATTACCCGCGAGTTGGTAGCTCTGATAAAGATGAAATTCTACAGCGCTTAAACAGCCTGACAAACCAGGTATTAAAAGTACGAATTTTAGACGCTGATCGCAAGACCAACAAATTAATTTTCTCCGAGAAAGAAGCAGTTCGCGAAGATATGCAGGCTCGTTTCGAGAAATTAAGCGTTGGGGACAGTGTGCACGGTGTTGTGACTGGGGTGGTAGATTTTGGTGCCTTTGTAAATGTTGATGGTATTGAAGGCCTCATTCACATCTCCGAGATCTCTTGGGAGCGCGTTGAAAGCCCAGCTGATTATGTAAAGGTTGGCGATAAGGTTGAGGCTAAAATTATCGCTATTGATAAAGATCGACTCTCACTTAGTATTAAGCAAACACAAGACGACCCATGGGCCAAAGAAGCCGAAAGCTTTAAAAAGGGTGATGCGGTTGAGGGCACCGTAACTCGTATTACGCCATTCGGCGCATTTATTCAGCTGAGTCCTGCGGTTGAAGCATTGGTGCATGTTTCGGAGCTTGGAGAAGGTCAAGGCGCTGACCCAGAGAAGCTCTTTAAGCTAAATGAGAAGAAAACATTCAAGATTTTGGATGTTGATCGCGATAATCGTAAAATTTCACTTAGTTTACAGTAATTATGTAAGAAAATTAACCAGAAAGGACGGCTATCATGGACGATCAGGCAGAAAACTCCAAAGTGATACAGATAGAGAACATGATAACCGTCGGTGATCTGGCAGCTAAAATTGATATTCCGGTATCGACATTGATTGGCGAATTGTTTAAGAACGGCATCATGACCACAGTTAACCAGCGAATTGACTTCGATACAGCAGAGATTATTGTTGAGGAGCTGAAACTTGGAATTACACTTGAGCGCACAATTGAAGAAGAGGCTGAAGCTGAAAAGCCAGCTCGTTCGGAGCGGCTTGATGCCAAAACTGCCGGTTTACGTCCGCCTGTGGTTGCGGTCATGGGTCATGTGGATCATGGTAAAACTAGTCTGCTTGATGCGGTGTTAGATCTTAAGGTTGCGAGCGGTGAGGCTGGGGGTATTACGCAACATATTTCAGCCTACCAAACGACACATAATGATAGAGTTATCACGCTGCTGGACACTCCTGGGCATGAAGCTTTTTCAGCACTGCGTCAGCATGGTGCCCGTTTAACAGATGTAGTAATTATCGTAGTGGCGGCTGACGATGGCGTTAAGCCGCAGACTGTTGAGGCAATTAAGTTTGCGAAAGATGCCCAGGCTAAGATAATCGTGGCATTGAATAAAATAGATAAACCGGAGGCAGATGCAAACCGAGCCAAGCAAAGCCTTGCTGAAGCAGGATTGATGCCAGAAGATTGGGGCGGTGATACGACGGTAGTTGAAGTCTCTGCCAAGACAAAACAGGGTGTACCTGAATTGCTTGACCTCGTGCTTTTGATGGCCGACATCGAGGAGTTGAAGGCTGATACGGAAGGCAGTGCGGAAGGTATTGTCATTGAGGCTCATCTAGAAACAGGCAAAGGGGCGCTAGTTTCAACCTTGATTGAACACGGTAAAGTTCATAAAAGCGATTATGTTGTAGCTGGTACTACCTATGGCAAAATTAGGACTCTCGCTGATTGGTCTGGCAAAGAAATTGCCGAAGCTGGTCCGTCAACCCCGATTAGAATTACAGGCTTCAAAGAACTTCCCCAATTTGGTGATTACATCAGTGTAACGAAGAATGAGAAAGAGGCCCGGGAACGAGCAGAGAAGGCTAAGAGTCGCAAGGTAAGCGGTAAGCTTAATATGACAAGTGGCGATTTACTTGGTTTGATTAACAAAAATGCTCAAATAAAAGAGGTGCCAGTTATCATCAAAGCCGACGTACAGGGGTCGCTGACTTCAATTACCGACAGCTTACGATTACTTGAAAATGAAGAGCTTAAAATGCATGTCATTGGTTCAGGTGTCGGGGCTATTAGCGAGAGTGATGTACAAATGGCGGCTACCAGCAAGGCCCTGATATACGCCTTTAATGTGCCAGCACATAACTCAGTGCGTAAATTGGCTGAACGCGACAAGGTTTCAATTCGGGAATTCCAGGTGATTTACGAATTGCTCGACGACGCGAAAGAGGTGCTTACAGCCTTGTTAACTCCGGAAATTAAAGAAACCGAACTCGGGAAACTTATTATTAGAGGAGTTTTCCGAACAACTAAGGATGAAATTATCTGTGGTGGCGAAGTTACTAAGGGCAAGGTTGAGCCGGGTAGTCGTGCTCGAGTAGTGCGCGACAAAGAAAGCCTGGGTGAAGTTGTAGTAGAGCGAGTGCAGCGCCAACAGCAGGAGGCAAAAGAAGTTTTTGAAGGTGAAATGTGTGGTCTTTCTCTGAAACTCGAGAAGAAGTTAGTGATCGAAGAAGGTGATCGGCTCGAGTTCTATAAGCGCGAAGAAATTCAACGAACTCTATGAGAGTAAACACTCATACTTTTCGCTTGCGTCCTGGCCAAGAATTACGTAGTTCAATTGAGGCATATTGTCGTGAGGAGTGTCTGCGTTCAGTCTCGATCGTTACCTGTGTGGCTGGAGTAAAAGATCTATCACTTCGTATGGCAGGAGCTACGCCGCAAAAACAAGATGTTCGCCAGTTCAAAGGTGATTACGAGGTAGTCTCCTTGGTTGGTACGCTAGCAAATTTTAAGTCTCATCTTCATATCTCTGTTTCCGATAAGGCAGGTGTTGTTTTTGGTGGGCACTTAAAAGAGGCGACAGTTGTTTGGACTGCTGAGATAACAATTCTTGAGGATAGCCAAACGGAATTTTCCCGTCAGTATGACCCAGAGACAGGATTTGATGAGCTTGTCGTAAAAACTACGTAATCTGGTACAATAAACGTATAAAGGAATGATTGCATGATACGAATTGACGATACACTTTTGGAAGAGATTGGATTGATATCGCTGCCTAAAGCGGAACGCGATCAGATGTTGCGTCAGATTTACGAAACGCTTGAGATGCGAGTTGGTATGCGTTTGGCCGAGAGGATGACCGACCAGCAGCTTGATGAGTTTGAACGTTTTATTGATACAAATGATGAGGCCGGTGCTTTAAAATGGCTTGAAACAAACTTCCCTGATTATAAACAAGTTGTGGCAGATGAGCTTGAGAAGTTAAAGACAGAGATCAAGAAGGACTCCGCTACTATTCTCCAGACTATGCAAGGGCAAACACAGATTCCTGGGGGTGCTCCGATACAGCAGACATATCCTCAGCCAGTGCCTACGGCAGCACAGCCACAATTCTCCTCTGCGCCACAAGCCGCGCCAGCTCACATGCCCCAATATCCAGCGGCAAATAATCCGGCTCAACCCGTCGTCGTTCCGTCTACATATAATCAACCGATACAGCACTCTACTCAACCAGTGCAGTCAGTATCTGGCCAACCAATTGCTCAGCAACCGTTACAACCCGATCCTTCTACGCAAACAGTTCAGGCAGATAGCCAGACTGACGACAAATCTTTATCCGGCAGTATTCCGCCACCACCTTCGTTCTAGATTAAAATGGTAACGTTCCTGCAAAGGTAGCAATCTAGTACCACTGGATCCCGTCTTCGCAGGGGCGGCGGTTATGCGTAAGACTCAGATTGCCTAGAGATTGTGACCGTACCCAGCTAAGAATGCCTTGCTGCTCATTGGGTTTTTGTTGGCAGGCTTGAGATCTTCAATAATGAGTGAACCTGCAGTAGTATATATACCGATTTTCTTGTCGTCAGTTACGTAGGCTTCGCCAATTTGTCCGGATGCTGTGTCGTCAAGAGAGGCTTTCAAGATCACTACGTCTTTGCCTGCTAATGTAGTACGTGATTTTGGCCATTCAATGAATGCGCGGATTTCTCGCTCTAATATTTTTGCTGGCTTTGTAAAATCGAGCGAACCATCTTTTTTAGCTAGCTTTCTTGAGTATGTTGCACGGTCTGGGTGCGGTTGATTTTTTGGCTTAATTTCACCTTTAAGATAGCGGGGAATGCTCACGCACAGGAGATCACCACTGAGTGCTATCAGTTTTTGCGTAAGAGTTGTGCTGGTTTCATCTTGTTTGAGGATAAGAGTCTTCTGAGTAAGTATTTTGCCGGTGTCCATACCTTTATCTACCAGCATGAGACTCACGCCAGTTTTGGCTTGGCCGCTTAAGATTGAAAAGTTGATTGGATCGGCGCCTCGCCACTCAGGCAGAAGAGAGAAGTGACTGTTGATAATTCCGTGCGTGAACGAATCGATCACTGTTTGCGAAACAATGATGCCAAAATCAATGAGTACCCCCAGGTTGCTCGAAAAAAGTGCTGATACAATCAGCCCATCAAGTTCTGCTTTGTTGCCTACAGCATACACCGGGATATCGGATGCAATTGATTGCATGTGGTTTTTGGTTGCGGGTTTGGTAACAATAGCTTCTACTTCCTGGTGTTTGAGGAGAAGCTCAAGACTTTTGGCGGCGACCGGACCGCTCCCAAAAAAAACTACCGAAGATTTATCTCCAGAGGATGGCATTATTCTTTATGTCCTTTTCATAATCAAGCGGCTCTAGGCCACCCTCCGGCATTAAACGAAAGAAGGAGTTCTTTTTGCTTTTAATATAATCAATAAAGACTACGCCGTGGGTGTGGTCGACTTCATGTTGCAAGATCCGGGCAAGATAGCCATGGGCGGTAACACGGAAACTCTGGCCATTTTCATTGAGAGCTTTTACCTTTACGCTTTGGTATCGCTCGACTTTTCCATATACATTCGGAACGCTCAAGCAGCCTTCGTAGTCTTCCTCCATAGGACCAATCTTTTTTACAATTTCAGGGTTAATAAAAGCCGTAAAGCGCTTGTCGGTGATAGTTTCAAAATCGTTACGTATAATAAAAACACGATATAATTTGTTGACTTGGATAGCAGCTAAACCAACGGCAGCTTCGTGATCGCGCGAATTTTCCCAATCAATGGTGGCATCAATCATATCTTTAATAAGTTTTTTTATCTCATCAGTAATAACGCCAACTTTCTGTGAACGTTTGCGTAAATTAGGCTCCGGGAGCGTAACGATATTATCTTTATTCATTGCATGTAAGTATAACAGATTGAAACATGTCAGAGTAGGTTGATTGGGTCGAGCGTGAATTGCCAGCGTTGAGGAAGTGACTCGACAATTTTTATAAGATCGCCACGTTTATTGCTGCTAATGACAAGTTGTTGGTAAAAGAGTTTGCCTCGGTGCTCGTGAAAAGCCGGGGAAGGGCCTCGGATATGGACAGATGGGTGAATATGCTTGATCTGTTGCCATAGCTTTCTAGCTGCTGTTTCTGCCGCGGCTGCGGTACTGTAGCCGGTGGTAGCATGGAGCAGATACGTATGCGGTGGCATGTGTTCAGCTGCTCGCTCGTTAATTTCAAAGGCGTAAAATGCTTCATAGTTTTGATTTTTGGCAAATTGCAGAGTTGGGTGTTCTGGATTAAGGGTTTGAATGATCACGCTACTGTGAGCTCCTGTCCGTCCAGCCCTTCCTATTACCTGGGTCGTAAGCTGGAACGAACGCTCATTGCTGGAAAAATCTGGGATGAATAGCTCAGAATCGGCTTGTACTATACCCACGGTGTTGAGGTTGGGGAGGTCGAGTCCTTTAGCGATTCCCTGGGTGCCGATGATGATTTGAATTTTATTATCATAGAGCTCCTGGTAGCGGTGATGAAGTTGCTCCTTGAGCGGTGTGTCGCTGTCAAAACGTGCAACACTTGCCTCGGGATACAACTTCCGTATCTCGGCTTCGATTCGTTTGCTGCCAAAACCTCTGAAGTTAATTTCGGGGTGTTTGCATTCCGGACAGATTTGCGGCAAAAGATCTTTGAGGCCACATATATGGCAACGAAGCTCGGAGTGGTCGTGATGTAGGCGCATGGGAACATGGCAGTTTTTACATTCTGCCACCCAGCCACAATTGCCGCACAGGCTCATACGGGCCGTGCCCCGACGATTATGGAATAGCAAAATTTGCTCATTTTGAACAAGAGAATTGTTCATTTTTTCAAGCAAAATTTTGCTAAATAACGGATGTGAACCGAATGTGCCGCGATCTTTTATATCAGCAATGTCACCTGTGTCGCGAGGAGTGTTGGGCCTGGTAAGGTGACTTTTATAATCGGTGTCTTTGTTTTTCTGAGCAAAAAAGTAATCGGTGATAAGTGGTGTTTACTGCCCAGTAATAGCTTTGTGCCGTCGCAAAGTTCAGCGAGTTTCTTGCTACTCTGAGCGCCAGTATTTTGGTTGGGAATCTTGCGCATAACCCAGTTTCATGACAATTTCATCAACGATGATTAAACCGATGGATGAAGCGGTGAAAACAATATGGAACGAGGGCCGATACAACCCATGGTTCGCGTGCTGAGTCTCTGCCAATTGATGTGTCGTTCAGCTTCAGTCAGCCCTGAATGAAGTACCAAAACATTGTGATGGAGGCTTTCAAACTCTGCTGCCAACTGTGGGGTTAACGCAATTTCTGGCACCAGCACCAAGACGCTTTTTTGCTCGGCAAGTGTTTTTTTAGCAAGCTCCTGATACACCCGGGTTTTTCCAGAGCCGGTTACGCCGTGCAGCAGATGAGTGATGGCACTTGAGCTGTTGATAGCTTGAATAGCGTCTGATTGCTCTTGCGTGAGCGGGTGGTGCTGAAGTGTTCTTGTGGCACCCGCGTGCGGCCGCTCTTTGCTGCGACGTGATTTACCCATGCCGCTTGGCAGCATGGTTTGCAGTACCATGGAACGGCGAACAGCATAGAATTCACTCATCCATAAACTGAGTGCAAGAAGATGTGCTGGCACAACTTCACTCAGGCTAGCAGTAATAGGCTTGGTCACGAATGATGGCTTAGTCGTTGCCTTAATAACGACGCCAAGCTTGATTTGTTTGCCAAACGGAATTTTTACGATTACACCATTAGTAAGCTCACTCTCTGAGCCATAGGTAAGGAGGTCTTCACGACCGCCGATTACTCCGATTGGACACACAAGATAGTACTTCACATCTCTAGTATAGCGAGTTGTTGAAAATACTGTAGTAAACTGAGGGTATGTATTTTGCATCGCGTACCGAGGCTGGCAAGGTGTTGGCAAAACAGCTGCAGCACTATCGGTTTGAAGACTGTGTGGTGCTTGCGCTGAGTGACGGCGGCGTGGTTATTGGTGCGCAGATCACGGCTCGGTTGCATTGCCCGCTTATGTTTCTTCTTACCAAAAACATTGTTTTACCAGGTGAACGAACGGAACTGGGAACGATTGACCAAAGTGGCGGGTTTACCTACAATGACCTCTTTTCAACAGGCGAGCTTGAAGGCCTGACGAGTGAATATCACGGGCTGCTTGATCAGCTTAAGATGGAAAAGCAGCATGAGCTCAATCGGCTTCTTGGAGATGGTGGTTTGGTGGATGCTGAAATGCTTCAAAATAGAAATGTGATATTGGTTTCAGACGGTTTGCTCAGCGGTATTTCGCTTGTGGCCGCTATGAACTTTTTGAAGCCGGTTCAAACCAAAAAGATAGTCATAGCCGCACCGTTTGCTACCGTTGCCGCGGTTGATAAGATGCACGTACTGGGCGATGAGCTTCAAGTGCTCCGAGTTGTTGAAGATACCTTTGCAATCGACCATTACTACGAGAAGAGTGATGTTCCTGAGCAAGAGGCGATCATTCGGATTTTAAACGAAGCAATTTTAAAGTGGAAATAACTGCGAGGTTGTCGAAACAACAATGACATGCATGATATACTAGAGTAGTTATGCTTGATACATTTATTACTTCACGAGTACGGCGAAAAATCATCATTGTCTATGCAAAGTACCCAGACTTCCGAACGCACGTGAGAGGCTTGGCTAAGCTTATTCGCGAAGATGCGGGTAATATTCAACGAGAACTTAAAAAGCTTGAGAAGATCGGTTTTTTGCATTCTGAAAAGCGCGGTAATAGCAAAATTTACTTTACAAACAAGCAATTCATTCTTTTTAAAGAACTCCAGAGCATCGTTCTTAAAAGCCAGCGTAGCCAAGCAAAGTAAAAGGTAACATCTCTTTATTCCGCACTAGATACACGATCTAGTGATCTAACACATTATTATCACTGATGATACGAAAAATCATCATTTTGTGAATGGGAAAGGGGTGGTCGGCCTGTGAGAATTCGTCTAGTTCATCTGGTAAATCAGATGTACAGGTGATAAAATAAAGAACGAGTAAACATAAGAGGTTCTTGGACGTTAGAAAAGCTCTCATGGGTTATATCAAAAAGCAAAAAAATAGCGCAGTATCATCTGTTTTGCACTCAGCTCGTGTGTATTTGTGGCTGTGGCTTGTCCCATTGGCAACAGTTGTTTTAGGTACAGGAGTGTGGCTTTTTTTGGCGTTGAGCGGATCTGCCCGGACTCAGTTTAGCAACCTTATCCTTCGCTTCCCTGACTTGCCAGTGAATTTACTTCCCATGGTAAGTCTTGGTCTGCTGATGGTTTCTGCCGCACTTTATTTTTATTTTGATTACACGCTACACGCCCGTCCCTTCAAAAATGAGAAGCTTGGTTATGCACCGCTTCATCACGCACGTGTCGTAGTGTTACCAAGATTTCTCTACAACTGGAAGCAGTCACTATACTGGCTTTCGTATGGGTTAGCGAGCTTTGCAATTTTTGCAACGGTCATAGCGAGCCAAGTTAATCCCGTATATGCATATACGCCCGACGAGTTTGTAACTACCTGGAAAACAGATAATTCAGGTGTTACCGCCAGTAATCAAATTCGTATTCCGACAGTCGGCGGGGGCTACAACTACACGGTTGATTGGGGTGATGGAAATACAACCTCCGGCCATACTGGTGATGCGACACATACATATGGTACCAGCGGAACTTACACAGTAAAGATTACAGGCACCTTTCCAAGGATTTATTTTAATAATAGTGGCGATAAAGAAAAGATACTTTCAGTTGAGCAGTGGGGTACAAATCAGTGGACTTCAATGAATGCAGCATTTCGTCGGGCTGAAAAGCTGGTTGTTAACGCTATGGATGCGCCTGATCTAAGTAACGTTACCGATATGAGTTACATGTTTTGCGGAGCTAGATTGTTTAACTCAAACATAAATCATTGGGACGTCTCACATGTGACAAGTATGAATAACCTTTTTGCGAACTGTAATTCAACCACTATCTTCAATCAACCCCTCAATAATTGGGATGTTTCAAATGTTACCGATATGAATAGTATGTTCTTCGGTAACAATTCGTTTAATCAAAATATCAATAGTTGGAATACGAGTAACGTTACCGATATGAGGAATATGTTTGTAGGTACGTCATTTAATCAACCCCTCAATAATTGGGATGTTTCAAATGTCACTACTATGTTACAGATGTTCACAGGCAATTCAAGCTTTAATCAACCCCTCAACAACTGGAACGTTGCAAATGTCACTAACATGACAGATATGTTTAACAGTGCGTCGGCATTCAATAGCTCTCTTGCTAACTGGAATGTCTCAAATGTCACGACTATGAGCGGCATGTTCGATGGTGCTTATAACTTCAACCAACCGCTCAATAGTTGGACGACTTCAAATAAGTTAAAAAATACATCTAGAATGTTCTACAACGTTGGATTCGGGAATGGTCCGGGCGCGTTTAATCAGCCCTTAACCAACTGGGACGTCTCGGGGGTTACCGATATGAGCAATATGTTTACGTATCAACGTAATTTCAACGGAGATCTCTCAACTTGGAATACATCGAGTGTTACTAATATGTCAAATATGTTTAGCACAACTGCCTTTAATCAGAATATTAATAGCTGGAATGTTGGCAATGTAACCAATATGACCTCAATGTTCTCTCAGGCCACGGCTTTCAACCAACCCCTCAACAATTGGGATGTCTCAAATGTCACTACTATGTTACAGATGTTTAAAGGCAGCTCAAGCTTTAACCAACCCCTCAACAATTGGAATGTGTCTAAAGTCACTAACGTACATGATATGTTCTCTATGGCTACCAACTTCAATTCAGATATCTCAACTTGGAACACTCAGAGTGTTACGACTATGGCCTATATGTTTAGTGGAGCCACCGCTTTCAACCAACCATTAAACAACTGGAACGTTTCAAATGTCACTACTATGAGCTCTATGTTCCAGGGTGCTACGGCTTTCAACCAACCCCTCAACAATTGGAACGTAATCAAAGTTACTACAACGGAAAGTATGTTTCAGAATGCTTCAGCATTCAATCGATCCTTAAACAACTGGAACGTTTCAAATGTCACTACTATGCGCTCTATGTTCCAGGGTGCTACCGTATTTGATTCTGCAGTTGATGATTGGGATGTTTCAAAAGTAACAAATATGTATTATATGTTTGAACTTGCCACATCATTTAATCAGCCCATTAACTCTTGGAATGTGGGTAGTGTCACCAATATGAAAGCCATGCTTGCCGACAATCCAGTATTCAACCAACCCCTCAACAATTGGAACGTTTCAAATGTCACAAATTTAGAGTGGATGTTCTCGAATTCTACAGCCTTCAATCAGTCGCTCAACAGCTGGAATACCTCAAAGGTTACTCAGTTAAGCGGGGTATTCAATGGTGCCACCTCATTCAACCAACCCCTCAACAATTGGGATACCTCCAAAGTTCTTTTCACGAGCTCTGCTTTTCAGGATGCTACTGCGTTTAATCAATCACTTGGTAGCTGGAATATAGAGCAGGTCTATCAGATGCACAATATGCTATCTAGCTCTGGAATCTCGTACACTAACTACGATGCAACGCTAAATGGGTGGGCACAGCAAACTCCACGGACTAATGTGCCGTTTTCTGCGGGTAATATAAAGTACTGTCAGGCTGAAAACGCGCGGAACCATCTTATAAATGATTTTAGCTGGGGGATTTATGACGGCGGGAAATATTGCGGCGAACCACCGGTAGTTTCAACTGGTGTAGCGGATAATATAACCGAAGACCAAGCTACGCTACACGGTACTATTTCGGATTCGGAAACGGACCTTTCGGCGACAGGCTTTCAATGGGGTAAAACTACTTCATATGGTAATGATACCGGCAACCTGGGGACAAATCTGGGTGATATTGAGGCGGAGATTGAACCAGATGAATGTGGTACAACCTATCATTACCGAGCCTATGCAACCAACCTTGGCGGCACTACTTACGGATCTGATCAAACCTTTGCCACTAATGCCTGCCCACCAAGTTTTGCCACTGGCTTTATCACTACTTGGAAGACGGATAACCCCGGCAGTACTGCTTCGAATCAAGTAAGGCTTTCCTTTGGTACGATCAATGGCTATGAAGTTGATTGGGGCGATGGAAATACGCAGAGCACATCAAGCAGTAACCCCATACATACTTATGCAAGCCCTGGTACCTATACCATACGGGTTATGGGTGATATCAGAAGCTTTAACGCCAACAGTACCGGTAATCCGGCAAAATTGTTAACGGTGGAACAGTGGGGGGATGTCGAATGGCGCTCGATGGATTTTGCCTTCTGGAACGCGGCTAATCTTCAGATTAACGCTGTAGATGCGCCCGATCTTTCAAGAGTTACCAGCTTACTCAACATGTTCTTTAACGCTACCTCGTTTAACTCAGATATCAGCCAGTGGGATACCAGCACGATTACTAACATGACTGGCATGTTTAACGGCGCCACCTCGTTTAACCAGTCGCTGAATGGTTGGGATACCAGTAATGTTATCAATATGAACAACATGTTTATTCTGGCTTCTTCGTTTAACTCAGATATCAGCCAGTGGGATACCAGCAATGTAGAGAGTATGAACACGATGTTTTCCAACACTCCTTTTAATCAGCCTCTCAATGACTGGAACACGAGCAAAGTACGAAGCATGGTTGGCATGTTCCAAAATAACACCACCTTTAACCAGCCACTTAATGACTGGGATACGACGGCCCTAGAGTGGTCAGGTAATATGTTTTACTATGCTACCTCATTCAATCAGCCGTTAAATAACTGGGATACTAGCAAAGTTACGGATATGGGTTGGATGTTTGGAGGCGCGAGCTCATTCAACCAACCGCTTGATAGCTGGGATACAAGTAGTCTGACATATACGACGTATACGTTTGCTGGAGCTACAAGCTTCAATCAATCACTTAGTAATTGGGATATGAGTAACGTTACCAACATGGTTAGTATGTTTGCGGGCGCCACCTCATTTAATCAGTCGCTCGCAAGCTGGGATATGCAGAACGTACGGTGGGCAACCGTGGCCTTGAATAACACCGCGCTTTCCATGGAGAATTATGACTTTACGTTAGCGGGCTGGGCAGCTCAAGATCTTCAGAACGATGTGTACCTCGGCGCAGCGCCTACTAAATACTGCTACAGCGCAGATGCTCGGCAGTCGATTATTAATGATTACAACTGGACAATTACCGACGGTGGCCAAGATTGCCCTGCTGCACCAGATTTCACCAATGCCTTCATTACTACTTGGAAAACTGATAACTCAGGCTCAAGCGCCAGTAATCAAATTACCATACCAACCAGCGGTAGCGGATATAACTACACAATCGATTGGGGCGACGGGAATGTTGAAGCTGACCTGACTGGCGATACCACGCACACCTACGCATCAGAAGGTACGTACACCGTGAAGATAATCGGAAACTTCCCTCAGATATACTTCTGTGGGGGTGGCGATGTTCAAAAAATCCTTACCGTAGAACAATGGGGAACTAATCAGTGGGGCTCGATGCATTGTTCATTTGCTTATGCCACAAACCTGACTATTCCTGCCACTGATGCACCTGATCTCTCGAACGTCACAGATATGGATCTCATGTTTTTTGGCGCCACAAGCTTTAATCAACCTATTAAGCACTGGGATACCAGTAATGTAGAGAGCATGGCTGCATTATTTTCGAATGCGAGCAGCTTTAACCAGTCTTTAGACAACTGGAATGTTGAAAACGTAGCCGATATGACACAGATGTTCCACGAAGCATCAGCCTTTAACGGCGGACTCTCAGGTTGGCAAACAAATAGCCTTACTGATATGGTAGCCATGTTTTATCAAGCAACTAGCTTTAATCAGCCCATTAATAATTTTAATGTAAGCGGTGTAACTGATATGCAATCTGTATTTTATGAGGCTACCTTATTCAATCAACCGCTTAACAATTGGGATGTAAGCAATGTGACTAACATGGAATATACATTTTACGAAGCCGCTGCTTTTAACTCAGATACATCAACATGGAATACAGGGAATGTAACCACAATGTATAGAATGTTCAGCCATGCCACTGCATTCAACCAACCGCTCAACAACTGGAATGTAGGCAACGTGACTGTAATGGATAAAATGTTTGCGGGTGCCACTGCATTCAACCAACCGCTTGATGCTTGGGATACTAGCCAAGTTGGCATAAACGACAATATGGGCGGGATGAAGGAGATGTTTAATGGTGCGACTATGTTCAACCAACCGCTCAACAACTGGAACGTTAGTAATGTGACAGGTATGGGCGGTATGTTTTTGCTTGCAACATCTTTCAACCAACCCCTCAATAACTGGGATGTGAGCAATGTGCAGGCCATGTGGGGCATGTTTTATGCGACGCCGTTTAATCAACCATTAAACAATTGGAACACAAACAGCGTCCTAAGTATGCAATCCATGTTTGTTGGCGCGCGTCAGTTCAACCAGCCCTTAAACAATTGGAACACAAGCAGTGTGATGAATATGTCAGGAATGTTTGTTGGAGCAGATGCATTTAATCAGTCACTTGCGGCCTGGGACGTATCCAACGTTGAAGATATGTCGATGATGTTCAACAAAGATCCGATTGGCCCAGCTCAGCCATTCAATCAGCTTTTCCCAGCCGGTCTTTCCACGGCTAATTATGATGCTACGCTTGCCAGTTGGCATCAGCAGGATCTGCAAGATGATGTTGTCTTCGATGCCGGTACCAGTACGTATTGTAATGCTGAAGCCGATCGCATAAGTATTATGACTAACTTCAACTGGACCATTAATGATAGCGGTAAAGATTGCGGCAATACTTTCAAGCAAGCGCATACGCTTTCTCCGGATAAATTGAGTAGTACTCTGGCACGTCTGAAAGGCTCGGTTTCTGGCACGGGCGCGGGAAACTTCGTTTCGGCTGGCTTTGAGTGGGGTGAAACCAGTGCCTATGGCAATACCGTTAACAATTTGCCCATCAGCTCCAATGCCTTCAGTACCGAACTTATCCTGAGCTGCAACAAAGCCTACTATTACCGTGCGTTTGCGGTGGACGCATTGAACGTTAAGACCTATGGCGATGCCGTGATATTTACACTCAGTTGCCCACTGGTAACACCGCCAGTAACTCCAAAGCCAAGCACGTCTGAATCAAGTAAGGCGCCAACGGTTACAATCGTTTCACCAAAAGCGGGTCAGGGTTACGCAACAGGTGGAGACATTCTCTTGAAGGCAGATGTTACAAAAGGCAACAAGCCCGTGAAGGCTGCGCGGTTCTATATAAACGGAAAGCTTATTGCTACAATCACCCAAGCACCGTATGAGACTACCTTCAAAAAGGCTACCAATGGTACGTATCAGCTTATAGTAGTGGTAGAAGATGTCGATGGGGTGGAGGTTGCAGCAGATCCATTGACGTTTGTGGTGAATAAAATGGGGACGAGCGTAGTTACGCTAGAAGAGCTTAAGAAGCTGGATGTTTCAACACTTGCTGAACGTCATAATTTTGTCTTGCATGGTGCGGTAGCAAATTTTGCTCAAAGTTTACCGTGGATTATTGTTCTCTTGCTCGTGTTATTCTACGCCGTGCAAACTCTTTTCCAAGTACAGAGACGTCGTGCGCTGCAGGCTTGTCTACTTGCGTTGCAACAAGCCAAAGATCAAATTGATGGATTTGTTCACATCGTTACGCACTATCTCACAACCCCAATTACTATTATCTCACTTGCACTTGAGGCCGTAAAAGATAAGCAGGCGAGTGGCTATCAGGCGCTGAAGGTCAGCTCAGATGCTTTTAAGGGCTACGTACAGCACTTGGTAGAAGATCTTGGCGCAAAAGAGACAGCAGTAAAGCAAAAGATTACTGGCGCAACCTCCTTCAAAAAGCTTTCAATTTATCGCTGGGTGGCAATTCCTGGAGCTGCCATGAGCTTCTTAACGGTGGCGGGGGTCGCTGGTGCTGCAAACTTGGAACTATGGGAGGTGACACGCAGTACGACGATCTTCCACGGGGCAGTATTAGCAGCTTCATTATTGGTTGCAATTGCTAGCTTTGAGTTATGGCAACGGCAGCGTGAACTCACGCATGCGGTGCTGCTTTCCGAACAGGTGGCGAGTAGTAGTCTCAAGGATCGCAACGAATTTATAGGTGGTACTCATACTCAGCTAATGCGCTCTATTACAGATTTTAGCACCAGCGGCGCAACACTCCACGAGCCAACGTTTACTAAAAGCTTTGCAGGTGGTCTTCGTCAGCTTAAAAAGGTTGGATCAGCTTTTTCTGCAGTTGCAAACATCTTGCAGTCTCAGCAGGTGGCCTCGCAGCCGACTACTGTGGCAGTGGGGGCGCTGCTTGGCTCTGTGCGAACCACCGCCAAACAAAAGGGCATCGGTTTGCACGTTGATGCACCTGAAACCCTTCAGAGTACTGTTTACGCAAGCGACCTCGGATACATTTGCCATGTTTTACTAGAAAACGCCCTGCAATTTACCAAAGAGGGTGGCCGCGTAACGGTGGTATTCCGAGACAGCGCTTCGCGGCTTTCTTTGATGGTTCGAGATACTGGTGTCGGCATTGCACCAGAAAAGCTTAATGGCCTCATGCAGCCGTTCGTGCGAGCCACCTCAACCGAAACATACGATTACGAGGGTCTGGGCCTTAGCCTCTACACGGTGCGACTTCTTGTTGAGCGCTATGGGGGTGCAATCACTATGACAAGTACGCCAGATGTTGGAACAACCGTCTCGGTAGTATTTAAAAAGTAAGCCGGAGTGCTTGTCAGTAGTGCTGATCTGTAGTAGAATGTTCTGGTATGATTCAAGTAACAAGAAAAGACAACAAAGAAGGCGTCGAAAACCTTATTCGCCGTTTTAACCGTAAGGTAGCATCTGCTGGTGTTATTGCAGCGGTTAAAAATAATGAGTTTTTCACGAAGCCTCTCAGTAAACGAGAGCGTCGCGAGAAGGCGATTATCCGTAAAGAGCGCAAAAGCGAAAAGATGAAGCGCATTCGTCTCGGGCAGAAATAAGAGCAATGCTGAAAGATGCCATAACATCTGACCTGAAAGCTGCTATGCTCTCGGGCGATAAACAGCGTGTTGAGGCGCTAAAGATGCTTAAAACCGCCATTACATATAAAGAGGTGGAGCTTGGCGCACGCGAAACTGGCCTGACTAACGAGCAGGTCGTAGATGTACTTAGTAAAGAAGCAAAAAAACGTTCTGATGCTGCCGAAATGTATGAAAAAGCAGGCCGTACTGAGCAGGCGGCTGCCGAAAATTTTGAGAAAGAAATTATAGCGGTATACTTGCCTGAACAGGCGAGTGACGATGACATACGTGAAGTAATCAATGAGGTTATTGCTCAGATGGATGAAGTGAGCATACAGCAGATGGGTCAGATCATCGGTGCCGTTAAGGCAAGGCTAGGGCAATCTGCTGATGGCGCAAGAGTTGCGGCTTTAGTAAAAGAAAAATCAGCATAAGGAGGGGTGAGTGATTGTATTTTTTGGTCCGGCTGGTGCAGGTAAAAGTGTTCAGGGTCAGATCTTAGCAGCGCGGCATGGTTGGCGCTGGCTTTCATCAGGACAGCTTTTAAGAGACTCCCGCGATTCAGAAATCGTTGAACAAATGAGAACAGGAGCACTCGTAAGTAGCGAGCAGACTAATGAGGTAATTGCTGATGCACTAGAACGCGCCAAAGACATCGATAAAGTTATTCTCGACGGATATCCAAGAAAGCTAGAGCAGGCTCAGTTTTTAATAAAAACACAACCACGTCATGAGCGTGCAATTAATCTTGCGGTCGTGCTTGAGGTCCCGAGGGCCGAACTTGAAAAGCGTCTCAAAGTGAGGGGTCGTCTAGATGATACAACTGAAGTTATTGAAGAGCGGCTGAACATTTACCGTAAGGAAATTTATCCAATCTTAACGTACCTGACAGACCAGAAGGTAAGAATTGCTCATATTGAAGGTACTGGCACAGTTGGCCAGGTTCATGACCGTATTGAGGCAGAACTACAGGCACTTAAACTTACCACTGCAAGCGCAGAACATATCGCATAGCCTATGTATACCAGGGTAAAAACTGAACAGGAAATAAAAGACTTGCGTACAAGCGGTCAAATACTTGCAAATGTTTTTGCCTACCTTAAAACAAAAATTGAGGTTGGGGTTACAACAAAGCAGTTGGCAGTCTTGGCTGCTCAGGAAATCACCCGGCTTGGTGGCGATAGTGTTTTACTCGGCTACAGTGGGTTCCCAGATGTTATCTGCATTTCTCTCAACGACGAGGTGGTACACGGAATTCCTGGCCCCAAGGTAGTACAAGAGGGTGATTTGGTAAGTTTTGATCTGTGTGTAGGATACAACGGCATGATCACCGATGCAGCAATCACGGTGGTAGCTGGGGAGGCGAGTGGCCAAAAACGCCGTTTATTGAAGGGTACGGAAGAGGCATTGTTGGCGGGAATATCAGTAGTCAAAGATGGCGTTAAAACTGGCGATATTGGCGCTGCGGTAGAAAAAGTCATGACTCAATATGGCTTTGGTATCGTTCGAGATTTAGTAGGCCACGGCGTGGGGCATCAGGTGCATGAAGAGCCAGATGTACCAAATTACGGCGTGGCTGGAACTGGCAACAAATTATCAAAAGGCATGACTATTGCCATCGAGCCTATGAGTACTCTCGGTTCCGAGCGAGTAGTGCTTGATCAAGACGGCTGGACCATCAAAACCTACGATAAATCCCTCAGCGCCCACTTTGAGCACACCGTCTTGATCTTGGAGAACAGAGCTGAGATATTAACCGCTACCTTCTAGTGTGCCGTGCTTTGAGCAGTAGACTTGTGGAATTAGTATTGACATTTACTATATACTAGTTTATAATGTAATATTATGCCCAAGCCATTCGACTTACTAGGTATTGATCCCGAACACCAGATAAGCCTAACCCCGGACTCTGGCCCCCCAGCTTCGAGGCGAAGAACATGCGCGATTACTCGAACGCATCGGGGATATTGCTTCAGTTGGTCTTGATAAGTTGGTGGAGGATGAGTGCCAAATCGAGCAGCAAGCAAGGGAGGCGCGAGATCGTATGACAGCAATCAAGGCATTTTTCGCTACTCTCCCACTGGCACCTGAGACAAGACAACTTGTAGATGATTATGGGCACACCATATTGGGCCATGTCGACCATGTACCTGGTTTTCCGGCTATCAGCTTTGAGCAGGCTAGGATGCTGGAAACCCAGATATTATGGATAGACAGAAGGGCTGTATCAACCTATTTCAAGAATATGAATGAGCAAAACAAGAGAGTATTCATAGACCCTGAGTTCATTGATGGCGGTTGGGTCGAAGATGTTGCTGTGCATGGAAGAAATCTTGTACCTATGTATGTCGCTGGGCAGAAGCAGGTTGAGCCCACTGAGGACTTTTCGGATGCAACAGTTCAGATTTTATTGGTCCCTGCGTTCGGAGGGGATAGTAGTCCTCTGAGTGTGGTGACTACAAGTAGGCAAATGGATGTTAGCTCTGAAAAGATAGTCGAGCAATTTTCAGAGGCAGTGGGCATGTCAGAAGTCGAGAGACTACGGGATGACGAAGGTGGTTTTAGAATTCCAAGACCTGATGGCTATCAATATTTATTCAGAATTACGGAGTTTGTGGGTAAAAGAAAGCTACAAAAAGTGTTGGGCTCAGACTTAAAGAAACTGGCGAACAATCAGGCCAATCTTTTGGCAACTACCGTGACTACGGTGGAAAAGATTACTGCTCAGGAAATTCAAGAATTTGATGTATACAACAGGTGCGGGCTGCTTGCAGCCTTGTTCAACCGGGAGTTACAGCTCCAAGCCGCTTTTGAGAAAATTAATAAAATTGATTCTTGAAACTGATCTTAGCCGACAGTTGCACAAGCGTAGCCACAAGCGGTATACTTTTAGCTATGCAAGAACATCAACAGGTAGCGGTGGGTATTGATATTGGCACCACCTCAGTCCGATGCACTATTGGGCTGGTACAAGAAGATCAAACAGTAAAACTTATCGGCCTTGGTGAAGCCATAAACTCTGGATTTCGCAAAGGAAGCGTAGTCAATATATCTGAAACGGCTTCAGCGCTTGATCAGGCGATTGCTAACGCTGAGCGTATGGCAGGGGTTCAAATTAGCAGCGGAACAGCAAACATTAACGGATCACACATCAAAGGTGTGGATTCTAAGGGCATCATTGCGGTTTCTGGCAATGAAATTACCGAGGATGATCTTTTGAGAGTTGAAGATGCGGCTACGGTGCTTCAGCTGCCGCAGCACCACGAGATTTTGAGCGTTTTCCCACGTAGTTATAATCTCGATGGCCAGGCTAATATTAAAGACCCCATTGGCATGAGCGGCACCCGGCTTGAGGTTGATGCACATGTGGTAACGGTTGCAGCGCCAGCATTAAAAAATCTTGAAAAAGTGGTTGAGACTACTCAAACCCGCGTTAATCGTTTAAGCGTGGGTAGTCTTGGCGCAGCGCAAGCGGTGATTTCGCGAGAGCAGCGTGAGAATGGTGTGGCGGTACTTGATATTGGTGCGACCACCTCAAACCTGATTGTGATTGAAGACGGCGATGTGCAGTTGGTGAGTGTTATACCAATTGGTGGCAATCATATTACTAACGACCTTGCCATTGGCCTCAGGACCGATCTCAAAGTTGCTGAAGCCGTGAAAAAGAATTACAAGTACTTTAACGCAGAGCAGCAAAACACGGCCAAAGCATGTAAAAGTGGTGGTTAATCGGAGTGAACACGTTTTCCCAACTAAAGATATTGAGCTGGTTATCACCGCCCGATTGGTTGAACTATTTGAATCAGTCGATAAAGAGTTGGCAAAGATACATCGTAGCAAAAAAATCCCAGGCGGTATCACACTGGTGGGCGGTACGGCGCATCTTCCGGGTATTGATGAGATAGCGTGAAAGAGGAGCTGGCACTTTCTGCTCGCGTGGCTTTCCCAGCCAGCATAGGCGGATTAAAAGAGAAGGTTGCGCGACCAGAATACGCGACAGCAGTAGGCCTGATGCTCCTCGATGTTCATAAAGATGAAGACACTAGCTACGGTGGGCGTGGCTTAGGTGGTAGGTTGCAGCATAGCGCAGATCAAGCCCGAAACCTCTTCCAAAAATCCTCTCCCGTTTCGGGTTCTAGCGGTCGTTTCCGTATTTATCATGTAACATGTGCCATTGATCATAGATGTTTCATGTAGCATTTTGTCCGACACATGAAACATGGTCATTGCTACATCTACGCTACATGCAAAATGATACATGCTACATAAATATCAAATTTTGAACACATAAATTTTTAACAGTGTATACCAAAAGTGTTCGTGGTAACCTCTGGTGGTGGTGCTGAATTTTGGCGTTATTGATTTTCCTAGCACATGCGGTATATACTGAGTACCATAAGTAAGTGAGGGGGAAACGTGCCAGAAGTAAAACCTGCCGATATTCAAGCATTTGCATCTATTAAAGTAGTGGGGGTTGGTGGCGCTGGTGGTTCAGCGGTGAACCGGATGGTAGATTCTGGCCTTAAGGGTGTGCAGTTTATAGCGATTAACACCGATGCCCAGGCTCTGTATCACTCACAAGCAGCAGTAAAAATACACATTGGTAAAGATACTACTCGTGGTCTTGGTGCTGGTGCAGACCCCACCATGGGTCAGAAGGCTGCGGAAGAATCTAAAGATGAAATCAAAGAGGCGCTGACCGGTGCAGATATGGTATTTATTACACTTGGTGCCGGTGGTGGTACCGGCTCGGGTGCGGCACACGTAGTAGCGCAGTTGGCTCAGGAGATGGATATACTAACGGTTGGCGTAGCAACACGACCATTTGCCTTTGAGGGCGAGAAGCGTCGTAAGAATGCTGAGTTTGCAATAGATAATCTTTCTAAGTATGTCGATACGCTTATTACTATTCCCAACGACCGCTTGCTTCAGACAATTGATAGGAACACGCCACTACTTGAAGCATTCACCGTCGCGGATGATGTACTACGGCAAGGTGTGCAAGGCATTTCTGACCTTATTACCGAACACGGCTTAATCAACCTTGATTTTGCTGATGTAAAATCTGTTATGAGCCATGCTGGCTCGGCTTTGATGGGTATTGGCCGTGGTTCAGGGGAGAACCGCGCAGTTATTGCCGCACAACAGGCGATTGAGTCGCCACTACTTGAGGTTTCTATTGATGGTGCACGTGGTGTAGTATTCAATATTACTGGTGGTAACGACCTCTCAATGCATGAGGTTAACGAGGCAGCCGAGGTTATTACGGCGGCTGTTTCACCAGATGCAAATATCATTTTCGGTGCAACTATTAAGCCGGATATGAGCGATAAGCTTGAAATTACGGTAATTGCAACTGGCTTTGATGCTGCTTATTTTGCAAAGCGTGGTGGCGCAGTCGCAGGTGATGATGATACCGATGAGGATGATGAAGAACCGCAACTTTCTAGTTCATTAGGTGAGGTTGAGGGAGAAGTAGAGACGATCAATATGGACGAGGATGCAAGTGATGCTCAGGGTGGCTCACTCACTGCTGAAGAAAAAGGCGAAGATGACACGCCGTTTCATAAAAGCGAGGATGTACCAAGCTCTAATATCTGGGCAAGCGATGACGATGAGCAAAAGTCAGATTCAGAGCATGATGTTCCGGCATTTTTGCGCCGCTTCCGACGCAAGAAGAACAAAGAATCTGAAGAAAAAGACGAAGATTAGTATTGCATGTACACTAGCATTAGCGTTATACTTGATGAGAAGTACGCTACAGGTAGAGTATGAAGCGTAACTTAGAAAATTCAAGGATAAGATATCAATGAAGTGTCCAGCCTGTCAGAGCGAAGAATCAAAAGTTGTTGAATCACGTGATGTAGCAAGCGGGGAAAGCATCCGCCGACGTCGTGAATGCGAAGCCTGCGGTGCTCGTTTTACTACCTACGAACGAATTGAACGACCCAATCTCGTTGTTGTAAAAAAAGATGGTACGCGTGAAGTTTTTGATCGCGCTAAAATCCTTTGTGGCATCGAGCGAGCTTCGGAAAAAACATCAATTTCCGGCCCGGAGCGCGAAGACATGGTTGCCAGAATTGAGCGCAAGCTGTACGATTTAAGTACGCCTGAAGTGAGGGCGGGGGAAATCGGAGAGCTTGTAATGGACGAGTTGGCACAAGCCGATGAAGTAGCCTATGTGCGCTTCGCAAGTGTGTACCGACACTTCACAAGTATCAAAAGCTTTGAAGAAGGTCTCTCGGCGCTTAAAGCCCGAAAAACCTAAGCTTTAACAAAAGAGTGTTGGTTGTTACCCCAGATGTTCGTATAGGGTATAACGTATTTCGTATAACGCGCCATTCGTTATACATACTACATCTACGAATATCCGGGGGAGTGACTAAGGAGGTGGAAGTCCACATTCGCTCTAAACAAACATTTAAAACTAACATCAGATCCATCTCGGCAGGCAAGTTCTGCTTAAAAAGTGACGGTGAGGTCTGGCAAATAGAAACTAAGGAGGGAGTTACTATGGCACAAGCTACGGTGCTGGATATTCGTCGCTACTTTACTAAAAAAGGTGTTGACGCATACGATAATTTTACGTGGGTAGAGCGAGACTCTAAAATTGATAACCCGGTTACCGGAAAAGTGGCATTTGAACAAAAAGCTGTAGAATTCCCTGATACGTGGAGCCTTAACGCAATCAATATTGTCTCCCAGAAATACTTTACTGGAACTCCAGGGACTGATAGCCGAGAAGGCAGCCTTAAGACGCTCGTAGACCGCGTGGCAGATACCATCACTCGTCATGGTGAACAAGAGGGCTACTTTGCAACAAAAGAAGAGGCGGAAACGTTCAATCAGGAGCTCAAATTCATCTTGGCTTCACAGCGTGCAGCATTTAACTCTCCGGTTTGGTTTAATATTGGTGCGGCTTCTCGCTCGCAGCAAGCCAGTGCCTGTTTTATTTTGGCAGTAGACGATACCATGCCCTCTATTCTTGATTGGTATCGTGATGAAGGTATGATCTTTAAGGGTGGTTCAGGCTCTGGTTTAAATATCAGTACCATACGCTCAAGCTATGAGCCGCTTGGTAAGAGTGCTGGTACGGCTTCTGGCCCCTTAAGCTTTATGCGCGGTGCTGATGCCTCGGCCGGTGCAATTAAGTCGGGCGGCAAAACTCGACGTGCTGCGAAGATGGTCATCTTAAATGTTAATCACCCTGATATCGAAGAATTTATTTGGTGTAAAGCAATTGAAGAGCGCAAGGCTCGTGTACTGCAAGAGGCTGGGTTTGACATGGATCTTGATGGGAAAGATATCTTCAGTGTGCAATATCAAAATGCCAATAACTCGGTTCGTGTAGATGATGAATTTATGCGCGCAGTTGAGAACAATGACGATTACAATCTTGTTGGCGTAAACGACGGCAAGGTTTATAAAACACTCAAAGCTCGTGATTTATGGCGACAAATTGCTGAAAGTGCGTGGGAATGTGCAGATCCGGGCTTGCAGTTTGATACCACCATCAATCACTGGCACACTGCACCAAATGCCGGACGTATCAACGGATCAAACCCATGTTCTGAATACATGCACCTTGATAATTCGGCTTGTAACCTCGCTTCAATTAACTTGCTGAAATTTTTGAACGAAGATGGTAGTTTTGATGTGGAATCGTACAAGCAGGCAATTCAAGTGATCTTCACTGCACAAGAGATTTTGGTTGGCTACAGTGAATATCCTACTGAAAAGATTGCTAAAAATGCTCGTGCGTACCGAGAACTTGGTATTGGTTATGCAAACCTTGGTGCTATGCTGATGGCGCAAGGCTTGCCATACGATAGCGATGAAGGTCGTGCACAGGCTGCTGCAATTACCGCAATTTTAACCGGTCATTCGTACGCAACTTCAGCTCGACTTGCTAAGCAGGTTGGTCCGTTCGCTGGCTTTAATAAAGATCGTGAAGGCATGATGCGCGTGCTTTCGCAGCATCGCGATGCGGTCCGTGATATCGATGCTCGTTTGGTTGCAGAAGATCTTCTTTCTGCCGCAGCAGAGTGTTGGGATGAGGCAGTGGAACTTGGCGAACGCTACGGTGTTCGCAATTCTCAAGCTTCAGTTTTGGCGCCAACGGGTACCATTGGATTCATGATGGATTGTGATACTACTGGTATTGAGCCAGATTTCAGCTTAACTAAGTTCAAAAAACTTGTAGGTGGCGGCAATATGGTGATTGTCAATCAGACTATCCCACGAGCACTGAAAACACTCGGTTATAGCCAAGCTGAGGGCGAGGCAATAGTTGCGTTCATTCACGAAAACGGAAACGTCATTAATGCACCACATCTTAAAAAAGAGCATTACGATGTGTTCTCATGCGCAGTGGGCGAAAACGCGATTCACTACAATGGTCACGTTAAAATGATGGGCGCCGTACAGCCATTTATTTCTGGAGCAATCAGCAAAACGGTAAATATGCCTGTGGAATCTACTGTAGAGGATATTGAAGAGCTACATATGCTTTCTTGGAAGCTCGGTCTTAAGGCAGTTGCAATTTATCGTGATGGCTCGAAGGTCGCGCAACCTCTTTCTTCTAACAAGAAAGAAGAAAAAGATGAGCCGCTTGTGGCTCATGAGGCTCAAACAGCCGAACGAATTACTGAACAGCTAGTGGCAATGACGCCGAAGGTTCGCCGCGAAATTCCACGAGTTCGCAATTCTAAAACGATGGAATTTAAGGTTGCTGGCAGCAAGGGATTCATCACAGTTGGTGAATTTGAAGATGGCACACCAGGTGAGTTGTGGCTCAAGATCGCTAAGCAAGGTTCAACCCTAGCCGGTGTCATGGATGCGCTTGCAATTTCAGTAAGCTACGGCTTGCAATATGGCGTACCACTCAAGAGCTACGTACATGCACTCACGAACATGTCGTTTGCGCCCGCTGGTATGACCGACGACCCAGAGATTAGAACGGCCACTTCAATAGTTGATTACATTTTCAAGCGTCTTGCAAAAGAGTACCTAAGTATTGATGATCAGCTCGAGCTCGGTTTGGTAAGTTTGGATGATCTTGAGGCCGATGCCTTAAGTAACCAAGCAAGTTTACTAACTGAGGATCCTGTGGTTGCTGCTGAACCAGTCCAGAAAGCGGCTCCGGCTTACCAGCAGACTGTTGCCACACCAACACACAGCACCACCGCTGACGTTGCGCCGCTCTGCGACAACTGCGGTAATCAAACACAGCGCGCAGGTAGCTGCTATGTGTGTACATCTTGTGGAACGACGAGCGGCTGCTCTTAGGAGATAACAGATAAGGGCAAATAGATCTGAGAAGAAAAGAGACTTTTTACGGGTCTCTTTTCTCCTTTTACCAGGCCCTGATAGCTAAGATCCACCATCTAACTCTGTTATACTTGAATGAATGAAAACGGTTATTCTTTATCGACCAAACAGTGAAGGCGAGACTTCGGTGCAGGCGTACATACGCGAGTTTGAACGTGAAACAGGCCGCTCGATCGAGCTAATTGATAGCACCACGGTTTCCGGCGTACAAGTTGCTCGGCTCTACGATGTTGTCCAATTCCCAGCCATTATTGCGATGCGAGAAGATGGATCATTCATCGAAATCTGGCAAGAACGCAGTAAGTGGCCCACAATCTCCGAGCTTAGCTTTTATAACTAACCCGTGCCTTTGTCATTCCCGGCTCGATCAGGAATTTAGTTCTTATTCTCGCTAGCGAGGTAGTATAGTCTTTAATATTGCCTTTTCATCTGTAAACGAGTACTATAAGCATATATCCGTTTGAGCAGTTATCAGCTGCGATCTCGTACGAGAACGGAAGAGGAAGAACTCTGTTTTGTCATCCTGAGCGTAAATCGAAGGATCTGGATCAGAAAGTAGAACCTCTCGGGTAAGCCCGTTATAGCAGCAACTAAGTGCTAAAAGAACCCTCCTTCGCATAAAGCTTCGGAGGATAAATCACTTCTTTTGGAAGCCAGATGGTACCGCCCATTTCAGGTAGCAAGGAACATGCAGCAAGTAGCATGGAAATTGAAACCAAGGGTTCTGGCAGTCAAAAGAAGTGATTTTATTTTATTCACGAAAGGAAACAATGCAAGTTCGTTTATATCAGGGTTCTGACTTTGAAAAACTCATAGCTTTATATAAAAACAAGGCCTCTTATGGGGGTAACTACGATGAAAATAGGGATACACCTTCAAAGCTAGAAGAGACCGCACGAGTGGGTAGCCTGTATGTTGCTGAAGACAGCTCAGGCTGCATTGTCGGATCATTCATGATCTTAGATAATCCGCACACGTTTTGGCTGATTAGATTTGTCCTTGATCCCGAAGCAGAGGATTTGCTCGCTATTGGCGGCTCACTAGCAAAGAAGGCGCAGGAAGTTGCCCAAGAAAGAGGTCACAGTAGCATTATCGTTTACACCGATTCAGATGATCAAAGTTTAAATCAGAGATACACGGATCTCGGATTCAATAAGGCAGATGAATACAGGTGTTACTGGAAGGGAGTAGCATGAAATTCTTTGGGCAGAAAAGAGTAGTCAAAGTTGATGCGAACTATAGCCAGATTGCTGAACTTGAAAAGTTTTGGAACGAGCTGCACGAGATGTATCCCGGTGAACTTTTATTTGGTCTCGGTGCAAATATGAATAATCGAACGATAGATTATTACATCGGTAAAGTTGATGAAAATTGGATGGGTGGATCTAGTGTCGTTGAAATTCCTGATGATGGCTGGAAAGAGTTCAGTTGTGAGGAGGATGATACGGAAATAGAGAAACTCTACAGGAGTATATTTGAACAAGGAACTCTTGATTACGAACTCGAATCTATGCAGAACGGAATATTCGTAACAAAAGTACATTTTGCAAACAAAGGAGAAAACGATGAAGTTTAAGCATGGAACACGAAGGCGGGCGTTGGAGTATGAAAAGTTTTGGGTGGAAAAATGGAAGAAAGATAAGACGTTTGAAAAGTCGGTTGAGAATCGGTCGGCTGATAACGCCTTTGTATTTTATGATGGCCCTCCTTTTATTACGGGCGTGCCACATCACGGAACGCTTCTGAGCTCAATCGTTAAAGATACAATTCCTCGCTATCAGACTATGAAAGGTAAGCGGGTGGAGCGTGTTTGGGGTTGGGATTGTCACGGCTTGCCGGCAGAAGTTTTTACTGAGAAGAAGTTGGGTATTAAAGATCGCCGGGATATCGGTACTAAAATCAGCCTTGAAGATTACATCACAACGGCTCGAGACAACATGGTGCAAACCGGTAGCTTGTGGGAAGATTACGTAGATAGAATTGGCCGCTGGGTTGACTTTAAGGGCGCTTATAAAACCATGGATAAAGAATATATGGAAAGCATTTGGTGGGCCTTCAAAACATTGTTTGAGAAGGGCAAAATCTACGAAGGCGAGCGGGTACTGATGTACTGCACACGCGACGCCACACCGCTTTCTAAAGCCGAAGTTACCATGGATCCGGGTGCATACCAAGATGTAACCGACCCAAGTGTGTACGTAAAATTCAAACTAAAGCGAACTAAGAAACAAGCAGTTGCTTACTATATTGAGAATGAGGCAGGTGAGTTTACTTTTGTGAAAAGGCTTGCGGACGACGACAGCCTACCGAACGTCTGGGGTCTAGCTGCTGCTTCACTTAGAGGTGGGGAAACGCTTGAAGAGGCGGTAAAGCGTGGCGCAAAAGAAAAGTTAGGAATAGACGTTGAGCAAGTTGAATTTGAGGGTAAAAAAGAAATCTCTAGGATTGGTTATGATCTAGAGCTTAGTGAGTATAAAATAACGAAATTTACGGGTGAAGTTAAGCTTCAAGGCGGTAGTACGCATTACGCAAATCTCCAATGGTCAAAAGATCCTGCAATCTTAAAAGATGCTGCTGACAGGGGATCTCTATGCAGCAGAATTTTTCTTGAAAACCGTAATCTAGACTATGATAAAAAGACACAGAGTGGTGTGCACGATTCTCATCTCCTAGCCTGGACAACCACTCCGTGGACACTTCCGGCTAATACTGCGGTTGGAGTTGGTAAAAATGAAGCCTACGCTGAAGTTGAAACGGCTGAAGGCGAGCATTTAATTTTGCATAAAGATTTAGTCGAGAAGGTTTTGACTGATGAAAAACATCAGCAGCTTGAATACAAAATTACTCGTGATGATATTAAGGGCAAAGAACTCATTGGCCTTGAATACGAGCCACTTCTTGGAGTAGATCGCGGCGAAAATGCACATAAAGTTTGGGAATATCCTGATCTTAGTGCTGAAGAAGGCTCGGGTATTGTGCATCTCGCGCCCGCCTATGGTGAAGAAGATTTTGTATTGGCACAGAAACTCAAGATCCCAGTAGTGCATGTCATTGATGAAAACGGTTTGTATACTGAGAGCGATTGGAAAGGCGAAAATGTTTGGGAGGCTAACAAGCCAATTGCTAAAAAGCTGCACGAAGATGGGGTTGTTTGGAAGATTGATTACTACAGGCACAGTTACCCTCACTGTCATCGCTGTGGAACACGTCTTATGTACCGAGCTCACCCAAGCTGGTTTATGAATATTGATGGCCAGCGAGAGGAAATGTTGGCGCAAAATACTGAGGTAATTAATTGGTTCCCGAAACATGTAAAACACGGACGATTTGAAAAAAACATCTTGGCTGCACCAGATTGGAACCTCTCACGCGACCGCTTCTGGGCAACGGCTATGCCGGTCTGGGAAGGTATTGATAAAGAAGGCAAGAAACATCAAATTGTAGTGGGTAGTTACGATGAACTGGAAGAACTCAGCGGCAAACGGCTGGAAGACTATCACCGGCCGTGGATCGATGCAGTCGAGTTTGAAAAAGACGGTGTACACTACAAACGAATCGAGAAGGTGCTGGATGGTTGGTTCGAGAGCGGCTCAATGCCCTTTGCCCAGTTCCATTACCCGTTTGAGAACAAAGAGAAGTTTGAGGCTAACTTCCCGGGCGATTTCATCGTGGAATACGTGGGGCAGGTGCGGGCGTGGTTCTACTATTTGCAGGCGGTCAACGTCGGCTTGTTTGGCCAGGCACCATTTAAAAACGTCATTGTTACTGGTAATTTGATGGGTAACGATGGCTATAAGCTTAGTAAATCACGCGGTAACTATACCGATCCGAATGAAGTGATGGATAAATATTCTGCTGATGCTGAACGATTGCTTTTGCTCGGTTCTCCGGTGATGAATGCTGAAGATTTTAGCCTGCAAGATAAAGATGTTAGTGATGTTTCGCGCAAACTCGCCATGATCTGGAACATGTACGATTTCTTCACGATGTATGCCGAAGTTGATGGCTGGGAGTATGACGGAGTCTTAAGTGATCCGGTTGAAGATCTCAAGAACCCGCTTGATATCTGGGTAGTTTCAAGGCTTCATCAACTAGTGGCTGAGGTGGAAAAACATATGGACGAGTACAATTTACCAGATGCCATTGCGCCAATTCTGCCGTTTCTTGACGATGCCTCTAACTGGTATGTGCGCCGTTCACGCCGCCGTTTCTGGCGTCAGTCCACCGTAGCCTCTGGCGAAGGTGGGAAGTCAGAAGATGATGGCGACAAAGCCGATGCCTATAAAACGCTCCATTATGTTTTGGTTCGCTTGGCCTATCTTCTTGCGCCATTTACACCATTTCTGGCAGAGGAGCTGTATCAAAACCTCACAGGCGACGGCGAATCGATCCACCTTAAGGATTGGTTGTCGGTCGGCCATATTAATCAATTAGTGATGGATGATATGGACACGGTTCGCGAGTATGTTAATGAAGGTCTCAGTCTTCGTGCTAAGGCACAGCTTAAAGTGCGACAGCCGCTGGCGAGCGTAACAGTGCTAAGCTTGGGAGAACATGTCGATTTTGAACCAATCTTACTCGATGAGTTGAATGTAAAAGCAGTAAGGACTGGCAAAGAAGTAGCAATCGATGAAAAAATCACGCCAGAACTCAGACGCGAAGGTCTTATGCGTGAAGTGGTCCGCCATGTGCAAAGTGTACGCAAGGCTGCTGGCCTGAACGTTGATGATCGCATAACTCTGCAACTAGCAACCGAGAATGGCCAACTACAGACTGCTATTGAAGAACATCTTGAAACCATCAAAGCTGAAACTCTCGCAAATGAGGCAGGTGAGGTAGGTGATGGTTTTGCGATGGCCGTGAAGGTTGAGGGCGAAGAGCTTGTAATTTCTCTCAAAAAAGCCGGATCATAACGGATCGGCTTAGCACTCTCATTGCGCTAGTGCTAATTTAAGTGTATACTTAAAACTATCAAACCATGGTTTGTCATCCTGAAGTCGATTCAGGATCCAGTACATAAATTTGATTTCGGATCAGGTCCGAAATAGCGATGGCATATGCAAATCCCAACTGACGAAGCATTCTCACAACTCATAGGCCAGGCACTCGATGAGCTGCCCGAAAAATACGTTTCGCGGCTAGAAAACGTAGTGATTACTTATGCGGACGAACCGGATGAGCATCAGCGTAAAAAACTAAAATTAAGAGGCCACCAGAGCTTGTTCGGCCTCTACGAAGGTATTCCGCTTACCAAGCGCGGTAGCAACTACAATCTCGTTCTACCAGATAAAATAACTCTTTTTAAACTGCCCTTGTTCTACCATGCAGCGGGGGACGAGACGGCGTTTAAAGCCCAGATAAAACACACTCTCTGGCACGAAATCGCCCATTACTTTGGCCTTGACCACGACCGAATTCATGGACTTGAGCAAGAACAGAGGTAAGATATTGATAAAATAGCATATAATATGCTATAATGAAAAGATGGATCCAACCCAGAAAATTGGTGAACTGGACAGACCTCTTCCAAGAATTGAAGTCGTGTATGCCGGTGGAACGATATCCTCAATCACTACAGATGCTGGTCACCGAGAAGGTGGACATGAGCAAGATCTTATAGTACTACTCAAAGAACATTCTGATACCACGGCAACTCTAGGAATTGAAATAGGTGCTCGAGCTTTTGTTTACACGGGACTTAGCGAGAATCTGACACGCGAAGACCAGCTGCACATAGCGGAGCAAGTAGGTATAAGTATTGCAGGAGAAGAATCTGATGGTGTTCTTGTTTCGCATGGCACTGATAGCTTGGAGCAGACGGCACTATTGTTCCATGAGATGTTTGGTGAATATGCGAGAGAACACGACAAAAAAGTGATCATTACAGCATCAAATGAAAATCTTGATCATCCCAATACTGATGCCTGGGGCAATCTAGAGTTCGCACTTAGAAGCTTTGATTCTGGAGAGCAGGGCGGTGTGTATGTAGCTTTTCACGATAGGCTTATACCAGCGAATGAAGTTGTAAAAATTCCCTATATTAATGGAGCTTCAACTTTTGTTTCAAAAAATAGTCAAGAGTATCAAGAGGCTGTTGCCACACAGCAGTCTGTGGCAGATAAGCTCATTAAAGACCTACGAGAAGTAGTGACCGACTGTAAAGGCCAGCCACAGGAGGTGTGTGTCTATGGAGTAAATACTATAAGATCGGATCATCAAGAGTTGCTTGATTATGTGCAGGCGCACGATGTACAGGCGGTATTATTGATCCTTTACCATTCAGGAACGGCTAATACTCTTACGCCGAGCCAGTCTGTGGCCGAGCTGGTGGAAAAACTCCGCAAAGAGAAAGGAGTGGTGTTTTTTGGAGTGACTGAAACTGGTGAGCCCACTGATCTACGGAAGTATGAAACGTCTGTTGCACTTCGTGAGGCTGGCGTTGTACCGTTGTACGACATGCTCCCTGCCGTAGCTGTAGAGAAACTTCGGCTCCTTTCAAGAGACCCACAGAATAATCTTATTTTTGGAATGCTGCAAAACAGGGTAGGTGAAATAGACGAGACCTGTATTGTCGGAGATGACGTACGGGCGCTCGGAAAGTTATATGAACAGTGCGAATAGGTAGAGGTCTTTAACGGGTTGTTTCGCTTTAATCTAACGAACAAAAGAGTGACACTTTACAGTAGTGAGGATATCTGTTACACTGCTACTCGACTTGTTTAATAACATATAAGTTACGGTTTGGCTCCGACTGGCTCAAGTCACCTCGGGATATAAGTTCAAACGATGCTTCTGCGCTAAGGCTGCGGAGCACAAGTAACGAAGGAAAAATATAATGAAGAAAGCAGTGATTGTATCTGGCGGCCATCAGTATTTGGTTGCTGAAAAAGAACGGCTCGAGGTAGAGCTGGTGGGCGATGTTAAAACATTAAAGTTTGAGCCACTTTTGGTTATAGATGGCGATGATGTAAAAGTTGGTCGGCCAACGGTAAAAGATTCTTCGGTTGAGGCAAAAGTTGTTGAAGAGAATGTGAAGGGCAGAAAAGTCACAGCAATTCGCTACAAAGCCAAAAAACGTGTGAATAAAGTGCGTGGCCATCGCCAGCAGTATTCGGTAATTGAAATTACAAAGATCGGATAGTGATCAGATACTAGATAACAGCAAATAGCAAATAGAGACGGGCTGAAAGGCTCGTTTTTCTTCGTGTTTTTACTGTATAATGAAGGGTAGATTTGGAGGAAAATCAAAACATGGCGAGTGTCATAGCGGTTACAAACCAGAAAGGGGGCGTTGGTAAAACGACCACTGCTGTGAACGTTGCTTATAATTTGGCAAAAGAGGGTAAAAGTGTGCTGCTGGTTGATCTCGACCCGCAGGGGAATGCCACGAGTGGGCTCGGGTTTGAAAAAAATGGAAGTACCACGCGCGACGTGCTTGCCAAAAAGGTGGGCTTGGCTGATGCTGTGCAGGCTTCAAAGTATGAGCATCTTTCACTGCTGTGCACGGATGCCGAGCTGGCGACACTTGAAACAGAGATCGCTACGGCGAAAGATCGTGCAATTCGCTTGAAGCAGGTATTAGCGGAGGCTCAGTTTGATGTGGTTATTATCGATTGTCCGCCGAGCCTTGGTTTATTGACAGTTAACGCTTTAGTGGCTGCACAATCTGTGATCATTCCTGTGCAAACTGAATACTATGCACTTGAAGGGCTGGGTCAACTTTTGGAGACTATGAAGCTGGTGCGAAAGGTGCTCAATCCGCGGCTTGCAATATTGGGGGTTGTTATGACCATGCATAATTCGCGTACGACGCTTTCCGCTCAGGTAGAAGAACAGCTGAGGAAACACTTTAAGAATCGTTTGTTCGAAACAACAGTTCCGCGTAATATTAGGGTGGCTGAGGCCCCGAGTCACGGAAAGCCAGTGGGCGAGTACGATAAATGGAGTAAAGGGGCAAGAGCTTATAAGGCACTGACGAAAGAGGTGATGGAGCGATTATGAAAAGAGATAACAGATATCAGCAAATAGCAAAGAGATCATTGATCTTCGATCTTCGATCTTCGATGAACTCGGGTTTTGTCATTCCCGGCTCACATGCCATGGCGACAAGTCCGTGGATCGGTAGCTCAGTAATCAAACTTAAGCGACCTGTCCCCCGAAGCCTTAGCGAAGGTGGAAGCGAGCCAGCTTTTTTTCTAAGATCTAAGATCTCCGGTCTAAGCTCTCCGCACTCAGGGGCAAACCAATGAGTGCAAAAGGTTTGGGTAAAGATTTTTCGGCGTTAATTCCTGATGATATGCTGTCGGAGGCGTTAGCGGTTGGTTCGGCATCAGACCAGATTGAGCACCTTCCACTGCAAAAACTTTCTCCCGATCCGCAACAGCCACGTAAACATTTTGATCAAGAATCACTGGCTGAGCTAGCTGCTTCAATCAGGCAACACGGCATTATTCAGCCGATCATTGTGGCAAAAAGTGGCGATGGCTATATCATTATTGCTGGCGAGCGTCGCTTCCGTGCAGCTGAACTTATCGATCTTCAGAAGGTTCCAGCAATTGTACGTTCGTTTGGTGATCAGGAAAAGCTTGAAATCAGTCTGATTGAAAATATTCAGCGTAAAGATTTGGCCAAGCTCGAACTGGCAGCGGCTTATCTCAAACTTCATGATCAATTCAATCTCGAGTATAAAGAGATAGGTCAACGAGTTGGCCGAAGTGAATCAGCAGTCGTCAATATTATACGCCTGCTCCGTTTACCACAAAAAGCCAAAGAGGCGCTTAATAATAATGTGATTACTGAAGGCCACGCACGCCAGATTGTGGCCCTAAAAGGAGAGGCCGAACAATTGGTGCTACTCGATCTTATCATCAAACATGGCTGGACGGTTCGCCAGGCAGAACAATACGTGGTAGGTCACAAAAAGAAGTCCGAGAACCAGGAGGATAAAACCAAAGAGGGCCTGCGCTTAACTAAGGTTGAGACTGCAGAAACCAAGCAACTCGCCAAACGCCTCAACACGACTGTTAGTGTTAAGCACATGGCCAAAGGTGGTCGCCTCATAATAAACTTCAAAGATGAAGATCACCTCAATACTTTGATGCAAGAACTGCTCTAGCGCTAAAAGAACTTAGCGCTATCGAGTGGCCAGACGCGGACTTGCAGGGTGCCGATGATGAGCTCTTCGGGAACGGTGCCAAGTTCATTACGGGAATCAAGTGAATTGCTGCCTTCGCGGTTATCACCACTTACAAAGATGTGATCTTTTGGCACAGTTACATCGGTTTCTCCGCTGGTTCGAGGAAGATTCTTGCCGTAGTCGGCATCGTCGGGCCTGAACCCTTGAGGTTTTTCGCTATTATAAACGGTTAATGTGCCATCTTTTACCACAACACGTTCGCCCGGTAAGCCGATAACACGCTTAATAAGCTGTAGATCTGAACGTTGCGGGTCAATAAACACAATAATGTCGCCCCGTTTTGGAAGATAGTTTTTGCCCTGCAGTCTTGCGCCGGTTTTCCCGACCTTAGAAATAATTAAACGATCACCATCGTGGAGTGTTGGGAACATGCTACTGCCGAATACCTTGTAGCTCTGAAAAAGAAAGAGATTGATAATTTGTACAAGGATAAAAGCTGCAATCAGAGTACCAACGAATGAAAAGAGGCCACCCTCTTTTTTTGGTTTTTCAGGAGCAGTCTCGGGTAGTGTTGGGGCTTGCCGAGGAGCGCTATTTACCTCAGGTGTAGTGCCTGCCGGGGTTGGTTGGGTGTTGGGTGCGGCTTGAGGTGCCACAACTGGTTGAGCTGGTGTGCTGGCTGGCGTTATTTCCGGGCTGGCGTTATTTCCATTTTCTACGATAGGTTGGTTAGGATCATCTTGCATATGGCTAAAGTATAGCAGTAATTTAGGTGAGAGGACAGCTTTTCATCTCAGCGCACCCTTTACCCGCTTTGGTAATATGGTTATACTAAGCAGAAGTAATTTATGGAAAAACGACGTAGACCAAGTAGCGCGATGGATGGCTTTGTCCCAAGAAATCGCACCTCAAAAAGGAGAGCATCACTCGATAAGAGCTCAGTTCAGTCACGCCATGCGGAGGCAGCTAAGAGCAAGAGATCGCGTGCAACGCTACCCCTTAGAATTGAAGAAGATGGTTGGGTTAACAACGACCCCGATACCGTGGTACTCGATGACGAAGAGATACAGGCAGCTGGAGAAATGCGCCGGTCGCGGCGGCAACTAGCGGAAGGTGCTGAGCCAAAAAAACCACATTTCTGGCAAATATTTAAAAAACGTCGTATTCGAAAAGGCAAACCCGAGCCTTCACGTCGTAAAAAAATACTCAGAAGATTACTATTCGCGGTAGTGCTTCTGGGTGCATTAGTTGGCGGGTTCTTGGGCTGGAAAGTTCTTAAAAATGCGACCAAAGTTTTTAATGGCAGTATTCTCGGCATTCTTGATAGCACAAAACTTAAAGGTGAAGATGAGGGCCGAGTTAATATTTTACTAGCAGGTACCTCCGAAGACGATCCGGGTCATGATGGTGCAAAGCTTACGGATTCGATTATGGTAGTGAGCCTCGATACCAAAAATAATAGCGCTTTTATGATAAGTATTCCACGTGATTTATGGGTTAATTATCAAACACGAGGCTGCTCCGTTGGATACCAGGGGAAGATTAATGCGGCATACACCTGTGGCGAGCAGATTGCATTTAATGAAGATGGGTATGCAGCAGGAGGTATCGGCTTGCTAGAGAAGATTGTGGAAGATAGCTTTGGCCTGGATATTCACTATTACGCCAAAATTAATTACACGGCCTTTCGGGATGCGGTTGATGCGGTGAATGGTATAGATATTAACTTGCAAACAGATAGTCCAAATGGCATTCTCGATCGCATTTTTGACTGGGAATGTAAGTACCGCTGCTATAAAGTTAAGTATCCAAATGGGCAGCTGCACCTCAATGGGGAACAAGCGCTCGATCTAGCTCGGGCGCGTGGTGATTTTACAGGTTATCCAACCTATGGAACAGGTAATGATTTTGGGCGAACTGAACGCCAGCGACAGATGTTGCTTGCGCTTAAAGATAAGGCGCTGAACATTGGTATTCTCTCAAATCCCGCAAAATTAGGCAGCCTGCTTGATGCTGCTGGTAATAATGTTACGACCGATTTTAAAACGAACGAACTGCGTCGGCTCTACGAGGTGGGCAAGAAGATTGATAGCAAAAACATTCAATCAATTGGCTTAACCGATGACGATGTGAACTTGGTGCAAACGTTTAATTCCGCTGATGGACAAAGTGCTGTACGCCCTGTTGCGGGAGTCACAGACTTTAGTCAAATCAAGAATTATATTAATAAGCTCATTAGCACTGATCCAGTTACTCGTGAGGGGGCAACGGTTGTAATTTTGAATGCAAGTGGAACTGTCGGGCTGGCACAGACTCAGGCCGACCAGTTGGCGGAAAAAGGCTTGAACGTGGAAGATGTGGGCAACGCAGCTCCTCGTGATTCAACCACAATATTTTCAAAAAGCACCAATAAGAATAGTACCAAGAAATACCTTGAAAAATACTTTGGTGCGATTGCCACCACAGATCAGAACACACTAACAGAAGCAGCAAACTATGATGCAGATTTTGTGATAGCAATAGGTAAAAATAACCAGTTAAATAACGCCTCATCTCATTGATCGTAGATGTAGTTATGAAGTTGTTTCGCTGTCGATTTTTGTAGCAAGGGTGCTATACTAGGGGAGAGTTATGTTGCAGGCAAAAAAAAGATTTTGGGGTAAAAAACCTGGCTTCGATATGGGTGATGTACTTCATATTGGGGTTAATGTTGTGTTCGTGGCGGTCATTTATGCCATGATTACATATTGGGAGTTAGTTCTGCTGGCTGCATTGCTGGTTATTCTCAGCAAATGGCGTATATTCGCTGTTCAACCACGTTTTTGGCTGCCGAATATCCGTGCAAATTTGGTAGATAGTATTGTGGGCATCGGCAGTATTGTTATGATCTTCCAGGCACCTCATGAATGGCTGGCAGTTTTTTGGTCGCTCTTATATCTCGTCTGGCTCCTCTTTCTAAAGCCACAATCAAGCGAGTTGTGGGTTGGCGCACAGGCATTTTGGGCGCAGTTGATTGGGTTATCTGCTATCTTTATGATTCCTTCTTTCGTGAAGTATCCGATTCTTATCTGTGCACTTACCTGGCTCATTACGTGGTCTGCCGCTCGCCACTTTTTTACCAACTATGAAGAGCCTCATTATCGAACCCTTGGACTCTCCTGGGGCTTCCTGAGTACTTTGCTGGCCTGGCTATCGCTTCACTGGCTTCAGTACTATGTTATCTTTAACACTAACTTAGCGCTGATGGTATGTATCATTTCAATTGTCTCGGTAAGCTTGGGTAGCGTTTACCATTCCTATAAAAAAGAGGCGGTGTATAAGGCTGTTGTACTTGAAAATGGGCTATTTGCTGCCGCACTTCTGGCAATTATCCTCATAACAGCGCGCTGGTCTGCTCGTTTGTAGCTTAAGCTGATTCTCAGGTTTGGTATGTATGGTGTAACTTAAGTAAAGTGGAGTACGCAATGAACGAAGATAGTCAGCAGAACGGGCATGATTTTTCAGCCGTGCAGCCCGCATCAATAAAAGCTCAAAAACAGCCAAGACGTATTAGATTAAGAGCGGCTATCATTGGAGGCGTCATTGCGAGTATGGCCGTACTGTTACTTGCGGCAGGTGGTATGTCGGCAGCCTATCTACTCGGCAAAGGTACAAATGCACAGAACAATATAGAAGGAGTGCGGCAGACTGTCGTGCAGGAGGGCGAGGCAATTGCCGATGTTGCTCAGAAAGTGAGCCCTAGCGTGGTATCGATTCTTACCGAACAGCAAGCAACGCTTCGCAGTTCGCTTTATGGTACAAGAATGCGCACGAGTCAAGCAGCTGGAACAGGCGTTATTATCGATGCCAACGGTCTGATACTAACTAATAAGCACGTTGTAGCTGAAGGAACGAGTGCGGTTTCAGTCGTTACTTCAGATGGAGTAAAGTACGCCGATGTGCAGATTATTGGCCGTGACCCGCTTAACGATCTTGCAATTTTAAAAGTAACTAATCCTAAAGATTTTAAACCAATTACGCTTGGTGATTCTGACAAGGTCAGAACGGGCCAGAAGGTAATTGCTATTGGTAATGCACTTGGCCAGTTCCAGAATACGGTTACGTCAGGAATTATCTCTGGAATGGGTAGGCCAGTGAGCGCTTCTGATGAAGCTGGTGGCTCAAGTGAGGAACTCACAAACCTGTTTCAAACAGATGCCGCAATTAATTCCGGAAATTCGGGTGGTCCTCTTCTCAATTTCAATGGCGAGATGATTGGCATTAATACTGCGGTTGCAGCGGATGCCCAAAATATAGGATTTGCCATTCCGGTGAATGAAGCAAAGGGGATAGTCACGAGTGCGAAGACAACCGGCAAACTAACACGTCCATACATTGGAGTACAGTATGTCATGCTAAATGCAGAATCTGCCAAGCAACTTGGTGTCAGCGTTCAGAAAGGTGCATATATCAGCAAAGACGAGGGCTCAGTAGTGAGTGGCAGCCCAGCAGAGAAGTCTGGTATACGTGCAGGAGATATCATTACGGCGGTTAATAGTACTGAACTAAGCGAGACGGTTCCACTTGTTTCGGTAGTCGGGCGTTATAAAGTAGGGGATACAATAGAACTAACAATTATCCGGGGCGATAAAGAACAAAAGCTCAAAGTAACGTTAGCAGAGGCACCTTCAGGCTCGTAGTCTCTTCCATGCCTCCATACAAAATTAAAAATACTAAAAAGTGTCCAATCGGACATTTTTTAGTATGTTAGTTTGGTCATAATGCGGAAGATTTAATGAAGAGTTGAGCGAGATCTTGAGCAGTTTGTAGTTTGTAGTTTGTAGTTTCGGCGAGATGGCTTAATGCTGAGTGCTGTGAGATAAGGCTCTCAGTGATAACGGCGAGCGGTTTATTTTTGAGGTTTTCAATTTGGTGCCAGAACTGCCGGTAGTGTTTGAGGCCATCATTGCCTGAGAATAAGGCCATTGCTGGTTCTTTGGTGATCTCAGGAGAAGTTACTAGACCCTCTGGGACGTAGGGGAGGTTTGCAATCAGTACATACGGTTTGAGTAACTCTACCTCAGGAATATCTATGAGGAGGTCAGATAGATAGAACTTCACACGAGCATCATGTGTGAGGGAGTTTCTCCGGGCTACTTTTAATGCATCTTTAGATACATCGGTGGCGCATATATGGATATCCGGAAGGGCTAGTGCGGCTGAGATTGCCAAGCAGCCAGAGCCGGTTCCTATATCAATAACAGCTTGAATCTTGTTCTTCCGAGCAAACTTTTGAAGTAGTTCAAGCATCGCCTCGGACTCTGGACGAGGGATGAGTACCGTTTCGTTCACCATAAAATGATGCCCATAAAACTCTTTTGAACCAACAATGTATGCAAGCGGAGTACGCCTAGAGCGCTGCATAATCATGGTATTCAGTTCTTTCAAGTGATGCCCTTCAAGCTTACGTTCCGGATGCGCAAGGATCGATGACCTCTCTTCTCTAAGCACATATTCAAGAAGTACGAGACAATCCAAACGTGCCGAGTTAATCCCAGATTCGGCAAGTCGCGCAGTGTTTATCTGAAGCCAGCTACCCAGTGCACCGATACTCATGTGAGTAGGTCTCGTTGTCTGACTATCTCGTAAGCAAGGATCGCTGCTGCGTTACTTACATTGAGGGAGTCATTACTTCCGCGCATTGGAATAACTACTGGAATACTTCGTTGTTGCCAGAATTCGCTTAGGCCATCGTGTTCGGTGCCAAGAACAATGGCCGTAGGTATCGTAAAATCTACTGCAGTATATGCAGAGGATCTTTCCGAAAGCAATGCAGAGTAAGTGGTAATTTCGTGTTTAGCGAGGAAGTCGGACACCTGTTCATTACTTGCTGTTACAACCTGTTTCGTGAATACCGTTCCAAGACTAGCTCGGATGACATTTGGATTGAATATGTCGCAGGTTGAGTTACAGACAATAACTGCATCAATATCTGCACCGTCAGCGCTTCGAATGATTGCGCCAAGATTTCCCGGTTTTTCAATTCCTTCGACGATAATAAATGAAGGTGTATTTCCAAGCTCTAGGTCATCAAGTGTTTTTTGTGTGGCATCAAATATAGCCAGAATTCCATCAGAACTACCCCTGTAAGTAATTTTTTGAAAGACCTCTCTATTGACTGTGTGAATCCGAGGGGCTACCCCCTTCAGTACTAGTTCCTCGGCATAAATCTCCGGGCAGACAAAGACATGTCGCGGTATATAACCGCCACTTAAAGCGCTGGCAATCTCTTTTGCGCCCTCAACTAAGAATACACCCTCTTTTCGACGGCTACTGTTTTTATGCAGGCCTTTTACCCATTTAATCTTCGGATTAGCTAAACTGGCGATGATGGTATCCATTGACAATAGAGTATAACAGGAGAAATAATAAATATCCATGCAATAAAATATACATATTGACAAAATCATGTAATTTTGCTATTATTTATGAGTTAAATGTAAAACAAACAAATAACATGACAGAAACCCCTCAAATACTGGAAAGTAGTTCAGGCGCACCCCCACAGGAGAGCGGTGGCCTTGAAAAGCCGTTATTAACCGAAGCAACAGCCAGGTTAGCGGCCGCACTATTCGAGCTTAGAACAGGCATGGCTACTGATTCGGAAAGGACTCAAGCGCGCGCATTAACTGAGGATTTCGTTACATTACTTGCAGACAGAATGGTAGTTAGTCTTCAGGAGCTCGAACAAGCCGGGGCAGGGGAGCTTAGCATACTTCAGGGGGCTATCGAAGAGAGTAAACACTACCTCTATGATATATATGCCGGAGTTGATGAGCGAGTGGGCGAGTCTTCAGATATCCGCGAGGCCGTAGAAAAGGCGCGTGTGACGCGTTGTGGACGCTTGCTGGGACGAGCGGCGATGTTCGCATTGATTACTTCTGCATCGATAGCAACTGTTAAGGGCTTTGATGTTGGTATATCACAAATTGACCAATCTCATGCCGCTGGATTGGGTCTAGGAGTAACCATTGCGGCTGGGATTGCAAAGAAGACTTTATCTGAGCCAGTCGGTAAGCTCGTTAAGGGTGTGGGAGCAAAGTTCGGGGAGCGATTTATGGAAGAAGAGGATGAGGGCTATCTCCGAGAAATACGTGATGATGAGAAGAGTCTAGGATTTGAGCTGGCATCAGAACAAAGGGCGGACTCATTGTATCGTCTAAAAGCTTCCGATGACATAAAATCTTTACATGAAGAGATTGCCTTGGCAGTTGTTGAGCGCTCAAAGG
The DNA here is from genome assembly GCA_046350615.1 of Saccharimonadales bacterium (SeqCode). GTDB lineage: Bacteria > Patescibacteriota > Saccharimonadia > Saccharimonadales > UBA7683 > UBA7683. The sequence goes on along the minus strand of JAXMAA010000001.1, from coordinate 118,032 downwards.
ATTACAACCTGAATCTGCATGAGATAGCACAGATCATTGGTGAGGTGACAAAACGCCACATTAGCGACCTCTTTGATTTAGAAGGGAAAAAACGACCATTTGTCGGTGTTGCCAAGAGTGTTGCTGAAGATACGATCAAAGGCTATGTGGGGGGTAGGCTTGGCCCTGTCGTCGCGGATGCCACAGAACCTGTCATGCAAAGCCTCAACAATGCGGCCTAAGCTTCCCTTAAGAGTTGGTTCTCGTACGACTGGAGTTTGGCGATGATATCATCAATATCGCCGTTCATGGCTTGTGGAATGCTTGAGCGGGAGTAATTGACCCGGTGGTCGGTAATGCGATCTTGCGGAAAGTTATAAGTACGGATTTTCTCTGATCTATCCCCAGAGCCAATAAGTGATTTGCGTTGAGCTGAAAGCTTGGCATTTTCCTCATCAATTTGCTTTTGGAGTAGCCGAGAACGAAGCACGCTCATAGCCTTAAGTTTATTTTTAATTTGAGATTTTTCATCCTGATTAGTCACTACAATACCAGAGGGCAGGTGAGTGATACGTACGGCTGAATCAGTGGTGTTCACGCTTTGACCGCCGTGGCCAGAGGCGCGGTAAGTATCAATTTTTAAATCAGCCTCTTTAATATCGATGTCAGTCTCTTCGGCTTCGGGCATAACAGCAACGGTAACAGTTGAGGTATGAATGCGGCCTTGGCTTTCAGTAGCTGGCACACGCTGCACACGATGAACACCACCTTCAAACTTCAATTGTTTGTAAGCATCTTCACCGCGAACCATGAAGATAACTTCTTTGTAGCCGCCAGCATCGTTAGTGTTTTCACTCATAATCTCGGTTTTTAAGTTGTGAGTTTCGCAGTAACGTAGATACATTCTGAGTAGCTCTGCCACAAATAGACCAGCCTCGTCACCACCTGCACCGGCTCGAATTTCAATCACACAGTTTTTATGATCATTCGGATCTTTCGGCGTAAGAAGTTCGGTAAGCTTTTCTTCATTTGCGGCAATCTTTGCTTCCAGTTCGGGAATTTCAAGTTTTGCAAGTTCAGAAAGCTCGTTATCGTTACCGCGTAGCAGTTCGCTTGCCTGCTCGAGCTGCGCTTCAAACGAGTGCTTTTCGTCAAATGCAGTTACAATTTCCTCAAGCTCCGCTCGCCGCCGATTCTTCTCACCGATTTTAGGGTCAGAAAACGCATCCGGCGCACTCAGAGCTTCAGTAAGTTCGGCAAATTCAGTTCGTAATTTCTGTTCTGCTTCCATAGTGTGTAGTATACAGTTAACAGAGGTGTGTGTATAGCCCCATAACAATTGATAGAACATATTGACAGAAAAGCAAATTTTTGCTAAAATTAACATACTAATTCTAGATACAAATACAAAATATGAGCGCAGATATTCCACTTCAAAATCCAAACCATTTAGCCCCTCGAACTGAGTTATGGGGTAATGTGACTGAGCCTGAGCAACATAATCCACAGAGTTACCGTTATCTGGTGCACGCAATTAATCCCATAGGTCAGAGGATGGTTTTTGCTTCCGCGTTGAGTTTTAGCCAGGAAGGAATTTATGGGAGTGCTGATGAGCAACCTGGCGACCAAACTGTATCTTTAATAGACAACCCGGAAAGAGTAGGTGATCGAGTCGCAGTGTCTATGTCATTAATAGATCAAGATCATACCGGTACGTGGGGAAATGCGGGGTTGATTGTAACGGCGCCAGAAGATAACGTCATTTTAACGCATTCGCGGGATGTCGGTACACATGGTGGTGATATAGATATGTTGCGAAAACAATCAGAGCGATATGTAAAGTTTGATCCAGATCAGTTGCTAGCGGCGTCAAGTGAAAATACTTATAACGAAGTTGTGGGTCTTGGGTCAACTGAGTCTGGTAATCTCGAGCTACAAGGCTTTTTCATAAAAGTGAACTCAGATGGTAAACCATTTGATGAATCTCTGGCAAACATTATTAGGGCTCACGCTAATAGACTTAAACTACCGGTTGTTGAAATAAAAAATAAAGACTCAGTTCGTGAAACTGATGTAGTTGGGGTTGAAAACGGGGACATAAAATACGTCAGGCTTAATGGTAAAACGTGCGTTCTAAAAAGTAGCTCTGATAAAATTGCCAACTTCGTGGTTTATGGAGAAGATTTTGTTATGCGATTTGCTTCGGCTGATCAAATGCAAGAATTCGCTGGCTTTCTAACCGCACAAGTTTACGATGAGGCAACTGTGGCGAATATTCTAAAGCAATACGAAGAAGCGGATAATATACGCCAAACGCCAAAATTTGAATTTGACGAAGATGGCACTGTGAAGAGCCTCAAAATGAGAACGGGCTATGGTCTCGATGAGTCGGAGCGATTAGTTGGTAAGACTGGCTTTGCTTGCTGGTATACTTTAGAAGACCAGAGACGCCATTTTGATCAATCGCTTTCCGGTTATACTTTAATGAATATGCAAGATAATTACTTTCAATACCTTAGTCCATATGAGGTAGATGAAATGGCAAAGGCTGCACTCCAACGCCTCGAAGATTTGCAGCGCGCAAGTGCAGAAGAGTGGCTCCAAACAATTAGGCCAACGGTAATTCAAAACTGGGATTACCAGCAGCAAAGAAGTAGCTCATTCCTGTGAACTAGTTTCGACTTCGGTTGTTTCTTCTTTCTCAGCAGTTTTCTTTGCTGGTTTCTTTTCAGTTTCTTTGGCAGTTGCGATTTTTGCTTGCTTTTCTTCTCTGGCTTTCGCGGCAGCTTCAGCGCGGGCTTTGAACTTGTCGACGCGGCCTTCGATGTCGAGAACTTTTTCTTCACCGGTGAAGAATGGGTGAGAGGCGCTTGAAACGTGTACTTTAATGAGCGGATATTCGTTGCCGTCTTCCCACTTGATAGTCTCGTTTGAGGCAGCGGTAGAGCGGGTCAAAATTTTAAAATTACTTGATGTATCCTGGAACACAACCAGGCGGTAATCTGTTGGGTGCAGATCTTTCTTCATAAATACCTTCAAGTCCAATTAGTTTGGGCGGTTAGCAGTGGACAGGGCTGCAGGCGCGCTTAGATATAACCTGACAATACTAGCACTAACAGATGAAGAAGTCAATATTCAATCACCTGATTTTCGAACCAATCTTTTGTTATCTCGGACTTGCATGCCATGGCGACATGCCGTGGATCCGGGATCTACTATTTGAACTGAGTTCCCGCCTAAGTAGGAATGACAAAAAGGAACTTTTCAGGTACGGGCTCAGACATTACTTCCGGAGATACACTGTCTCTTCGCTATTGTTTGAGTTAGGAGCTGTGGGTGGGCCTTCTGGAGGTTGTGCTTGGGCTTTTTTCTTGCCGCCACGTTTGCCACGGCGAGTTTTCTTCTTCTTTGTGCTTTCGATGGGCGCTTGATCTGAAGATTTTGTGTTGATGGCGCCGACAGACTCAGTTTGTTCGGGAACAGCATGCGTGAGTTGCTCAACACCCAGAGCGGAACGGGCAAGCTTCTGTGTGGCAGTATTTCTATCAAAAACCCGTGGCGTGGTGGGAGTTGATTTTTGTTGACTGCTTGTGGGATGTTCTTTTGTCCCGCGAATTAAGGCTTCAATCTCAGCCTTAGGGTGTGCAAAAAGTTGACGGTTGTGTACTATTATCTGTGCAATTGAACCCTCTATATATCCGGGCAAATCCATGGTTCGGGCTGAAAATGGTACAGTTTTTTCACCCCCGATTGAAAGGTTCGCCAGAAAGTCGCGGTTATTGAGTTGAATTAAGTCGGCAGCCTCAAACTGCGGTTCAAAGTATTTTTGCAATGAGGTTGCGTCCTCAGGACTAACCCGGAACGATATAATGCTTCCCACGTTGCCAAATACGGCACCGCTGACCTCGGGTATCATCTGGGAAATATACTGATTAGCAATGGTGAGGTTGAGGCCATATTTGCGAGCCTCGCTGAGGATGGTTGCAAACGATTCGGTGGCAAAGTTTTGAAACTCATCAACATAAAAGTAGAAGGGGCGGCGATCTTCAACTTTTGCAATGTCGGCTCGGCTCATGGCAGCAAGCTGTACTTTGGTAACTAGCAGGGAGCCAAGAATAGCGGCGTTATCCTCGCCAATTAAGCCGCGCGAAAGGTTCATAACCAAGATCTTGCCTTCATCCATAACCTGACGAACATTAAAGCCACTGGTTGGCTGGCCAACGATATTGCGAATGATAGGATTTGCAGTGAAGGCGCCGACTTTATTTAAAATTGGCGCAACAGCTTCAGTTCTAAATTTTTCGTTCCAGCTGGCGTACTCTTTATCCCAAAAGTTGCGAACAACAGGGTCGGTCACTCGGCTCACGACCTCTTTCTGAAACTTGTTATCGGTCAGCAGGCGAGTGATATCAAGCATGGTTGTGTTGGGGTATTCTAGCAAAGAGAGGATGGTGTAGCGCAAAATGTATTCGAGGCGTGGCCCCCAGCTATCAAACATTTTCTTGAGCGAACCGATGATTTCTGAAGCTACCAGTGTTTTTTGCGATTCGTTCTGTACCTCAAGTGGATTAAAACCAATGGGGAATTCGGTATCGGCCGGATTGAAATAGATAACGTCTTTAATTCGTTCTGGGGCAATTCGTTGGAGGGTATTGATGGCAAAATCACCATGCGGGTCAATCAGCGCAAATCCTTGATTGGTGGTAATATCTGCCGACGTCATAAGCTCTAGTAGACCACTTTTACCAACGCCAGTTTGACCAATAATATATACGTGACGGCCACGATCGCGACGGGTAAGGCCAAAGTACTGATAATCACCTCGGAATGTTGTAACGCCGATAGGGCTGATATCAACCGAACCCGGCGTATAGATAGGTAAGTTTGATGGTGGCTCGCCGGTTCGTGCACGTGCCCAGACGATTCCGGGGGTGGCTACGTTGCTGTGGGGGAGGTGGTACACGCTAGCGAGCTCTTCGATATTAAGTATAAAACCTTTATCGAAGAAACTACGAGCTTTATATTTATCAAAATCTTCTAGCTTGCTGGTGGTTTGTTTAAAGCCGTTCAAATTGGTGGTATTAAACTGCTTAAATGCCCCTAGTAGTGCTTGAATCTTCATTCTTGAGCTGAGTTGTACCTCGGGCGGACTACTATAAATAACCCGGATTTTAACTTGATAGCCAAGTTTGCGGCTTTTTTCTTCAATAGCTGTAATGCGAGTTTTGTCACGTTCTGAAATTTCAGATTTTGTCGCAGTGGTGGTTTCTTCCGGTGGCTTCCAAAGTGCGCCTGTGGTTTGCGCAAGCCAGCCATGTCTTGAGATTGATGAACCACCGCCATTTTTAATTAACTCTGCTTTTTTGGCTGAATTTTTGTGCCATGTATCATCAACAGGTCTGGCCAGAATTTGAATACCAAGCATCTCGTTTTCTGCCTCGAGCTTGGTAAGTGTTGCCGTAATGGCGGCGAGTGGATCCACCTCAAAGCTGAGGAATGTTTTAATTGGCAGAGTCTCATTTTCGGTTAAGCCGATCTCGACTACTTGACGGTAGTGGCCTTCGGGTATTTGGTGAACATAATCATCTTCCGGATCAATTTGTTTAATCTGAGCCTCGGGATATTGAGCATATACTTGCCCTTCCACAAAAGAGGTAAGCATAGCCGGTGTCCAGATATAAAACTGAATTTTATTACCGATACTGACAATCTCAAACCCGATATGTTCTTGATATTCTTGATGCGCTTTTAGCTCGCGTTTGTTTTTTAAAATACCGTGCAAGCTTGCAAACATGTGTTCGGCCGAAAGCTCTTTTTTATCGTTTGTGCGAGGTATTTCTATAAGTAGCACCTTCGATTCCATGGCATTAAACCACGCATGTTTCTTTTTTGTGTCTAAAAAGAGGTTGAAAATAAAAAATATTGCTCCCGTAGCAAGCAATGTTAGAAGTAAGATCAAAAATATTGTCACGCCGTAGCCACCTTGCGTATTAGTTTGGTTGTTAAGAAGGAGGGTGGCTAGCGTAGGGATCTTCAGAATATGAATATATTTGATTCGAGATCTACCTCGACAAGGATCTTCGAGCTGCTGTGCTCGAATTCATACGAATGAGCACAAGTTAGCGAGATCAACTCGCCCTCCTTCTTTACTCTGTTGGCCGAAGCCAATTGAGCTTGACTAAATAGTAGCATGCTTGTATAAGAAAGTCAATACATTTCAGGCGTTTAATTCTACCCGAACCTTAAAACACCAACCATTTTAATACACCATCTTAAGCTCGTGAAAATATCTGGTTATTCCACGGATGTTATTTAGTTAGCAATCTGCTACAGTTATGGTAATGGTATATATTCTTCTCGCGATGGTTTTTTATGCGATTGGTATTATGTTTGGAGTCGCAGCTTCCAGAAATGCCAACACTAATCTTGCTGCTGCAATTACTAACTTGATTTCCGCAGTGGTGCCAATAGCGGCAGTTATTCCGTTGCTGGGTAAAAAACTATTCGTAAATAGTAAAAGCGGAATTGTTTTTGCGATGCTGGGCGGTGTCTCGATCGCTTTTTTTGTGATGGCAATTAACAAGGCCTACACGGTAAATAAGGTAGGGATTGTTGCACCAATCGTGTTCGGCGGTGCGATCTTTCTCTCAACTATCGCAAGCTACTTTATTTTTAAAGAAAAAGTTTCCAGCTTACAATTTTTTGGTCTGATACTCCTCGCAGCGGGGTTTGGTGTGATTATTAGTGCTCGTTCTATCGGTAAGTAGTTGATCAACCTTCTTATATCTGTTACTCTATATGAGTAATCATTAATCAGCGGGAGAGGGGATCCTTCTCTGGTGAAAATATCTTTATTTTCTCAGCAGTAGCTTTTCCGTGAAGAACGAAAGGATTTAACAGATGGCAGTATCTGTCGATATGAAAAAATTACTTGAGAGTGGCGTACATTTTGGCCACACAACAAGCCGATGGCACCCAAAGATGGCGCCGTTTATTCATAGTAAACGGGCTGGCAATCACATTATTGATTTGACCAAAACGGTTGAAGCGCTTGAGGCTGCGTTGCCAGAGGTGGTAAAAGCTGTGGCTGGCGGTAAACAAGTTCTCTTGGTTGGTACAAAGCGACAAGCAAAGGCTTTGGTGCAAAAGGCAGCAGAAGAAACGGGAATGCCTTACGTAGTGAACCGTTGGGTTGGCGGTATGCTAACCAACACTACTACTATGAATGGCCGTATTAAGCACCTGCAAGATCTTGAAAACAAAATGGCAAGTGGTGAGTTAGCTAACCGTTACAGCAAGCTTGAAGTGCAGCGGTTCCAAGAAGAAATTGATCAGATGAACGTGCTGTATGGTGGTATTAAAGATCTTCATGGCAAACCTGGGCTAGTGTATGTAACAGATGTGGTTACTGATCATCTAGCGGTTAAAGAGGCGAAACGTCTTGGCGTGCCAGTGATTGGCGTGGTAGACAGCAACGCCGATCCAAGTGGTATCGATTTCCCAATTCCTGCCAACGATGATGCCGTCAAGGCAGTCCAGATTTTGCTTGAGTACGTTGTATCGGCAATCTCTGAAGGTAAAGCAAGCGCAAAAGCACCAAAAGCAGAATAGCTGGTTGTCATCCTGAACTTGATTCAGGATCCCATGAAATAATTAGACTAGATTCCGAATCAAGTTCGGAATGACACGAGGAGAGAACATGGCAGTATCCATTGAAGAAATTAAACGATTAAAAGATCTCACGGGTATTGGTCTTACTGATGCGAAGGTCGCATTAACCGAGGCTGACGGTGATTTTGATAAAGCTCTTGAGGCACTCCGTAAAAAAGGTTTAACTAAGGCTGAGAAAAAAGGTGAGCGAGAAGCCCGCCAGGGGATAGTGGATGCATACGTGCATAGCGAGCGCATCGGTGCCTTGGTAGAGGTGAACTGCGAAACTGATTTTGTGGCTCGAACGGATGGTTTTAAATCATTTGTTCGCGATATTGCGATGCATGTTGCGGCTTCAGCACCAGAGTACGTTTCGGTTGAAGATATTCCGGCAGAAGAGCGTGAGCGAGTTAAAGCTGAATTTTCTGAAAAAGCCAAGAATGAAGGCAAGCCAGAGAATATGATTGAAAATATTGTAGAAGGTATGCTCAAAAAGCATTTTGCCGAAAAGTGTCTGCTTGATCAGCCATACATCAAAAACCCTGATCAAACCGTGGGCGAATACCTCAAAGAAAACATCGCCAAATTCGGTGAGAACACCGTTATCCGCCAGTTCAAACGGGTAGAACTCGGCGAAATCAGCTAAATATAATCTGTTACAATTAACTTTATGAGTGCAAGGCAAATCACCTGGCAGATGGTTGATGCTACAATGGATACGTTTCGGCCAACTACTGGCGGCTATTCGCTTGCAAAACGGGGGATTATCACGCTTGCAGATGGTACGACCGTTTTTATAAAGCTTGCAACAGATGCAGACAGCAAAAGATTCATTGCAAAAGAACTCGTGGCATATAAATGGCTCAAGCAGAAAGGCTACCTGCACATTCCCGAGATCCTGCTCGAAAAACAAGATGGTTTTATACTGCCTGATCTCTCACATCTTGATTGGTCAAATCGCTGGAATGCTCAAAAAGTTGATGCAGTTTTTCAGGCGTTGGATGAACTTTCTAGTATGGCACTCACAGAAGAAGATCGAGCTGTGCTTTCGGATTTTGATGTGGCTAACGGCTGGCAAGAGCTTGTAGATGAACCGAAATATCAGGAAAAATTACTCGATAAGTTAGCGGATCACCCTGGGTACGCAAAGGCAATCAAAGCAAACATTCAAACATACGCAGATGTAACTGAGGCATATTTAAGCGAAAGAGATCAATTTGCACTGACACATTCAGATGTTCGATCTGATAACTTAGCTTACAATCCTAAAGACAGGAGCGTGCAGCTTATTGACTGGAACTGGATGGGTATGGGCAGGAAAGGTATTGAAGAGGTTGCGCTTCTGGTGGATGTTGCGCATAGCGGGTTCACTGTTGAAGAGCATTGTGCTGAACGTCTCGACCCCATAGCAGCATTGGTGCTGGCGGGCTTCTGGTTTTCGCACAGTACCCGAAGAATTTGGGAAGGTGGCAACCCACAACTACGAGAACTGCAATTTAAAAGTGCACTGCAATCCGCTCTTTGGGCCAAACTGTAAAACTGAGAAACTTGCTGAGTGCATTTATGGAGCGTACTTTTGCTGGCAAGGATTATCGTTGTCAGGTTTGGTGCATAGTAGTTATTTGACATAAAATATATGTATATGATACATTTTATGTATGAAAAGTACACAAAGTCAGACGGTTAATATTACGTTGCCAAAAGGACTGCTCAAGAGAGTGGATGCCTTGGCGAAGCGTGATTACACTTCCAGAAGTGATATTATTCGTCAGGCTTTGTTGGAAAAAATCAGAAAAGCGAAACTGGATGAATGGGGCGATCCAGTGAGCGAAAACTGGCAAACTGTGGCAGATTTTAGTAATCTGCCAAGTGGCGGTATGCCAGCTGAAACATTTATGACGCTCCTGCAAAAGGTCATAGATGAACAAGAACGAAAAAGCACTCCGCAGACTTCCCTTAAAGACTAATCTCAAAATTTTTGCAATTATAGCTCAAATTCGACAAGGTAACACGGCCGGGCTTGATATAAAAAAGCTCAAAGGTAATAAAGACTGTTTTAGAGTTAGGATTGGCGAAATCAGGTTGATTTATCTCAAAAGGCCTGATGGGATTTGTGAAATAAAATCTATTGCCAAGCGAGATGATCAAACGTATCGTGATTTTTAAATCTGAAGCTCACCTATCTGTTATAATGGGGCTAGTTAAAGGAGCTTGAATGGATTTACAAAGTTATAAAGTGAAGATGCAGGCTGCGGTGGATCATCTTGAAGACGAACTTAAAAAGGTGCGAACCGGACGTGCGCATCCAAGTATTGTTGAGGGAATTCGGGTTGAAGTATACGGGCAGCTGATGCCTCTTAACCAAGTTGCAAACATTACGGCACCAGAACCGCAGCTGCTACAGATCACACCGTTCGATCCAACTAATCTGCAAGCAATTGCTACGGCTATCCGAAATGATCAAACTATGAGCCTGAATCCTTCAGACGATGGGCGGGTGGTTCGTGTGCCAATGCCACCGCTAACCGAAGAGCTGCGCCGCCAAATTGTAAAAAGTCTTGGCGACACTGTTGAAGAGGCAAAAATCACTCTGAGAAATATCCGTCACGATGCCATTAAAGAAGCAAAGCGCTTAAAAGATACCAAAGAATTTTCAGAAGATGATGTGAAGCGGACGGAGACACAGGTTGCAGAAGCAATCAACGAGTTCAACAGCAAGGTGGAAGCTGCGGCAAAAGCCAAAGAACAAGAAATCATGACGGTGTAACGGAATATGCCTGAAGTAATGAGCGGACGAATTTTTACGCCAGAACAAGCTGCTGGGGTTGTGATTGTTGGTGGTAGTACATATCCCGAACATGCCGAAAGTGCTGCTGGTGCAGTTGGTGCCGAGGCGACCGACCCTCATTCTAAGCAATTTCCAAATACTGAGCTGACGCTAGAGTATGCAGACGTGTCGCTAAGAGGTAAAGATGTCTTTATTATTCAAACTGATGCAGCCGGAAGGCATAGATCCTTAGAGGGCCGGGCCGATGACGCTCCATGGTCAGTGAACGACTCCATTATGGAAACGGTTATTATGGTTGACGCTGCTCACAGGGCTTCGGCAAGCTCTGTTACTGTTGTAAAGCCTCAGTTCGGTTATGGACGACAGGATAGAAAGAAGCACGGTCGAGAACCGGTATCGGCCATTGCTCATATAGATATCATGGCAGCTGTTGGAATGGGCAGACTTCTGGTTATTGATGCCCATTGTCAACAAACTATCTCACATCACCCACTTGCTGATAATCTCTCGGCAGTTGATAGTTTGCAAGTTGCAACTAAGGGCTATCTTGAAGGTGAGGGTGTAGACCCAGAAGATGTGATTTTTATAGCGCCTGATGGGGGTAGATTAAGTTTACCGGAGCACTTTGCTGACTATCTTGGTGGAAGAATAGATGTAATGGCTAAAACGAGGGATAAAGAGGGCGGTGTAAAACATGCTGAGCGTGTAGAAAATGTTGGTGGTAGAACGTGTGTGCTTGTTGATGACATGATAGATACGGCAGGAACACTGAAGTCTGCAATAGAGATATTGAGAAGGTCTGGGGCTGAGAAAATTGTTGTTGCGGCAACTCACGGCATATTTTCAGAACCCGCACTGGAGAGGCTGTCTGAGGCTGAGGTTGATAAAATAATTGTTAGTGATACGGTCCCGCAGGTCAAAAGTGCGGAAGCCCTAGGGTCAAGGCTGGAAGTGGTTAAAATTGCGCCAATCATTGGTGCTGCAATTTTTGAAATTGCAACTAATGGTTCAATATCTAGTATTTTCCGAGATGGTAAAGCGTATAGTCGATGAGCGAATTTAATGTTCCGCAGCATCTTGGCTTGATTCTTGATGGTAATCGGCGGTGGGCTCGAGCTGAAGGGCTGCCGACGCTTGAGGGGCATCGCAGAGGTTATGAAAACCTTAAAACGATTGCCCGTGAGGCATTTCATAGTGGGGTTGATTATGTAAGTGCATACATCTTCTCGATTGAAAACTGGAATCGTGCCAAAGAAGAGGTTGATTATTTAATGAATCTGGCTATCAAAATGGCGCAGCGTGATTTGCGTGAACTGATTGCGGAAAACATCAAGATTGTTGTGCTGGGGATTGAAGACCGCGTGCCAAAAAAAGGTGATTGATGCTTGGAGGCAAGCGGAGGAGGATTCGCGGAATAATACAGGCGGCATGCTGGCACTTTGCTTTAATTATGGCGGATTTCGTGAGATCACGGATGCGGTTAAAAATATTGTTCAAACTGGTATCGGGGCCGAGGATATAACCGATGATCTGGTCAAGGAGCATTTGTATCTACCAGAGATTCCGCCGGTAGATTTGATGATTCGCACTAGTGGCGAGCAGCGCCTGAGTGGTTTTATGTTGCCACGCATGGCTTACGCCGAACTTTATTTTTCGCCAAAACCATGGCCGGCTTTTACGGTGGCTGATCTGCATGAGGCATTTTCAGAATACTCTCATCGCCAGCGCCGCTTCGGTGGCAATTAGATACCAAATGACAGGTTGCTTGTGGTCCGTAGCTTTGGCGAAGCTCTTCTAATATATGAGCGAAAAGAGTAGTACGCAGCAAACAATACGTAGGAGGTCGGCTATTAGCTACCAACCACAAACTACTCACTACCAACTACACCCACTACCAACTCGCCACAATTCCCTATATACTAGTATTCATGCTTATATTTTTTGGGTTGGTTTTATTTGTTTTATTGGTGGTAGTTCATGAGTACGGACATCTTATTGCAGCAAAAAAGGGTGGAGTTGAAGTAGAGGAGTTTGGCATTGGTTTTCCGCCCCGGGCAAAGGTTCTAACTAAGAAGAACGGCACTGAATATACCCTCAACTGGCTTCCGCTTGGTGGGTTTGTGAAGCTGAAGGGTGAGCACGATGCGGCAACAGAAAAAGGCAGTTTTGGTGCTGCGAGCTTGCCACGCAAAGCATGGATTCTTGCTGCCGGTGTTTTAATGAACTGGGTGGCGGCGGCAGTTATTTTCACGATTGTAGCACTGATTGGCATGCCACAGCTGATTGATAATCAGTTTAAGATTGCATCTGATGCCAGAACGATGCGCCAAGAGGTTTTTGCGGGGTATATCGAACCCAATTCTCCAGCTGAGAAAAATGGTATTCAGCAAGGAGATAGAATCCTCTCGCTTAATAATGTTGATGTGAAGAGCGGCCAGCAGCTTCGAAGTATTACAAAGGCAGAGGCTGGCAAAAGTATTGCAGTGACTTTCTCTCATAGCGGACACACACAAACCAAGCAGGTGACATTGCGCAATGATCCAGAGAAAGGCAACTTTGGCGTGGCTCCGGGCGAGCAAACCCTGATTCGCTCTACATGGTCGGCACCAATTGTGGGAGTTGGTACCACGGCACAGTTTACTTGGGCGACACTCGAGGGTCTTGGTGGCGCGGTTGGTAATCTTTTTGCTGGAAGAGCCTCTGAGGCTGGCCAGGCTGTAACTGGGCCGGTGGGAATTGTGGTGGTGCTGAAAGATCTTGCTAAGCACGGGCTGGTCTTTGTGCTATTTCTGATTGGTGTGATCTCAGTTTCCTTGGCGGTGATGAATGTTTTGCCGATACCTGCTCTCGATGGTGGTCGATTGTTCGTACTGGCTCTGTTTCGGCTGCTTAAAAAGCCGCTCAGTAAAGAACTTGAGGAAAAGATTCACGGTACGGGAATGTTGGTTTTGCTGGCACTAGCGGCCGTGATCACGGTGGTAGACATCAAAAGGTTCTTTTAGATGCCACACCTTGCTGAGAACCGAGATTTTTGGAAGAATCCCGTAGTAGTCATACTGAGCTCGGTAGTGCTTTATTTTACAGCACAGCTACTTGGTTTGGCCATCATACTGCCCTTTATTCGCTTCTCCCCAAGTAAAAACGCCCAGTCGATGCTTTTGCTTATTGGGGTCTTTGTGGCGTTTTTGATACTGCTGACAACTGGCATGAAGTTACTTAGGTTTCGATGGCGTGATATCGGCGTTTCGGCAGGGAAGTTACGCTACGTTGGTTTGGTTCCCGTAGCATTTGCACTGTATATAGTAGCTTCATCGCTTCTAATGAGTGTTGCGCAGCAAATACCGGGCTTCAATTCAGACCAGGCACAAGATATAGGTCTCGCAGCGAGTGGAGGTCATAGCACAATTCTTGCATTTGTTGTGTTGGTTGTTATAACGCCTTTGTTTGAAGAGATGCTGTTCAGGGGAGTTTTGTTTCATGGACTCCGCAAACGGCTTCCTCTCGTAGTGAGTGCTTTCATAACGAGCTTCGCTTTTGCATTAGCGCATGGGCAGGCGAACGTGGCCGTAGATACCTTTGCACTCGGCATTTTACTTTGCTTGCTTGCTGAATATAGTAAGAGTTTGCTCCCCGCAGTCTTACTCCATGCTCTCAAAAACTTTTTGGCCTTCGGTGTCCTGTTTCTTCATTGGGGCAAATAATAACCTGCAGCTGTCATTCCCGGCTAGATCGGGAATCCAGAGTATTACTAGATTCTATGTACAGTTCGCTATCTCAGACTATAACTGACGCTTTTAGTTACCAAATTAGCAACCTGAGAACGACGACCTTAGGATTTAATAGGAAAATAAGCGTAAGTTGCATATTATTTCAATTCGTGCTATAATGAAAGTATGAGTTACCAATACACACTATCTGTATTGCCCGTACCGACTCCTGTATAGCAGCTGGGGTTTGTTACCATTAAACTAAAATAAATCAGATCGGACGCCCCAGCCAAGGGGTATTTTTATGCCCAAACCTTTCCGAAGTTGATAAAGGATATTTTAGTATGGCTGAGAATAAAACCAGGTTAGTTGAAGTGGGGTTGGAAGATGGCAGATGGACAGCGGAGGATGCTTACTGGGCGTTAAACGAGGGTTGGGATCTCTCAGAGATGGCACAAGATGAAGCCGAAAAACTTAAGTGTCAGGTGATGAGTGGCGCAATTACGATAGATGAGCTAAGGGGCGGTGTGCGTTGGGCTAATGCTCTTGAGAAAGAGGCGGTCGAGATGTACTGTGCTGATCTTAGTATTGGCGATCAGATACAGGAGCGAGTTGCGCGAAGGCTCATGCATCTGGCTGGCGCAACTGCTCTTAAAGGGCTGCGAAGCAGAAGGCTTCGAACTATTGCTACAGCCCGTGTATCTACCCAACGCAGGATGCCTGGAATGGGAAATCTCGAAACCCATGACAGGTAAGATCGCTATCTAGTACAATAGGTGTAAGAAAGAGGGAAAACATGAAGTACTCGAAACTTTTTACGAAAACACTAAAAGATGCACCTGCTGATGAGGTTGCTAAAAGTGCGCAGTTACTCATTCGAGCTGGTTATATCCATAAAGAAATGGCTGGCGTTTACGTATTTATGCCGCTTGGGCTGAAAGTTTTGGACAATATCAAGGATATTATCCGAGAAGAAATGGATGCCATTGATGGTCAAGAAGTGCAGATGACCGTTCTGCAGCCAAGTGATATTTTTGAAAAAACTGATAGATGGGATGATGCAAAAGTCGATAACTGGTTTAAGACGAAGCTGGTTAATGGAACCGAACTTGGGATGGGCTTGACGCACGAGGAGCCGATTGTTGATATGCTTTCAAGTTATGTCAGTTCGTACAAAGATCTGCCTATATTTGTATATCAAATTCAAAACAAGTTCCGCAATGAACTACGGGCCAAAAGCGGTATTCTGCGTGGCCGTGAATTTGTCATGAAAGATATGTACAGCTTCTCTCGAAGCCAAGAGGAGCATGAGGGGCTATACGAACGGGCGGCCGTAGCGTATCACCGTATTTTTGAGCGGCTTGGGCTTAGTGAAATAACGGTCCGAGCCAAGGCAGATGGAGGCATCTTCACCGAGCGTTACAGTGATGAATTTCAAACAATCAGTGAGATTGGTGAAGATACGCTATTTTGCGTACCAAGCACAGGAGAGTGTTTTAACGAAGAGGTTACTTTAGCGTTGGCTCCTAAAATTCCAGAAGACGAACAGCCACGTACGATGGAAGAAGTTGAAGGCAAGGGTATCATAGGTGTTGTTGAGCTTGCTAAATTTTTGAACATCCCAGTTGAAAAAACAACAAAAACCATGCTGTACCAAACGGATGATGGTCGCATTATCGCAGCCGCAGTGAGAGGGGGGTACGATATTAATGAAATCAAGCTCCGAAAAGTTGTGGGTGCAAAGTCGCTGAAACTAGCAGAAGAGGATGTTGTGCGCCGGGTTACGGGTGCTGAAGTGGGCTATGCGGGATTGTTGAACCTCGCTAATGACGTTGAGATCTTCATTGATGAATCTTGTGCCAACCGCGTTAACTTTGAAATGGGTGCTAACCATACCAATTATCACAGTATTAACGTTAACTGGGGCCGTGATATTAAAACTCCAGAGCAATTTTATGATATTAAGATGGCTCGAGAAGGTGATTTGCACCCAGAAACGGGTGAGGTGTATGAGGTTAAGCGAGCGGTTGAGGTTGGTAATATCTTCCCGCTCGAATCGAAGTATACCGATGCGCTCGACGTCTACTTTACCAACGAGAAGGGTGAACGAGAATCAATTATTGCCGGTTGTTACGGTATTGGTGTAAGTAGGGTTATGGGCGTGATTGCCGAACACTTTGCTGATGAGAGTGGTCTAGTGTGGCCGGAGAATATTGCGCCGGCTCGGGTGCATTTGATCTCGCTCGGGGCTGATGATGAGGCCGAGGCGCTCTATCAGAAGTTGCATAAGAGTGGTATTGAGGTGCTCTATGATGATAGAGATGTGCGAGCGGGAGAGAAGTTTGCCGATGCTGATTTGATTGGTATCCCACACCGTGTGGTGGTGAGCGCCCGTACACTTGCCGAAGGCAAGCTTGAATACAAGGCTCGCATAAGTGAAGAGGCCGAGCTGATTACTGAGGCTGAATTGTTTGCAAAGCTGGGTATTGAATAGCTTTTAGCCTATACACCATATGTGGTGTATAGGCTATATATAGTGCACAAAATATGGTATAAATGCTCATTTACAAACCAAAATCGGCGTGCTACAATCGTGGCACGTAGAGAACCAACTACGCGAAAAATGCGTTTATAACGCGTTTATTTTTTACTCGTTTTTGGTTGCTACTGGGTCGCAAAGTAAACAGGATAAGGGTCATGAAAAAAGAATTTCAACTCACAAAAGAAGGCGTTACGGAACTACAGGCTGAGCTTAGTGAACTCAAGGCAAAGCTTTTGGATGTGATTGAATCAATTAAAACTGCCCGTGATCAAGGTGATCTTTCTGAAAATGCTGAATATCATGCTGCAAAAGAAGAGCAAGAGCGGGTGGATAATCGAATTGCTGAAATAGAACATATTCTTGCGAATGCCGAGGTTATCTCTAAGCGTACTAAAAACACTGTTGGGATTGGCTGCACAGTCACCCTCAAGGGCGGCAAAAAGCCTGTCACGTATCACATTGTTGATTCAGTTGAGGCTGATCCGCTCGAAGCAAAAATCTCCGACGAATCTCCAATCGGCAAAGCCTTGCTTGGCAAAAAAGTTGGAGATAAGGTAGAAATTACCCTCCCAGCTGGTGCCAAAACCTACGAAGTGCAAGAAATCGCTTAGTATCTTTCAGCTGTATCATAGCCTAGCGTAACAACATTTGCGTTTGGGTTATTTCTGAGTATACTTTCTGCGACAGCTAGCCCCATTAGTGAACTCCGGCCGAGATGCGGAGCATAGCACCGCATTGCATCACGATCTTTCGAGCTAACAATTACATCGGCATCGAGCAACTCCAGATCTTTAAAACGCAGAGGAACATCTGGCACATTGGTTCCGTAGTTTTCGGTTTTGCCATCAGTGAACTCACCCGAGTATCCGGTTATGTGTACGGATGGTTTGAGCATACGAAGCCTTTTCGCAATGCCGGATATGGTGGTCCAATTTCCTTCAGCAAGTACTATATGGCTGATATCTGGAGTATCATCGAGTATTTCACTAGCGATTGGTGCGAACGAGGCTGGAGAGAGTTCATTTTTGGAGTGATTAAGGTGGCAGATTCTTACGCCGTCTTTTTCAAAAGTCAGGGCACGGCCGCTCCTGTCGGCTGGGCGAGTCTCTTGCCATTCGGGATCTTCCCTAAAGCCCAAGATTTCATTTGTTTGAACAATACTGGCGTGGGGCACGTAGCCTTCACCTGAACTAACGAGTTGTGCGCCAAACTGCAGCATAGGGTAAAGGCGATTGGCTGGTAGTTCGGCCGGGACGATAATACGCGATTTATACCCAAGAAGCTGGCTTATTAATGCTAGTGAGATGCCAGCACTGCCCGAGGTAATGTCACGTAGTTCATCGCCAGGTTGAATGAACCCAATCTCTTCAAAGTGCTTGATGGTGGCAAAGTAGGCACGGTCATAGTGCGAACCTGAAGGATTCTGGTGCTCCATTTTGGTCATCACGCTGAGGCCAGTATCAAGCTGGATACGCTCAAGGGGCGTATAGCCAATTATTGCTTCAAGCCGCGTAAATTGTTCTTCCCGGGGAAGCTGCCACCAGGCCGCATCTCCAATTCCGCTAGCTGCGAGCCGTGCCAAACGTGATTCACCGTCTTGAGCTGCTTCTGGGGCGACTTTTCTGGAGATATAGCGAAAGCCTTCGTGACCAGTCTCTAACCTCATGGATTGGTGGGTCGGTAGGTTAAAAAGCTGCCCCACCTTAATGGTTTTGCCATCGAGCAAAAGCGCACCATCAGTTGCAAGGACTACTTTAGGTGATTGAGTAGTGTAGCCCTCAAGTTGGGTGCCGGGCTGTATAAACCCTTTGCGGGCGGGTTAGTCATTGTAGGTTATATCAATGCTTTCGAAGTTTCTTGAAACGGTTTCGTCAACGGTAGGGGATATATCTTGTACGTTTTTCATAATCGTAACTCCTTTGAGGTGCTAAACCTCTACACTCAGCATATAAAATTTGTGTAAATATACGAATAATTTTTTAATATGTTTTAACAAAAATATGTTAAAATGTAATTATGCGCACAGCTCAATCAATATATGTTCCTGAGTTGCCAGATGAAGTGCTGGAGTATTTACGGTTGCTTGGGCTGAGTGATCATGAACTGCAGCTATATACGGTGATGGCAGCAAAGAGATGCCCAATGAGTGCACAAGATGTAGCGGGGCAGCTAATGGTGTTTCCGAATGCAGTATATCGGATGTTTGAGGCACTCGAGGAGAAGAACCTTATTCGGTTTGTGGCGAAGCGGCCGATCCGTTACGAAGTAATTGCTCGGGAGAATGGCTTGAGGGCTGCTTACAGCACTCATGTACATGATCTGGCGGGGCTGCTTGGCCGGGCGATTGGCGGTGATCTTACGGGTACTACAGATACGGGTGGTGCACGGCTGATTGTGGGTCGGGAGTCGATGTATCGTGAGTATATGAAGTTGGCTCATCAGGCACAAAAAACAATAGATGTCTTTGCGATCGGAATCGCATTTTCAGATGATTTGCACCACGTGCAACGAGAGGCGATAGCGCGTGGCGTTTACATTCGGCATGTGGTGCAAGAGCTACAGCCGGCGAACTACCACATTGTGAGTAAGTGGCAAAGGCTCGGGGTTTCAGTGCGGCATTACAGAGAAGAGCGCGGCTTTCACATAACTATTATTGATGGTTTAGCCGCTATGATAACTTTCAGTGATCCTGCTAATACAGTAGATCGCCTCAGCCTCGTATTAAATCAAGCATTTGCCGTACGCCTATTTCAGGCTCAATTTGAATCAATTTGGCAACAAGCAAAAGTTGTTGACAATAATATAAAATAGGTATACAATTCAACAATCATGAATATGATTCATCTAGTAATAGTAAAGGCAAAGCTTCGGTCGTAGTACCTGAAGCCTGCTTTATATTACTTATAAAACTCCCTGGTGCTGCGACATAAAGACCGGGGAGTTTTAATTTACTAAAAAATTAAGATGTTTGTGTCGTAGAAGGGGAATCAGAGTTGATTGCCGGCTATTGACCAAACATTAATTGATGAAGGATTTTTATGGAAAATTTACAAAGACAATATCCAAATAGAGCACGTCGCAATCGTACTCTTGGAGTAATAGGAATGGCGTTTCTTGCCTGGATGGGGCTCGCAGGTTGTGGTGAATCTAGAGAAGTTTCTAACCAATTCACTATGGGTGTGGAGTGTCCAGAAGACACAGGGGTTGCAGTTATTGGTTCTACGCAAGGTAGGCGTCGAGCTGTAGCTAGTGTTGACGTAACTTGTCTGGATGGCGCAGGCCAACAGGAGGCGCCACGTGGCATAACGTTACTGCCAGAAGGAGATTATGGTTTGGCGGATGGGCCGGAAAGACTATATATTGACGTAACAACAATCGAGACAGACGACCCAATTTTTGGCAACACAAGGCAGCGTCCTGAGGCTACTTGGCAGATTGCGCCTGAAGGATTAACGAGTGGAGCCGTGATTACGCTTCGAAATGTTGTTGATATCGATCGGGTTTCGATTGGAGACGAAAGCTAGAAAGCAAAAGTTTCTAAACTTTTGATAAAAGAGGGAAAGTATGAGTAAAAGTGAATTATGGTTGCCGAGTGGCGTTCGGCCGACGGCGGAGGAGTCATTCCCGCCGTCGGTGGCGAGTGATGCTCGGCGTAAAGCATTTTATCCGTTGGTGGTGGAACAGCCCGAATCTATTGAAATACTCGGCGAAGGAATTGTGGAAGAAGCACTGGGCTTGCCGGATACCGAGAAAGTTAGTATGCGAATTATCACGCCGTTTAGTGCACTAGCAGGGTATTTGGAAGAACATCATAATACAGGGCAGCTTGTAGAGGCTGCATATCCTCTCTGCCCAGAAGGTGTCAACCCCCAAGACCACCTATGGATAGCATATTTGGGCAGCGCGACAGATTCGAGGCGAGCGCTTGCTATGGCGCCCGAAACGGGTGTTATTGATGGTATTTGGCGGGCGCAGCAGAATACGATCTCTCGTGATCTTTTCGAGACCGAAGAGCTTGAAGTATTGGATGAACCGACTGATCAGGACAGGCAGCAACTACATGAGTTGTATGAGCCGACCTTTGGCATGGATCTTGAGACGGTTGATGAGATGCTGGAGGATCCGCGTATGCAGTTAATAGTATTGCGTGCCGGTGGCATCATAGCCTCGGTTGCGGCTTATTATCGAACGCAGGTTCAGGTTGGATCTATTGGTGACCTACGGTTCGCAGAGGTTACCGAGGCAGCAACGCACCCCGACCACCGTGGCAAAGGCTATTATGGTATGTGTGCGGCTGCAGTTGTTGTGATGGCCGAAAAAGATGGTGCCGATGTTATTTTTGGTGAATGTAATGGCTCTGATGTTGGTGTGCACGCGGCTGCTAAAAGAAGCGGCAGACGCTCGGCTCGGCAAGCCGCTCACAATGCTGGGTTGCTGGGGATTGAGGGCATTTTACGATCAGTTGTGCCAATCTCTGGTGAAATACGCAATCTTTTTCCAACATTTAAAGTGACACGTGCGATAAGATAGAGGAGTGTATGAACAATATTCTTAATAACCTCACCAAATTAGTGGCAGCTGATTCACGTACTGGCAGCGAGCGGGCGATAACGCCACTCTTCAAAAAGTTACTAGAAGATTCGGGTTTTTCGGTTGAAGTTCAAGAGGTTTCTGAAGGGCGAAGTAATTTGTATGCTGTTAAAAACGATCACCCAAAAAGCAAAGCGATACTATTTTACGGACATCAAGATACGGTAGCACCAGCTCAAGGTTGGGGTGGTGATCCACTTGAGCTTCGCTGCGAAAATGGGAGGCTGTACGGACTAGGCGCATTCGATATGAAAGGTGGAATAGCGGCGTTTTTAGAAGCGACTCGCCATACGACGGCATACGTAAAGGTATTTTTGGCGGTTGATGAGGAGGAGGCCTCCGAAGGAGCGTGGTACGCAGCCGGAAACAACGAACAGTTCTTTCAAGATGTCAGCTTGGTTGTGTCTGCTGAGCCAAGTTTGGTGGGTGGATCTTCACATATAACTATTGGTAGAACGGGGCGGTTTTTGTTCGATGTCGTTTTTCAGGGTAAAAGTGCACATCTCGCCAATTACCAAGATGGCGTGGATGCTATTGAGCGAATGCAAAAATTTTTGGGAAGTTTCTATACCACTCGTCATGAAATGTTTGACGCGCATGGTTCTACGGCGCAGATACGTTCGGTGCAGAGTGAGGTTGTTGGTATGAGTGTTCCTGAGGCTGCCTCTTGTCAAGTTGAGGTTCTGGCTGCGTATGGTGAGGGTATTGAGGGCATACAAGCAAAGCTTCAGCAGCTTGCTGGCAGTAATGCTCATGTAGTCGTCGCACCGCGTAAAACTCCTTACCTGCCTGGTTATCACAACTCTACATTCCCGTATCAAGACGTTCTTGAGCAGACTATCAGGCAAGTATATAATGAGCCGGTTACTTATATTGAACGAAAGAGCGTCGGTGACGATAATGTACTCGCAAGCCTAGGTTTGCCAGTCATCACCTGGGGGCCAGAAGGCGGGAATGCCCATACTGCGGATGAGTGGGTTAGTGTGACATCGCTTGAGAATCTCGTATGTGGTTACGAAACATTTCTTAACCTAATCTCATCCCGCTCTTCAGATAATTAACTCTGCTATCTGAACTACCCCCACCTTGTCATCCCCGTGCCGGACTGTAGTTAAGGGGAGTTTGTGAAGCGAGGGTAGCTCAGCTTTGCTACTGAATTATAGATTGAATAATGACATGAAAAATATTGAACACGTGATTGTATTGCCGCCGAATCCTGGCGCTGTAAAAAGGGGAATACCCGTTTCTATGCAACGCGATGAAGCAATTAGGTCTGCAATGCTCGAAGCAGTTACATCACCACTCAGTAAGCTTTATAGAGTCGGGGAGTTTATTGTTGAAAATGAGGCTATGCCGCTTTTGGATAGCACTGTTGATTTCCCATTTCGGTTACCAGGGCCTGTTGTTGCTGGTGTTGGTGATGTTGGCTCCAATAACCATGAAATGAGGAAATTTGCGTATGATACATATGATTGTTTGCATGCGCACTTTGGTGAAGGGTCGTGGACTAAGTGGGATATTCTTGGCCATGTTATGCCTCGCGAAGAACCAACTCACATGCATCTTGGTGTATTCATTGGACTTTCTGATTTCATCAGAACAGTGGTAGAATAGGACTATATGGCGAACTTGAAAGAACTGCGCGATGAGCGCCTAAGAAAACTGGGAGAGCTAAAAAAGCTGGGCCTTAACCCGTACCCCGCAAAATCGAACCGAACCCATATGATGGGTGACGTTATTGCTAAGTTTGATGTCTTAGAAGACCAAATAGCGACGGTTGCAGGCAGAATTATCGGCATTCGTAAGTTTGGCAAACTTGCCTTCATAGTTTTGAAGGATGCATCAGGGCAGGTACAGCTCTTCTTGAAAGATGGCGGAGTGCGGCCCACAAATCCTCAGGCCGGCTTTATTGGACTTGAGCATCTCAATCTTCTGGATGGAGGTGATTTTATTGAGGCAACAGGACCAATTATAAAAAGCAAAACTGGTGAGATTTCAATTGATGTGCAGAATTTGCGGCTTTTGACTAAATCGCTTCGACCAATGCCCACAGCACAAGACGGCTTTACGAATAAAGAGGAGCGCATGCGTCGGCGCTACGTGGACATGAACGTCAATGAAGATGTTCGCCAACGATTCATTCGACGCTCAAAGTTTTGGCAGGCAACACGCGATTTTCTTCTGAACAATGATTTTACGGAAATTAATATTCCAGTGCTGGAGCATACTACCGGCGGCGCCGATGCGAATCCATTTGTAACGCACATGGACGCTTTGAATCAAGATTTTTACCTTCGTATTTCACACGAGCTACCCTTAAAGCGCTTGATTGGCGCTGGGTATGAAAAAGTCTTTGATATTGGTCCACGTTTTCGAAACGAGAACTACTCGGATGAACATTTACCGGAGCATATTGCAATGGAATGGTACTGGGCATATGCAGACTGGCAAGATGGCATGGTATTCATGGAGGAGATGTTCAAAAAAGTGCTGCAAGAAGCATTCGGTACTCTGCAGTTTACTCTCGACGGCCAAGAAATTGATATGAGCAAACCGTGGGAGCGATGGGATTATGCGACCGTTATTCGCGAACATTACGGTATCGAGGTGTTCGACTGCACAATCGACGAAGTGAAGGCCGCACTGAAGAAGCACGGGCTCGAAGTAGAAAAAACTGAGAATATTTCGCGCGGTATTGATAAGCTCTGGAAGAGGGTTCGTGCAACCGTGGCTGGTCCAGTCTGGCTTATTAACACACCAACATTTATTTCTCCCCTCAGTAAAGCGGATGATACTAACCCTCATTTTGTGCAGCGATTTCAGGCAGTCATTGGCGGTAGCGAACTATGTAACGGTTGGAGTGAGCTGAATGACCCGGTTGATCAGCTTAATCGTTTCTTGGAACAGCAAAAAATGCGCGATGCTGGTGATGATGAGGCGCAAATGCTCGATATCGACTACGTGGAAATGCTTGAATACGGTATGCCACCTGCATGTGGACTTGGTTTTTCCGAAAGAGTGTTTTGGATTTTTGAAGGTGTAACAGCACGCGAAGGGGTGCCATTCCCGCAGCTCAGAGCTGAGATTGACGAGGTTACCAAAGCTATCTATCCAGAGGTTCAGTTAAGCCATGGTAGCACTCGCCGGCCAAATACGCTTTCGCCAACAAGTGAGCTTATGAGCGAAGAGCATCGCCTAGCCTATCAGATGGTGGTAATTCTTAAAGAAGGCGTTGAAACCGGCAGGCTTATTAACGCCGCCAATCATGCGGTTGCGGGCCTGGTGGGTACAATGCATAACCCCGGTCGATTTGATTTTCTTGAATATCAAGACAAAACTGGTGAGCTTGATGTAATCATCGCACATCATCCGGCCATTATTTTTAAAGCAGCGAACTCCAAAGAGCTGCTAAAAGCTTACAAAAAGGCCCAGAAACTTAGTTTACCTAACAACGCCTTTGTCGAAACTATGACCATCGGCTCTTCAAAAGAGGAGATGGAACTACTCAAGAAAACTGCTATTGAAGATGTTGATTTCTGGGCACTGGCGTTGTTCGGAAAATCAGATGAGCTCAAAGAAATTACTAAAAATTTCCAACTCTGGAAGTAGAGTCAGAACCTTTCGTTGATGCCAAGAGTGATTAGTTTTTAAATCCGCTATACTAGGTAGGTAAGAGAAAGCAAGAGATTCATTATGTTAGTAGTTTCGTGGCCTTCTGGCACGGAATGGAGGCAATCGAGTAAATGATTGAAGTTAAAAATATCAGTAAGAAGTATGGGAAAAAGAAGACGGAATTTCATGCCCTAAAAGACGTTAGCTTTAAGATAGCATCTGGGTCAAGTGTGGCGATTATTGGTAAGTCTGGTTCTGGGAAGTCCACTTTAATGCACGCAATGAGTGGCTTGGATCGTCCGCAAACGGGGCAGATTTTGGTAGATGGTATTAACATTCTCGATTTAAAACCAAAACAGGTTGATCGGTTTCGTTCTGAAAAAATTGGTTTTATTTTTCAAAGCTTTTTTGTACAAGCCAACGAAAGCTGTTTTGACAACGTGAGTTTGCCGCTCGAGATAGCTAAAATTTCACGTACTCGACGGAAAAAGATGGTTGAACAGGCTCTGAAGGAAGTAGAGTTGTTTGATAAAAAGAAGAGTCGTGCTCGCGATCTTTCTGGAGGCCAAAAACAGCGTCTTGCAATTGCCAGGGCGATTGTTGGCGAGCCAGAGATTTTATTTGCAGATGAACCAACTGGCAATCTCGATTCTGTAACCGGGCAAAAAGTAGAAGATCTTTTATTTGGCTTTAATAAGCAAAAAGGCATGACTTTAATAATTGTGACGCACGATGAAGAGCTGGCTCAAAAATGTGATGTGCGTATTTATGTTAAAGATGGCAAGATTGCGACTATCGAACAGAAGTCGTCACGTAGCACACGCAGAAAGGTGGGGGCATAGCCATGAAAATTATCGATATTGCCAGGCGAGCGGGCAGAAGTCTGCGTCATGCCAAAATCCGTACCATTTTAACGGCACTTGCTATCGGTGTTGGAGCGTTTACTCTCACACTTACCATGGCTGCGAGCACTGGCGCACGCCAATTTATAGATGGTGTTATTAGTGATAATTTTGATCCAGCCGAGCTGATTATTACAAAAGACGAGCAAATACTTGGTGCGGCAGATGCTAGCAAGCCCCTTGAGTACGATCCAAGCTTTGGCGCATCGAGCAGCAGTGCGGGTGCGGCAATTCAAGTGAAGCGTCTCTCGCAAGACGATCTGCAAAAAATACGAGAGCTAAAAGAGGTGGAATCTCTTCGAGAAGGCGTCAGTGTGAACGCTGCCTATATAACTCGAGAGGGTCAAAAGAAGTACGTGGCAACACTCGGTGCTCTCAATCCATTCCAGAGCCCCGATCTTCTAGCCGGTACCATGCCGAAGCCGCTTAAAGGTGGATCGGTCCTGATGCCGGAGGGTTTTCTTGAACCACTGGGTTTCAAGAATGCTGAAGATGCGATTGGTAAAACCGTGACAGGGGCCTTCAGATCACCGGTAGACCCTGTCGAACTGGCAAGTCGCATTGCCGGAGGTATTTCACCAGAAGAGCTAGCCGCATTAAGCTCAGGCTCATTAAAAGAGGAGTCTTTTACTGTAGTGGGTGTTCTTAAAAAGCCTGTAACTGCGCAACCTGGCACGGAACTATACTTGCTTATCAATAATGAGGAGGCGCTCCGCCTGAAGGAAATCTCAACAAAAGGAACCGATGATTACCAAAAGTATACCTCTGTCTACGTGCGCATTAAGGGCGGTGAAAATGCACAAAAGCTTAGTACGGCACAAGATACATTAAAGAAAATGGGCTATACCACACTTTCCGCCAAAGAAACTCAGCAATTTTTAATGCAGTTTATCAATATCTTACAAGGAATAGTTGTCGGCTTCGCCTTTTTGGCTGTTATTGCCTCTGTGTTTGGTGTGATTAATACGCAGTATATTAGCGTACTTGAGCGTACCCAGCAGATTGGGTTAATGAAGGCACTTGGTATGCGGCGAAGGGACATTTCACGACTGTTTCGAGTTGAGGCAGCATGGATCGGTCTGCTCGGCGGCGCACTTGGTTCGGGGTTAGCCTTTGCCTTAGGTACGCTTCTGAACCCGTGGATTACTGAAACTGTAGATCTTGGCGCAGGCAATAGCTTGCTTGTGTTCCAACCACTGCCAATTATAGCGTTGGTGGTTGGCTTGATGCTGGTGGCAATTTTTGCCGGTATTTTACCAGCACGAAAAGCAGGCAGGCTCAACCCAGTCGAAGCCTTAAGAACCGAATAAAATTATACATAAATCAAACGATTGAAAATATCGCTTGTGCTTTTTACTGGCCCAGCTATACTCTAACGTAACAATAAAGGAGTATGTATGGATGATTTTCAAAACCCGCAAGAACCGGCTCAGGCTTCAGTGTCAGAAGCTGTACCACAGACTCCTACGCCACCCCCAGCAACTTTCGTTACGCCACCCGAGCCAGCAAACTTACGAAAGTCGAATAAAAAAGGTCTATTTATTGGCTTTGCACTCGCGTTTGTGGTTCTGCTGACCGGAGGTGGGGCCTTTGCATTTTATAACTATCAAAACAACAAGCCCGAGAAGGTTCTAGCTGATGCATTGGCAAATACAATCAGCTCTTTTGGCGAAGAGAGTTCAAGCACTACCCTTGGCTCACTTACGTATGAATACAAGGGAGACCAATCGGTGAAAGTAAAAGTGGCTTTTGAGGGTAAGGCGACTGGTGAGGATGGGCAAGGAAGTGCGGATATCACACTTGATTTTGCAGGCCGAATGTACACGGTCAAAACCTCCGCTGTCGTATTTGGAGAAGATGAGGTGTATTTTAAGGTCGAAAAGCTCAAGGCCCTAGTAGACCAGTTGCTCTTGAACAATCCCGAGGCTGCGGCTTACGGAGAGTATGTTAACCCGATCGTAGCTAAGGTTGATAACCGTTGGATCAAAATTACTAAAAATGACATCAGCAAGCTTTCAAGTGCTAGTAAAGATGAGGTTGATACATGCACCGAGGCGCTAAAAAGCTTCAAAATATCAAAAGACGATTCAAAACAACTCAAAAAACTCTTTAATGAGAATCAGTTTATTGTAGTCAGTGAAAAATTAAAGAACCAGACTGCCGCAAACGAAAGCAGCTTTCATTACAAGCTTGATTTTAATAATGCTGCGGCTGAGAGTTTCGCCAAAGAAGTCATCACGCTTGAATCTTTCAAAACCATCAAACAAGATTGCGAGCTTGATGAAAAGAAGATCGCCGAAGGCTTTAAAGATGCCAAAGATGGAGTCGCTAAAGAAGCGTCAAAACCAGTTGTGGAACTTTGGGTTGGCAAAAAAACACGTCGGCCAACTAAGTTTCGTGTGAGCGCGGACGATAAAGACATTACAGTTGATTTCAGCAGTGAGTTCCGTTTCGGTGCCGAAGATGTTTTGATTGAAAGACCAAAAAAATCAATTTCAGTTACTGATTTGAAAGAGGAGTTTGAGCGCATTATGCCAAGCGCAACGAGTGCTCGGGTAGATGTAAATGAATAGTGTGATGCCAGGCAGGTAGTGCCCGCTAGTCGCTAATGTAATTCTCTATCTAGAAAATAGATGCATGACTATATATTGTCATACATCCGGCATATAGGCTGAAGCAATATTCTGCCTCTCCTTATCACTTAGAGAGCACTAGTCTGCGGAATTGGCATTTTCATTATGGTCTCGATCTGTCGCTTAAGGTATACTTTAAGTCGATGATACAAGGTAGTTCATCAATTTTGACTCGCTAGTGACACAACCAGTGCCGCTGGTTGAAGAGTCCGAAAACAGGTGAAGCACCAACCAACAACAGGAAGAGTTATGTTAGACATTCAATTTATCAGAGAAAACACAAAAAAAGTAAAGGATGCTGCTGCTGCTAAAAACGTAGCGGTCGATATAGATAAGCTTTTAGAGCTTGATTTCAAGCGCCGAGAGCTTTTACAAGAGGTCGAAAAACTTCGTAAGGCTCGCAATGAAACTGCCGCCCAAATGAAGAATGGCGAACCATCGCCCGAGCTGATTGCTGAAGGCAGGCGCATAAAAGAAACACTCGGCGAACTTGAATCTGAACTTGCTCCGACGGAAGTTGAATACCTCTCAGTTCTTAAGGCTGTGCCAAATATAGCGCTTGATGATGTACCAATCGGAAAAACCGAAGAAGAGAACGTGGTTTCAAAAACTATTGGCAAGCCTGCCGAGTTTAGCTTTAAGCCAAAAAATCATGCACAGATTGCAGAATCTAAGGGCTGGATGGATAAAGAGCGTGCCGCTAAAGTAAGTGGCTCACGATTTACATATCTCAAAGGAGATCTGGTGCAGCTTCAGTTTGCAATCATTCAATTTGTTATGTCGAAGCTCTCTGATCAGACATTTCTTGATGAGATCATTGCTGAAAATGATCTTAAAGTAACCAACAAGCCTTTTGTGCCAGTGCTGCCGCCATTTATGCTCAGAACGGATCTTTACGATGCCATGGATCGCCTGGAGCCTCGCGATGATCGCTATAAAATTGAAGATGAAGATCTTTGGCTGCAAGGGAGTGCCGAGCACGTACTTGGTAGTATGCATGTAGATGAAACTTTTGCAGAGGCAGATTTGCCAGTTCGATATATTGGCTACGCTACATCTTTCAGGCGTGAGGCTGGTACGTATGGCAAAGATATGGAAGGCATGTTCCGGATGCATCAGTTTGATAAACTCGAAATGGAGAGTCTGACAACAGCTGCTAACGGACTTCAAGAGCACTTGTTCTTGATTGCGATCCAGGAAAAGATCATGCAACTACTTGAGATCCCGTATCAGGTGCTTACAAAGTGTACTGCAGACATCGGTAAGCCGAATGCGCGCGGTGTTGATATCGAGGCATGGCTGCCTGGGCAAGGGAAGTACCGTGAAACACACACCGCCGATTACATGACGGATTATCAGGCAAGGCGTCTCAAAACAAGAGTGAAGTTAGCCGATGGCGCTACTGAGTTAGTCCACACGAACGATGCAACCGCTTTGCCACTCAGTCGCGGGCCAATCGCAATTATCGAAAACTTCCAAACAGAGGAGGGTGATGTCATTATCCCTGAAGTGCTCCGGCCGTTTATGGGCGGCAAAGAACGTATCTAAAAGTGTTCCTCTAAGATCTAAGAACTCAGAACTAAGCTCTAATCTAAGGTATAATATGAGTGCAAACAAAAGGAGGGTAGATGATTTCACATATCGAGATCTCAGGAATACATTACGAAGTCAGCGACGATTTAAAAAAGTATGTTACTAAAAAAGTTGGTCGGCTTGACCGATTCGTACCCCGCCATGCTCGTAAATCGATGCATGTTGAAGTAAAGCTCTCTGAACTTAAGACGAAGAGTGATCGAAATCAATGTGAAATTATTGTGCATCTGCCTGAGCAGCAGGTTACGGCCAAGCAATCAACAGTAAATATGTTTGCCGCAATTGATATTGTTGAAACCAAAATTAAGAATCAACTCCGTAAATACAAAGCCTCTCACGGTGGCGATAAACAAGATCACCGCGGCATCCTGCGTCGCTTCCGCCGCTCCCGTCAACAGTCTGAAGATCAAATATAGCCTTTGATTGGCGCGTTGTCATATTGAGCCTGCCAAGTATCCTGCTACTCTCAAATAACTAACGCAACGTAAGCAGTTTCAGCTGGTAGGCTATAACTACTATGAAAACAACTGCATACAAACGACTCACTGCCGAGGAACGCGAAGAAATTAGTCGCAGTCTAGCTCAGGGTCACACTCTTGGTCAGATTGCTCGTCAGTTGAAGCGTGAAACTAGCACCATGAGCCGAGAGTTATCTCGGTTACGCTATACTCCCAAATATTACCGAGCTACCTTCGCCCAAGAAATGGCGGATGCCAAGCGCAACCACCGCAAGACAAACAAACTGTTGGTTAATAAGCGGCTCAGGGATTATGTACACCACAAGATCTTAGTTGAGCACTGGTCACCGCAGCAGATAGCTGCCAGACTAAAACTCGAGTATCCTAATGACATGAGTATGCGCGTTAGCCACGAAACCATCTACACGTACGTCTTCTGCTTGGCTCGCGGTAGTCTCAAAAAAGAGCTCAAAGCAGCGTTGCGGCAGCACAGGCGTAGCCGGGGTAGCAAACGACCGGCTGGCGACCGAACCAAGCACAGCCCCATACCAGATCTGGTGAGCATTGACGAGCGCCCTAAAGAAGTAGAAGACCGGATTATTCCCGGCCACTGGGAGGGTGACCTTATTATTGGTAAGGGCGGTCACTCGGCGCTTGGCACATTGGTGGAGCGTACAACCCGGACGGTTATTCTAGTACCGGTCGCAAGCAAACATGCTGAACATGTAGCCGCACGCTTTGCCGCGGAGCTTACGAGCCTACCAGAGCAAATGAAGCTAACGCTGACCTACGACTGCGGCAGCGAGATGGCTCGCCACAAACTCTTTACTGAGCAAACCAAGATGCAGGTCTACTTTGCTGACCCACAAAGCCCTTGGCAGCGTGGAACGAATGAAAACACCAACGGCCTCATTAGACAGTTCTTCCCCAAAGGTACCGAGTTTACTAAGATCAGTCGAGTGGAGGTCAAGTACGTGCAAGACCTGCTTAACAGCAGGCCACGTAAGGCTTTAGAATTCCGGACACCCTATGAAGCATTTAGCCAGCTACTCGCTGAGAAAGGAGAAGCCACAGCCAACGAGGTTATGTTGCGCTGAGTAGTTGAGAGCAGCCCTGTTTCAAGGATAGATCTCTTGACATACAGTAGAGTATGCTCTATAATGTTTTTATGGTCAGTTAAAGCTGATCGCACCTTCCAGCAAATCGTTGTAAGACGGAGTGAGGACACCATTAGAGTTACATCTGTAAATTCAGATAAACTCGTGTAACTGCTTTGCTTTATAACTCGTCATTTTCTCGGCCTCTAGAGGATATTATTGTGGTCGCAGTATTTTTTAGCACCTCATTTACTCAACAGGGTTAGAGTATTGACAAAGTAGATCATTTTTGCTATAATTATAGGCGTGACATTTTTTATTATGTCACGTAATCGATTTGGTCATTCCATATATGTAGTTGTACCAGAGCACATCGGTATATATGGGAGGGCGCAAGTCCTTCTGGCTGAGGAGCTTACCTCGGTTGGGACCGTTACTTCCCGTATATTCACATTTCCCAATTGAAAGGAAACTGATACGATGCGAACCTGGAAGGGTAAGCTCGGAGCCCTCGCCGCATGGTGGGGGTGGATGCCAGGCCTATACGGCCTGGTGTGGCTCGTGCGCCGATTCCTCTTCGAAGGCATGAAGCTCAACCAGTACATGGACCAGTTCATGCTGGCCAATGTCTGGTCGGGCTCGTGGTGGCTGTGGGCCTGGCTCACGGTTGGCTTCATCGGCTCTGCTGTCATCGTGATGGCGGACGTCGAGGAGTACGACCGAGGTCGGTACTACGGCACAACGGAGCGCCACACCGTCTCTCGGCAGGGTGCCAGCTTGGTCATCGCGATCATCATGGTGCTTGCCACTGTGGGCGGCGTGTTCAAGCTGACCACCGTCGGTTGGGATAACGACAAGGACGAGGCCCGGTACTACAACCGGGCCACGACCTTCATCGTTCCCAACCTGGATGAGACACCGGCGACGGTGCGCTACCTCCTGGAGGGTGCCACCGAGTCCAGCCGTTTCGGCTGTGACATGGTGGACGCCAGCGACATGCACACCTGCATCAAGGAGGGTGAGCTGGACCAGGCGGGTTGGGAGCCGCGCATCGGCTCCCTCGACGGTGCCGTCTTCGCCATCAAGCGGACCAGTGGTGACGAGCAGCGGATCTCGCTCAACGAGGGCATGGTGACATACCTCAACGAGTGGGGCGAGCAGCCCGCCCGCTGGAGCGGTGTGCTCGACGGCAGCGGTCGTGAGCAGGGACTGGGCGGCGTCAGCGAGTGGGATGGTTCCAACCAGACCACCACTTGCAAGTTCGAGGGCAAGTACGACCTCGACCGAGCATTCGCTGGTGAGCGAGGGAACTCGCTGCCCAACCTGTTGGCTGAGCGCTACCCGGCGCTTCGCTACGAGCAGTCCGACGTGTGGGGCTACTGCGACGGCGATGAGCCGATCGTGGTGATCCCGACCACCAAGCAGATCCAGTTCAAGGATCGCACGGTGGATACGGCTGGTGGGCTGATAATCGTTCGGGGTCAAGACGGCCAGGTCAAGCTGACGTATGTCAGCGAGGCCAAGGCCGGCGACTACCCCGGTCCGGTGTACCCCATGAGCTTGGTCGAGCGGCAACGCGACATGACCAGGTGGGCTGCCGGGCGCAAGAATGAGGACCGTCGAAGCTTCGGCTTCGAACCGGCCACCTCGGAGGCACAGGCGGGCAACACCAGTGAGTACTTGCTCAAGAACAAGACCACCGGTCGCTTGGAGTGGGTGACCCCGCTGACGTTGCGCAAGAGCACTTCGGAGCTCTTCGTCGCGTATGCGATCACCCCGGCCGACGTCGTGGACGGCGGACGCCTCAACTCGCTGTCGGTGTACATCCTCGGTGAGGATGATCCGCGCAGGATCAACATCGACAACCTGGAGGCCGACGCGCTGGACTACCTGGCCAAGAATGCTGGGACGTTCATCAGCAACGGTGGAAAGCTCGTCGAGTTCACGCCTGTCGACGGTGACGTCTGGCGGGCGTTCGGCGAGCTGAAGGGGCGAGTGGTCTACCGGCTGGAGATCAGCGCTAGTGACAACATCACGCCGCAGCTGGTAAGCGTTGGTGCCACGGGCAACGACAACGAGAGCGAAGGTGACGGCAACGACACCGAGTTCTGTGGTCAGAACCCCAGTGAGCTGACGCCCAACCAGCTGGTGAGCTGCATCCAGGCGATGGCCGACGAGCTCGACCAGCGTCAGCAGCCTGGCTCGGAGCCCAGCGAGGACTCCGGCAGCAACTAGCAGACTGGCTACCGGAGCACATCCGGCCTTTCAAAAGGACATGTGAAACTCTGACTGTAGAGTAATCCAATGATGTGGGCGCTTCTTGCGCTCTCGGAGGAAAACAGTTGGCGGGGAGACGCCATATCCAAATATCTTCACTGAGAGCGCACCCTTCGGGGTGAAGCTCTCAGGCGATCCTTAGAGTAAAAGCTAAGCTGATGAGCTGTAATGGCAGCGAAATCGTTTATAAAAGCAAAAATCAATCATCAAAAATCTTTTTCACATCTGCTACAATAAGAGGGCTATTTTCTGAGATGAGAGAGGGAAGAATACTGAGATGAAATTATCACTGAAGACTGTTTTTGGAGATCCGCAGGCTAAGACTGTT
Source organism: Saccharimonadales bacterium (SeqCode) (assembly GCA_046350615.1). Taxonomy (GTDB): domain Bacteria; phylum Patescibacteriota; class Saccharimonadia; order Saccharimonadales; family UBA7683; genus UBA7683. Next base: position 83,876 of record JAXMAA010000001.1, on the reverse strand, counting down.
AAACGGTTGAAGAAGCAAGTTGTCAAAATTAACGAGCTGGAATCGGTTTACGAAAAGATGAGCCTTGCAAAGCTCGCTAAACAAACAGAAGAATTTAAAAAACAATTGAAAGAGAAGAAGACGCTTGATGATATTCTGCCGCATGCGTTTGCGGTAGTGCGAGAGGTTTCAAAACGAACACTCGGTAAGCGTCATTTTGATGTCCAGCTAATTGGCGGTATGGCGTTGCACGAAGGCAACGTGGCGCAAATGGGTACGGGTGAGGGTAAGACTCTGGTGGCAACGTTGCCAGTGTATCTAAATGCTCTGAGTGGCAAGGGCGTGCATGTGGTAACGGTTAATGATTATCTGGCACAGCGTGATGCAGGTTGGAACGCTGCAGTTTATGATGCGCTTGGTATGAGTGTGGGTGTAATTATTGCCGATGAATCGTTTATATACGACGCTGATTTTACCAATGAAAAACATGATGATGAGCGTATGCAGCATCTTAAGCCTTGTACTCGCAAAGAGGCTTATGCGGCTGATATCACCTACGGTACTAATAATGAGTTTGGCTTTGATTATTTGCGCGACAATATGGTGAATGATGCTGATAATTTACGGCAGCGTGAACTTAATTTTGCGATTGTTGATGAGGTAGATTCTATTTTGATCGACGAGGCTCGCACGCCGCTTATTATTTCTGCACCATCTACTGATAGCGGTTCTGGGTACACCATGTTTGCCGAGGTTGCACGCCAGCTCACCCCCGACGATTATGAGCTTGATGAAAAACGCCGTTCAGTAGCGCTGAACGATGAGGGTGTCGAAAAGGTGCAGAAGCTGCTCAAAATTGATAACCTCTATGATCCCGAGCATATTAAGCTGATCTATCATATGGATCAGGCTCTTAAGGCGCAAACTTTATTCCACTGCGAGAAGGAGTATGTTATCTCCCGCGATGGTGAAATTATCATTGTCGATGAGTTTACCGGCCGTTTGATGCACGGTCGTCGTTACAACGAGGGTTTGCACCAGGCAATTGAGGCTAAAGAGGGTGTTGAGGTCCAGCAAGAGAGTCAGACGTTGGCAACGATTTCATTCCAAAATTACTTCCGCCTTTACGATAAACTCTCCGGTATGACCGGTACGGCTTCAACTGAGGCTGAGGAGTTTAACCAGATCTACGGTATTGATGTGATTGAGATCCCGCCGAACATGCCAGTAGCACGTATCGATAAAACCGACCGTATTTATAAAAATGAGGCTGGTAAGTTCAATGCTCTTATTGCTGAAGTGAAGGAGCTGCACAAAAAAGGCCAGCCGGTATTGATCGGTACGGTTTCGATTGAAAAAAACGAGCTGCTCTCGAGTTTGCTTGCTCAGGCAAAGGTTCCGCACCAGATCTTGAATGCCAAGAATAATGAAAGTGAGGCTGCAATTGTTGCGCAGGCCGGCCAAAAAGGAGCTGTTACACTTGCAACTAACATCGCTGGACGTGGTACCGACATTGTGCTTGGCAAAGGGGTGAAGGAGCTCGGCGGTCTAGTGGTGATTGGTTCAGAACGGCATGAATCTCGCCGTATTGATAACCAGCTTCGTGGTCGCTGTGGTCGTCAGGGTGATCCTGGTATGACCCAATTCTATGTTTCTTGCGAAGACGACCTGATGCGTATTTTCGGTGGTGATCGTGTGAAGGCTCTGATGGATCGACTTGGTATTGAGGATGACCAGGCTATTGAAAATAGGGCAGTTTCAAAGACTCTCGAGAACGCTCAAAGAAGGTGGAAGGCTACAATTACGATTCGCGCAAAAATGTTGTTCAATATGACGATGTCATGAACCGCCATCGTAAAGCCGTTTATACCATTCGCCGCCGTGCACTGTTAGCTGAAGATATCAGTAAGCAGATTAAGCAAATGGTAGAGCAAGAGGCCGAGACCTGGGCTCGCATTACACCGCTGGATAAAAAAGAGTTCTACCGCGAGCTGCAAACAGTCTTCCCGCTGAGCGAAAAGCAACTGAAAGATCTTAAAACAACCGAAGATGAAAAAGAGCGACTCAAACGATTTAAAGAATACTCTTATGAACTTTATGTTGATCGTGAAGAGGCGCTTGGTACAGACTTAATGCGTCAGGTTGAACGGGAGGCCGTTATGCAGGTGCTTGATCAGTTATGGATGGAGCATCTTGAGAACATGGAACACCTACGGAACGGTATTGGCTGGCGCTCAATTGGCCAGAAAGATCCGTTGGTAGAGTATCGCCGGGAGGGCCAAGGCTTGTTTGAAACTATGCAATCAACTTTGCGAAATGAGGTGGTAAAAGGCTTGAACCACTTGCAGCCGCATCATGTGCAACATGCTGTTGAAACTGAACTTACCAAGATGGCTCGCCAATCTACCGATAACGCCAACCAAATCACTAGCGGTGTCGCCTCAAGTGCTGAAGATTACGATGCCACCGTCGTGAAGCGCATTAAAATTCCAACCGCTAAAAAGAAGACCACCATCAAAAAAGTCCGAAAACAACAACGTCAAAACCGTAAGAAGAAGCACTAGAGGGAGTTTGTTATGAAGGTCGCCGGAAGAAATCCCGAAATAGAATTTCGTAGATTGGGCAGGGAGTTTGGTGAGGCATATGTCGCCTATAGGGCTGGGGGTCGGTGCGATCTCGAAAGCATTAACCGTAAACTGGGGGGGCAATTAGTGTGCGTAAACCAGATAGCAACCGGTTGCTAACTGTACGTTCCGAAGGAGATTTTACAGTGGAGGTTAACGAGCACACAGGTGTTCGGCGTGATAATTTTGCCATTGCTCAGGCACTTGGTCACTACCAGCTGCATTTTCTTGGTAAGCTAGATGCCCTTCCGACCCAAAGCGATGATTTGCCTCGGATAGAATTTGTGTTCGATGATGAGCCAGGAGTGGATGAATCAACGCGGCGCCGAGTAATGGTTGCCGAAGCTCGATTGTTTGCTCGTGGTTTATTGACGGGTGGTGTTGACCTTCTTGCTGCCGCCGGAGCCAATCAGCGAAGTCTTGCAAAGGAATTGCAGATGCCTCGAGGGGTATTGGAGCAAGAGGTTGCAGTTGCTGTTCAATATGCCACACAGTATTTGACATATCCTGATGGAGAGGCCTGAATTACACACGGCGATTTGTCCGAAAGGTTCAAGATGCAGCCTGAGCTATTGATGGTACGAATGGAAAGAAAGTAAAGATACTGAGGCGGTATTAGGATGGAACCGCGCCAAGGCTCGCACGTCACCCAACCGAACATTTCTAATTTTATAGAACCTTTCGGGGTTTGCAGGTACAATAGGTAATATATGCAACATAAAGTTCGTGAAATTACACTAAAAAACGGCGTGAAAGGCCTGCTTATTGACGTGCCGCAGGCGCAGGTGATGAGCTATGATTTTAATTTGCGGGCTGGTTACTATCTTGCTGAATCGGGTAAGTGGGAGGCGCCACACGTTATGGAGCATCTGCTCTGCGGGGCGAACTCTGAGTTCCGCAAGGCTCGGCTGTTTGAAGCAGAGGTGAAGAAGAATGGGGCTTACACTAATGCTTACACTAATACCTACAATGTGGGGTATGTGGGGGAATGCGCTGATTTTGAATGGGATCGAATTTTAAATCTGTTAATGCTTTCAATCTCGCAGCCACATTTTTTACAAGAGGAGTTTCAGGCTGAGATCGGTAATGTAAAAGAGGAGCTAACTGGTTACCTGAGTAATTATTTTCGCCAGCTCGGAATCGCACTTTCAGAGCGCGTTGGATTTTTGGTAAAAGGTGATCGGGCGCGTCTTAACAAGCTTTCGGATATTACAGTGCAAGATGTTAAAAAGCACTATCAAAAAACACACAGTCTTGAAAACATTCGTTTTGCTATAGCAGGAAATCTGAAGGGAAGGCGTGAACAGATACAACATATTATCGAGCGAAAGCTTGTGTTGCCAGAGGGCGAGCGTATTGAGCTGCCAGAAACCGTATTACAAAAGCCAGGCAGACCGCTTTATATAGAAAATAAAACAGTTGAATCGCTTTACGTTAGTTTTAGTATGCTGTTGCCACGTAGGATTTCGGAGGCAGAAATCGATGCTCTAAATGCACTTAACAATATTCTTACTGGCACCATGAACTCGCTTGTTCTTGGAGATATTCGCGAGAAAGGTCTGGCATATTACATCTGGTCTTCAGGAAGTAGGGGGCACGACTACAGCGTGTGGGATTTTGATTTTCAGGTAAGTCCGGAAAACGCAACAAAAGCGATCCAAGTGATTATTAAACATCTTAAAACAGTCCTCGATGGAGGCATCACCCCAGAACTGCTTAAAACTGCTAAAAATTACGCACTCGGCAGCTTCCAGATGGGAGCTCAGACGGCCAACAGTATCTTAAATGGCTACAGTTACGAATATGGGCTAACTGGTGAAATCATGGATTACGATCGCGTTCCAGAGCGCATAAAAGGGGTCACAACCACTCGTGTTACTAAAATTGCCCGAGCATTTCATCAAGAGGCCCTCTGGGATTTTGGCGTCCTCGGCAATTGCGGACAACTCTTGGTAGACGATCTCCATGCCGAACTCTCCAAGCTTTGGTAAATCAGTAATCTTTCCAAAAATTGTACTAAAAAGTGTCCAATTGGATAAAATATAGTATGCTTTTGGTATGGCAAAGCGAATAAAACAGGGGAGTGCACTTGGCTATGTTATTGAAGCCTTGATTCCGTTTTCCGATGCTAATCTTAACCTAACCTTTAAGCCTAGCCAGTTTTTTAGAGAGTTGGCTGAAAAAACGGGCAAGGCTGAGTCGAGCCTAAAGAACGCACTTGTTAAAGCGAAAAAGGATAATTTATTGGTGCTGACCGGATCACGAGTTCATTTCGAGAATGAGGCGATGATACTGATTGAGAGATTCAAAAAACTTGAGGCCACACCACTCAGAAGTGGATATGTACTAGTGCTTTTCGACATCCCGCAATCACATGATTACCAAAGAAGATTGCTTGTTAGAGAACTCAAAGCGCTTCGTTTTAAACAAATACAAAAAAGCGTGTGGGCGAGCGATCACGATAACCGAGATGTGCTCCTTGATATTGTTTCCGAATTAAAAATAGGCAGATTCGTAGCGATCAGCCTTACGCATCCCGTATTCGGATCACATCATTTTGATTAATACTAAAATCTATCCAATTGGACACTTTTTGGTATTTTTTATTGAGATTGAGGTGGGATATAATTAAAGTATGAAGGTTGCGATTGCTGGTTATGGTGTTGAGGGCGAGGCGAGTTGCCAGTACTGGCTTGATAAAGGCGCCGAAGTTACTGTTTTTGATGAAAAAATGCCTTCTCATCCACTGCCTGGAGGGGTAGATAGTGTTATTGGTACAGATGCTTTTGAGCGCCTAGAAGGCTACGATATGGTGATTCGGACAGCGAGTTTGCGGCCGGATAAAATTAAAACTGATGGTAAAGTTTGGTCGGCAACGAATGAGTTTTTTGCAAAATGTCCGGCTCAGATTATTGGCGTAACAGGCACAAAGGGTAAAGGTACAGCATCAACGCTCATTGCTGAAATTTTAAAAGCAGCCGGGAAAACGGTGCACTTGGTTGGCAATATTGGTTTGCCGGCTCTTGAAATTCTTGAACAGGTTCAAGGTGATGATATTGTTGTGTTTGAACTTTCGAGCTTTCAGTTGTGGGATCTGGAGAAATCGCCCGAAATAGCGGTGGTTTTGATGATTGAGGCTGATCATATGGATGTTCACGCCTCGATGGATGAGTATGTAGCGGCTAAAGCGAATGTCACCACCCATCAAAAATCAGAAGACTTACTTATCTATCATCCGACAAATCGGTATGCCGCCGAGATTGCGACGCGGTCTGCTGCCGGGAAAAGAAAGTTTTTCACTCCCGAAGGAGCCTATGTGAACGGGCAGGATATTGTCATTGAAGGCCAGGTTGTTTGCAGTACTTCAGATATCGGTCTGATTGGCGCGCATAACCTCGAAAACGTTTGTGCGGCTGTTACTGCAGCGTGGCGCTACACGCAGGATATAAGAGCCATTAGGTCGGCAGTCGCTAACTTTAAGGGGTTGCCGCATCGATTGGAGTTCGTTGATGAGATTAAAGGTGTGGCGTATTACAACGATAGCTTTTCTTCCGCACCAGGGGCAACAGTCGCGGCCATTCGTTCTTTCGATCAGCCAATAGTGCTCATTTGCGGAGGTTTTGATAGGGGGCTTGATTATTCTGAGCTAACAGCGGCCATTACTGAACAACAAAATATCAAAAAAGTGTTACTCATTGGTCAGACGGCAGCGGCGATCGGCAGGTCGTTTGATACAGCTACGTTTGACAAGTTCGAGATTTTAACAGATATGGATATGCCTCAAATCCTTCAGAAAGCTGCTAGCGAAAGTGCGGATGGAGATATTGTGCTGCTCAGCCCAGGTTGTGCAAGTTTTGATATGTTTAAAGATTTTAAAGATCGCGGAGAACAATTTAAGGCAGCGGTGGGGGAGCTAGCATGAGTTATCAATCGCGATACGTGGCGTTTGTTTTTGAATCATACAGCTATGATGAGGCAACACATACTGCCCGGTTTAATTACAGTTTTGACGGCCAGAGACATTTTTCTGAAACCGCTGTATTTGACGAACAAAGCCAAGTTGGCCAAAGTAGCGCAGTGCTTGAAAGCGCACTAAAACTCGCTTTTTATGTGGCGGGAGCATCGTATTATAAAGCTTTCCCAACCAAAAAAGTGATTTTTAAGAACGCCCAACCAGATTTGTGGCAGGCGCAGTTTTTGCAAAAAGTATACACCGAAGGTCTCAGCCAATTCTTGTTTGAAAACAATCTTGCACTCGAGGATGTAGCTGTATTTGCAGGCGAAGGAGTCCATCGCACGGCGGCATCATATCAGGGTCTTGGTACGGTTGCTCTGCAAAGCGGCGGAAAAGATTCGCTACTTCTGGCGACACTTCTTCGTGAAAAGAAACATGATTTCACACCGCTCTATGTTACCTCTGGCCAGGCGCACCCGCGGGTTCTTGATACACTTGGTACACCACTTCGTACTATTCAGCGAAACATTGATAGAGATGCGCTTATGCAGGCAAAGGCAAACGGCGGCCTCAACGGACATGTTCCAGTAACGTACATAGTAGAGGCGTATGCGCTGATTGATGCCATTCTCCATGGTCAGAACATGGTATTGGCAGCGATCGGCCAAGAGGGCGAGGAGCCGCATGAATATATTGGACAGATGCCAGTTAATCACCAATGGTCAAAAGCGTGGCAGGCCGAGCAATTGTTAAGTGAATATGTTCAGAGGTATGTTTCGGCGGATATGCAGATTGGTTCGCCTCTACGGGGTTTTTCGGAACTTAAAATTGCCGAGCTTTTCACAAAGCATGCCTGGGAGCAATTTGGGCACACATTTTCCTCATGTAACCAAGCTAATTATCAGCAAGGCGCGGATAATAGCCAGCTTCAATGGTGTGGTGATTGCCCGAAATGTGCCAATAGCTATCTTTTGTTTGCGCCGTTTATAGAACCGGAGCAGCTTAGAATGCTCTTTGGCGGCCAGGATTTGTTTGCAAAGCCAGGCCTTACGGAAACATTTAAGGGATTACTGGGGATCGACGGTGTTATGAAGCCATTTGAATGTGTTGGCGAAACAGGGGAGCTTCGCACGGCGTATCATATGGCACAAAGACGCAGTTCTGAGTATCAACTATCTTTTGAGGTTCCTGAAAGCTCGTTTGATTACCAAAAGCTTGGTCGGTCTCAACCCTGGGCGTATGAGCTTATTCGCTGAGGCTGTATACTAGCAGCATGCAGGAGTTGAAAAAACAGATCACGAATTTACAGAGTGAGTTTGAAGCGGCTTGGCAAGAGGCGGGCTTGGCAGAAAAAGTAGAAAAGCTCTCGTCTCTTACGAAGCAATTGGAAGATCCGGATGTTTGGAAAGATAACTTGCAGGCGCAGGATTTTTCTAAGCAGCAAGCGAAACTTTCTGCGGCGGTTCAGCCTTGGGCAGACCTCAGGTCTCAGATCTCAGATCTCAGAGAGCTGGCGGAGTTAGATGACGTATCACTTAAAAGTGATATCGAAGCGCAGTCTAAGCACGTTTTTGAGAAATATAAGGAGTTGCAGCAGGAGCTAAAATATAACGGTCCATATGATGGTCACGATGCGGTACTCAGATTACAGGCTGGGGCCGGAGGAGTGGATGCTATGGACTGGGCAGCAATGTTGCTGCGGATGTATTTGAGATGGGCTGAGAAAGCGGGCTATAAAGCCGAGCTTTTGGAAGAATCGACTGGTGATGAAGCTGGGATAAAATCGGCGGTAGTTTCAATCAGCGGTGTCAATGCTTTCGGTAAATTGCAGGGAGAACACGGCGTACATCGTTTAGTCAGACTGAGCCCATTTAATGCAGATAATCTGCGTCAAACAAGTTTTGCGATGGTCGAGGTTCTGCCGCAAATTGATACACCTGATGAAGTTGAGATTGACGAGAAAGACTTAAGAATTGACACCTATCGTTCGTCTGGGCACGGCGGCCAAAGCGTGAACACAACCGATTCGGCGGTGCGTATTACACATATTCCCACAAATATTGTGGTCTCAATTCAAAATGAGAAATCGCAAATACAGAATAAAGAGGTTGCCATGAAGATTCTGCGTTCAAAACTAGCGCAACTGCAAATGGAGCAACATGCCGAAAGAATATCGGAACTCAAAGGCCCCAACCAAGAGGCCGCATGGGGCAACCAAATTCGTAACTACGTACTGCATCCGTACACATTGGTGAAAGATACCCGCAGCAAGTTCGAAGTAAAAGATGCACAAAAAATACTCGATGGCGATCTCGACCCGTTCTTGCGTTAATTACGCATATGTGCTATAATAAGAGCACATGAAGAAAACACCAGAACAAAATACCCTAAACAGTCCGCCTGAGAGCGACGTCTATCGTGATGCAAAAACCAAAAGACTCTTCGCTATAGTTGATGGCGGTGTTGATAGAGAAGCGGCAATGCATGAATACCGCACGCTGGATAAAGCTGATATTTTACCGAACGAATTGATCTATGAGCGCCTTACACTATATAAAAAACACGCAACAAGCGAAGCCGTTGATGCACATAAACAGCTTGTGGAGTTGCACGCACCTCTTGCGTATTATTTTGCCAATAAATATGTAGCGTATCTGAAGTATGCTGAAAAGAGCGATTTAGAGCAAGAGGCATGGGCAGCCATGAGCGAGGCCATTTGGACGTACGACCCCGAGCGAGGCACGCGACTTTCAACGCATGCGTATCCTCGAATTCAAGGACGAATGCAGAGAATTATTCACCAGCACGGTTACCTCGTGCACATACCCGAGAATGTTGCCCAGAAATATCATCGTGCAAGGCGTGCGAATCCGTCAGCGTCTCCTTTTGAAATTGCGGATCAGCGTGATCTTGATACCGTGGGTATGTTGGCGGTGGGTCACACATTTGCGCATATTCGTTCACTCGATGGTGGTTTTGGTACCCGGTATGAGTATTTTGATCTTGAAGGAAGGCCTACAAGGCGAATGGCAGTAGATGGCGATATAGAAGAGACATATGTTACCAACACCCACGGCGAAATGATGGATGAGATTCTGCACGAACTGGTTTTGCAGGAAGGAATGCAGATTTTGCTAGAATCTCTGAGTACGAGAGAGCGTGAGATACTCGAGCTCCGCTTCGGTCTTGCGGATGGTATACCGAAGACACTTGCGGAAGTTGGGGCGACCCACGGTATCACAGGGCAGCGAGTGCGGCAGATTGAAGCTAAAGCTCTCACTAAGATGCGATTCATCGTATTACCACGACAACATCTGTCTGGTGATCCGCTTGAGCTACTCCCGTCGCTAGAATCTCCAAAAAACGATCAACAAGCGCCGCGCATCTCACAGACGACCTCAATTAAAAAAGAAGAGGAGGCGAACGTTCGAACGCGGCTACAACTTCTCCAGGCTCGTGAACATGCATTTGGTGATTATCTCGAACAAATAAAGGGTTGCGTACATAATGTAGGGCTGCTTCCTATTGGCTCGCTTATAGAGCTTGTACTTGCTGATGATCCTTCATCGCAGCTTTGTGACCTGCTGCGTGAAGTGCAGCAAGATGGTGCTCCTGGCATTGATATTAGAAAGCATCGTCAGCTTATTGGTGGTACGCCAGACGTTCGCATACCGGCGGTTGCGCAGTATCTCGATGAATTCATCGAAAAACTACGGGCACTACCTGATCCGGCATACGAGGTTGGGTGGATTAGACAGAGACGAGAAGAGCAGAATGCAGTGTATGCGCTTATTCTTGCAGAGCGAGAGGCAAATTCGCCAGCGCTACAAAAAGCGCTACAAAACAAATACGCTGTGCCTCGTAAACACATCGAACCCTCAGAGCCAAAAGCGGAGCACACAGTAGATTCTGCACAAGCAGTATCACAAGAACCAGAGACGTACGTCTTCACGCCAGATCAGGAGGCGTTTCTAGAAGAGCTTATTACACGTTATGCTTCGAGTGAGGTGGAAGTGCCCGATATTACCGATTTATTTGCCGAGGCGCTTAAGTATGTTGGTCCGGAGAGCGGCTTCGAATCAGTAGAATGGTATGTTGTGGATAGGCTCTAGCGAATGGCGGAAGTGGTTAATCTTGGAGACGCCTTTGAAGGCAACGACGATGCGCCTGAGTATAACCGCTGGGCTATGGATCAGCTGATCCCTGTAATTGTGGAAGACGATGCAATGCGCTGTGGTGGGCGAGAGGGCTTGCACCAATCTATTCTTGCACGAGCAGCAAATGAGCGCGCGCAGCAGTGTGGGAAATGCGCCGTTGTTGGCTGTGTTGTCCGCATTACGTAAAGTTGTAAAAAAACAGGAGCAGGGATCTTTTTGATCCTGGTCTGATCTTTGGTACAATACATAAGCATGATATTGCTTGATAGGGTTACAAAACGGTATGGCAGAAAAGGCCTGGCACTAGATAGGGTCTCGCTTCATATTGCGTCGAAAGAGTTTGTTTTGATAGTGGGAAGTTCTGGGGCGGGTAAGTCAACATTACTCAAACTTCTAACACGTGAAGAAAAGCCGACCTCTGGCAAAATTGTGGTTGGCGGCATTGATTATGATCGGCTGAAAGACAAAGAGGTTCCGTTGCTGCGTCGTAAAATAGGTACAATCTATCAAGATTTTAAGTTGCTTCCTAACCGCACGGTGTTTGAAAATATCGCATTTGCCCTTGAGATAGTTGGTATGACCAATAAAGAAATCAATCTCACTGTTCCACGAGTGATTGAACTCGTCGGCCTGACTGGTAAAGAAAAGAACTTTCCGCGCGAGCTTTCCGGTGGTGAGCAACAGCGTGTGGCGATTGCTCGTGCTGTGGTGCGCCAGCCGAAAATTTTGATTGCAGATGAGCCGACAGGCAACCTTGATCCAAAGCACGCCTGGGACGTTGTTTCGGTTTTAGAGAAGATCAACCAGCACGGCACCACAGTATTGATGACCACGCATAATCAAGAGATTGTAAACAAGTTGAAACGACGTGTTATTACTATTGATGGCGGAAGGGTTGCGCAAGATACCTCTGGAGGAAAACGTTAATGCATAGCAGTAGTTTTAAGCGGAAGCTTATCAATGCGCGGCGTGTATTTGTAATTGGCTCGCATAGCTTTTTAAGAAACGCCTGGCTTTCAGCGGCAGCAACTATAGTAATGACCATCACGCTCGGCTGTATCTTACTTACGCTTTTTGCAAGTTACACCCTTAATAGCACAGTGGAAACATTTACTGAGAAGATAGATGTCTCGATCTTCTTTAAAAACGAAGCTATGAAATCTGATATCGATAAACTCTCAGCTGACCTTCGCGGCAACTCAGAACTTGGCGTGAAACAGGTAACCTATATCTCTAAAGAAGATGCGCGCCAAAGTTTTGAAGAGCAAAATAAAGATGACATCAAAACACTACAGGCCATTGCTCAGGCTAAAGATGCTTTTCCGGCCAGTATTCGTGTTAAAACCCTCGATACCGCGAAACTCGAAGAAGTAGTGAAAGTTGCACGTCAGGAAAAATATGAAGAGATCTACGACAAAGATTCATACAAAGATGACGCAAAACGAACCGCCGTTGATAGGTTAGGTAACATTGCAAAGTTTTTGCGTAATGGCGGGTTGGTAGCTAGTATCGTCTTTGGCTCAATCTCGATCTTGGTAATTTTAAACACTATTCGTATGACAATATTTAATCGCCGTGATGAAATTGAAATTATGCAGCTGATTGGGGCAAGTAAATGGTATATTCGCGGCCCATTCTTGGTGGAAGCGGCAATATATGGTGCAATTGCTGGTGTGTTCGCTAATCTGTTCTTTTACTTGCTGGTACTAGGGCAGGCGCCGAAATTGAGTAGTTATGTAGAAGAAATCCGACCGAGTGTTGAGCATTTTCAGCAGCTTGCGTGGTTGGTTGTTCCGCTTACCATTTTTGTCGGCATCCTCATTGGATCGTTCTCATCGTATCTGGCGATTCGCAAGCATCTCAAGCTGAAGCACAGTAAATAAATCGTTGTGTTATGTACTTAGTTTGATTGACTTAACATTACGCTTATGCTAATATTAAATTAACTATGGTCCACCACACAAACCACAGTAAAAAAACAGCAAAATTATCTCCGCTTATTGCGGCAAGTGTTGTGGTGGTTTCGGCAATTTTAGCTCCTATTGTGCACGCTGATCAGTTTGATGATCAGATCAAACAGCGCCAAGCAGAGCAGCAGGCTGCACGATCGCAGGCAAACGTACTGGGAGCTCAGGCAAATGATGTGCAGGGCCAAATTAACGAACTGCAGTCACAGATAGCTGCTATTCAAGCTCAGATTGATGCTAATACAGCCAAACAGAATGAACTAACCTCTCAAATTGACACAGCCCAGAAGAAGCTTGAAGAGCAAAAAGGGCTGCTTTCCGCAAACATTCGTTCTATGTATATCGAGGGTGATATCTCACCACTCGAGATGATAGCCTCTAGTAAAAATCTTGGTGATTTTGTTGATAAACAAGAATATCGCGATCGTATTAAAGAGAACATTAGTTCTACTATGAACGAAATTGAACGCTTAAAGAAGCAACTTAACAATCAGCGCAATGAAGTCACTCGAATATTAGATGAACAAAAAACACTTCGGGGTACTCTTGATCAGAAGAATGCTGAGGCCGGTGCTAAGCTCGCCTCAATCAATCAGGACAAAGCCGGTTTTGATGCAACGGTGAGTGCTTTGAGCAAGCAGATATCACAACTGCGCTCAGCTCAAGCGCAAATGTATGCAAACATCTCAGGGGGCTCAGGGTACATACCGTACTCCGGTAGTTACGGGAGTTTCCAATGGCGTAACTATACTGGCGAGGTGTTCTGCGGTGGAGGCTATCCAGCGTATTGGTGTAATGCAACGCAGGATTCTTTGGTTGATTCGTGGAGATTGTTTAATAGAGAGTGTGTTTCGTATGCCGCCTGGAAGGTAGCTAGTACTAAAAACGCTGGCTGGCAGGCTAACCCAAATCAGTATGTATCTACGTTTAATGGCGCCGGGATGGCCTATGAATGGCCGGGTACGGTCGCTAGCAATGGTGACGGGTACACAAATAGTACTCCTTCTCGTGGTTCGGTTATGTACATTCCGCCAGCAATTATTGGTGGTGTTGGGCATGTTGCCTATGTTGAGGATGTTATCGATGCCAATTGGGTGCGTATCAGTCAATATAATTTTAAAGTAGACGGACGATACAGCGAGATGGATGTTAAGGTTGTGCCCGGGATACAGTTCATCCATTTTACACGCTAGACACTGCATCTTAGTGGCGTATCAAAGCAATAAGAAGATTTTAAATTAGTTTTCGTTTAAGTCTCACAGCTCCACTAATAATATGGTACTTTGCGGGCTGTAGAGGTAGGTCGTAGGTAACAGGTATCTTCACGATGTTCTTGGTGAATTTTGTTTTGAACTGGGTAACGTTTTTCAGTGCTGGATAGTGTTCACCAGCAATTCCCATAAAGTCATATCGTTGATTGCCCCGATCTTTCATTTTTTTTATGATCTCCCAGTGGAGTAGGTAGGCGGCGTAGGTTTCATGCGCTTTGGCGCTGCTACCGCCGTAGTAATACATGGCGGTATTGTTGTATTCTGTTGTGATTGCCCAAGCCTCCACATCATTATCTGTTCCTGAAACATACAACTGAGCAATACCCTCTAGGCTATTAAGAAAGTTTTCATAGAGACTCAGCGGATGTATGCCAAAGCCGTCTCTTGTGCCAGTTTCTTGCAGAATCGGGTAGCAGTGTTCTCTAAAAAACTTGGCAGGTTCTTCGGTAATCTTCCGCACCGTTACTTGAGCCTTCAGGGCTCTTCTTACTCCTTGTCGACCGCTTTGACTCATACCCGCAAAAAGTTCATCTTCTGTTTGCGCTAGATCTACAATAACTGTTTCGTCATACATGGTGTGCTCGTAGGGGAGACGAAGAGGCGAGGCTTGCGTTGCACAGCTGAGACGAATAAAAATAGGCTTCGTTTCATGCGAGCCAAACTGAAGCTTTAATGTTGCGCACATTTTTTTTACCATTTCAGTGTTCGGTACCTGTGCAAAAAGTGGACCGTGTTTGAACCATATCCAATTGCGACCCTTTTGTTGGTAAAGTGTGGCGCTGCCAAGAGCAACCAATCTGCCGTTTTCGTCATCATAGCGGAAGCTGCCCAAGAACTTTCGGCCAGAAATAGCATTATCAAAGGTGCCCCAAATTGGCGATTGCTCTAAGGGCGGAACAAGGGGTGAAAGTGATTTGATGGTTTGTTCAAATTCTTTATCAGAAAGTGGTTGATATGAAAAAATCTCGGTTTTTAGCATTAGTTCCATGGTACAATTTTTAGAGTATGAATGAAAGAGAACCACTAGCCACTCGGTCATCTAAGAGGCCCAAAAACGTATCTTATGGCGCACTCGTGCTTGCGGTTTTGTTGGCATTTATCGCAGGTAACCGCTTTCAAACAATAGGCGATTACTTTTTTGCACCATATACCAACAAGGGTAACCAAGCATTAAGTCAAAATCTGGATTTCTCTTCGGCCGAGAAGGTCTACGATCTTCTTAAAAGTAAATATGATGGTAAGCTCGATACGGCCAAGCTACAAGACGGACTCAGCAAGGGGCTTGTAAATGCAGCTGGCGATCCGTACACGGTGTATATGAGCCAAAAAGAGGCAGAAGAGTTCGATAACGATCTGAACGGCACTTTTAGTGGCATTGGCGCTGAGCTTGGCAAACGAGATGAAAAACTGGTGATAATTGCGCCAATTAGTGGTTCGCCGGCCGAAAAATCTGGCGTACACGCTGGTGATATTATTGCCAAAATTAACGGTGAAGATTCAATCAGTATGGACGTTGATAAAGCAGTAGGTAAAATTCGTGGTGAATCTGGAACAGAGGTAAAATTAAGTTTAATTCGTGATGGTTCACCGGTTGAGGTTGCAATCACACGTGCTAACATTACGATTCCAAGTGTGAAGAGCGAAATCATTGATGATACCATTGGCTACTTGCAAATTACCCGCTTTAGCGATGACACTGCTGAGCTGGCCAATCAAGCAGCGAGTGATTTCAAAGCTAAAAATGTAAAAGGAATTGTGGTGGATGTGCGCAATAATGGAGGCGGCTTGCTTGATTCTGCCGTAAAAGTAGCTGGTCTGTGGCTGGATAACAAGGTGGTGGTAGAGGAGCGTGAAGGCGGCAAGACAAAATCTTCGCTTAAAACAGATAGTAACCCGCTACTGACTGGCATTCCGACCACGATGCTTATTAACGAAGGAAGTGCCAGTGCCAGTGAGATCTTAGCTGGAGCATTGCACGACCATGGCGTCGCAAAATTGGTGGGCGAAAAATCGTTTGGCAAGGGGAGCGTGCAAGAACTGATAGATTTACCAAATGGCGCTAAACTGAAAGTTACCGTAGCTCGTTGGTATACGCCAAAAGGCAAGAATATTGATAAAGAAGGTATCTCGCCAGATGAAGAAATCAAACTAACAACCGAAGACTTCAACGCCAACCGCGACCCCCAAAAAGACCACGCAGTATCTGAGTTACGCTAGGTATCGCTTCATGAGTTGTCTACCTATAACTGATATGTCATGTTTTCTGGCTTTGTCAGTTTGAGCTAGTCTTACCTGTGATCGTAACGTTTCGTTATCAATGTAGGCATTAATGATGGTACTCATATGGCCTAGGTTGGCTGGATCAAACGAAACTGGGGCGTCCGGACGAGGATGGTCACTTGTAAGTACATGTTCGTATCCTGGATTGTTGCCACCGAATACTATGGGTCTGCCTGCTGACATGGCTTCAAGCAAGATAATCCCAAAGCTCTCGCCACCCGTAGCCGGAAAGACTGCAAGGTCGCTGGACTTAAATAAACTTGCCTTATCTTCATCGCTAATACTTCCCAGGAACATGACCTCATATCCCGGATATGTAATATGAGCCGCCTGCTTGCGTAGTTCATCTTCCATGGGACCCGCACCAGCTATCGTAAGGCGGACCTTCTTCTCGTTACAATTAAGCAATCCTTCTTGCATCAAAGCTATAAGGTGTTGAGCGCCTTTTCGTTCCACTAATCGCCCAACGAAGACAATGTTAACGTACTCATCATCGGGTTCTTCTGGTGAGGGGTATTCATTATAGAAGCTAAAATTAACGGGGTTTGGCACTACGTCCGCTTTGATCTTGTATGCCCATCGTGCAAACTCTTGAGCCGCCGGAGATGGAGCTACAGAGGCATCGAAGCGTCGTAGAGTAGACTGTTGTGCTCTTCCGACAACCCAGCTGCCAAGACGTTCTTTTCGGCCAAAAGGGAGAATATGGAAGGTTCCCACAAGCCTTTCTTGCTCTGCCGCCGCAATAAGTTTTCCTGCATACCACGGGGCGTAAGGCATTTGCACATGCAGCACATCAAGCTCGGTCTCCGCCAGAAAGTCTTGAGCAGAGCGTCTAGAAACTGGCTTTGGGACCGTAAGCCTATTACCGTTAATCCCGACTTCATAGTTTCCTGGGGTAAGACTGTGCAGTGTTCCTTCAGAGATGGGTTCATTGGTGGGGCCGGCTATGTAGTGGACCTCGTGGCCCTCCTGGGTAAGTCACCTACCAAGATCTTTAACGTATGTTCCAACGCCGTGATGTCCATCGAGACTATCATCTATCATTAACCCAACTCTGAGTGGATTTGTCTCACTAGTCGCTCGCATAAGATTAGTATGCCACATAACAAGAGAAAACGTTAAATACTTGTATATTCACTCAACTTTATGTAGCATAAATACATTAAGGGAGTTTTGAGTGATTTTTGTGATTGCAAAAATTTTGCAGGAAAAAGATGGATCAAAGATCATAGCAAACTCACCCCAAAAAGAGGCCATTTTGAAAGCCTCTTTTTCTATGGCAAATAAAAACAGGAGTGAAGTATGAGCAAACAACCAAAATATATTTTTGTAACAGGTGGTGTTCTTTCAGGAGTTGGCAAGGGAATTACGGCGGCATCAATTGGCAATATTCTCAAGAGCCGAGGGCTGAAGGTGAATATCCAAAAATGTGATCCTTATTTAAACACTGATGCTGGTACGCTTAATCCTGCAGAGCACGGCGAGTGTTTTGTAACTAAAGATGGTGCCGAAACAGATCTTGATTTAGGCCATTACGAACGCTTTCTCGATATCGAACTCACTCAGGCGAGTTCAACTATGAGCGGCCGCGTGCTGCGTCAGGTGCTTGAGGACGAACGGGCCGGGAAGTATCTTGGTAAGACCGTTCAGATCGTCCCGCATGTTCCACAGGCCATGCAGCAACATATTGAGGCGGCAGCAGAAGGTTTTGATGTGCATATTGTAGAGGTTGGCGGCACGGTGGGTGATATCGAAGGCCAGGCTTTTATTGAGGCTATTCGCGAGATGGGCATACGTCATGGCCGTGAAAATTGCATTTATGTGCATGTTGTCTACATTCCGTATCTTGGAGCAAGCAAAGAGTTTAAAACCAAACCAGCACAGAATGCGGTAAAAGACCTCAGAAATACCGGTATTGCGCCCGATATGCTGATGGCACGTTCTGAAGATGCTGCGCCGGAAAGTGTCATTCAAAAACTTAGTTTGTTCGGGGGAATCCCAGAGGCAGCAATTGCGCTCTTGCCGAATGCAGAAACGATTTATCAGGTGCCGTTGACTCTCGAAGAGCGAGGCATCGGTGATTATATCGTGCAGCGGCTCAGCTTGAAGACTGGCAAACCAAATAACAAAGAGTGGCAGAAGTTGGTTAATGCCGTCATTCAGCCAAAAGCAACTACTGTTAAAGTGGGTATGGTGGCAAAATACCTTGATAACGAAGATAGTTATTTTTCAGTTGTAGAGGCGCTTCGGGCAGCAGCTTGGAAGCATGGGGTAGATGTAGAAATTCACTGGGTGAATGCCGAAGCAATTGAAAGAAGCAAGCTTTCACTGAAAGAGTTGCAAAAACAAGTTGATGGTTTTGTTGTGCCAGGCGGATTTGGTTCACGAGGAGTTGAAGGCAAAATCACCGCTGCCGAGTGGGCGCTTGCGCACGGTATTCCATATTTGGGGTTGTGTCTCGGAATGCAGGTAGCAGCGATTGCGGCTGTGCGCCAGACTGGTGTGAAAAACGCAAATTCCACCGAGTTTGATCCAAAAACACCAGATCCGGTTATTAATACTATGGAAGATCAAGTTGGCAAAGAGGGTACCGGCGGCACCATGCGCCTCGGTGATTATGAGTGTGCGCTCAAACCAAAAACTACCCTGGCCTGTCTACGGGGCAAAAACGGTACACGAGCGACGCGCAGGCATCGCGCTGGGTTTAATATTTTTTCTCACAGCTTGAGGCAGCAGGTATTACAGTAAGTGGCGAATGGCAAAAAGGCGGCTTGGTAGAGATTATTGAAAAAACAGATCATCCCTTCTTCATCGCCAGCCAGTTCCATCCTGAGTTTACTTCGCGCCCTAATCGTCCGCAGCCGCTATTTGACGGATTCATAAGCGCATTGAAGAAACGTAAAAAATAGGGTACACTTTAGCTTATGGCACAACACAAAATTTTACTCGTAGAAGATGATGAAGCGCTCGCGCAAATGTATACCATGCGGCTCACTGCCGAAGATTTTGATGTCAAACATGTTGGCAATGGAGAAGATGCACTTTCAGCTGCGGTTGAATATCACCCAGATCTTATCCTGCTCGATGCAATGATGCCAAAAATCAGCGGCTTTGATGTACTCGATATCTTGCGTAACACTCCTGAAACCGCCAACAGCCGAATTATTATGCTCACAGCCTTGAGCCAAGCAAAAGATAAAGAACGCGCCGAAAGCCTCGGCGTCGACGATTACCTTGTAAAATCTCAAGTCGTCATAGCCGATGTCATAGAACGCATTAAATACCATCTTGGCATAAACAAGTAAAAATAGTAGAATATACAAACTATGGAAACGCATCGTATGAAAGATGCGGTGGGCAATTTTGTATTTAACAGGCGAGCGGCCGTCGCACTTGGTGTGGCAACGCTCATTGCTGGAGTACTCAGAATTAAAAACGGCCATAATCCACCGCAACGCGGCGGCTGGCAAGAAATCTCCCCTGATGAGTTCCTTATACCAGACCCCAACACTCCAAATGAGTAAAACCCCAACACTCTATTGACATTTAAACAAGCTTATGCTAATATTACACCTGTAAATAAGTAATACAAATATGTCAGAAAAAGTTATATTTAGTCCTGAAGCGGATCGCCAAGAAGACATTGATAGATGCTTTGCTTACTGGGCTAGTACTCTTGACTCTATTGAGGCATCCATTGATACATATGCAGGTACTGGCGATATACCAGGCGACTCTGCTCCAGAGGGTTGGCAGCCAATTTGGGATGTTAAGAAGCTTATAGATAACGAGGCGTTTTTTACTCTCGAGAACGTTACTCGGTACTTTGAGTATAAAGTAAGGGAAGCAGAGTTGGATGCCATGACTTACGGACGAGAACCACGCTACCATGCACAGATAATGGATGACCTATTATACACATTTGAGGATAGAAGCATGGGGGCGGTGGTTTTACAAGAAGACGCTGGGGGCATTCTCCACCAGGCGCTCTTGGATGCGGTTGTGCGTCGAAATGCGGAAGGCGATGCTCTGAATAACTATCTTGTTGTACTGAAGGACATGTATGGTTTCGAGTCCAGTGTGCAATTATTTTCGTTAAAAGGGGGTGAGTTTGATGAGAGGATTTGCGAAGAGCTGAAAAAGCCCAATGCTGTTAAATGGATGAGTTATCTTGACATCCCGTATAGCAGAGAAGATGATTGGATTGATTCGCAAAAGAAATACCGGCGGTGGATGATGCGAGGGCTACAGTCTTATCTTGGAATTAACGATACTGAGGCTTACAATTATGTTTTTTCTGCTGGAACTCGCTGGGAAGAAGTGGACCTCCTTGACATCATAGAAAAGTTTGATCATTTCGGTATTGACAGAATTCGCCAGATTTCGAAGGCTACCGGCATTTATGGGCTTGAAGCATACAGCATCGCGCAACTTGAGCGCATGGCTGATTTCGCAGAAGATCCTAGAAAAGTCAGCGAGAAACTTGAAAATAGCGATGTCGTGGCTGTAATGATTAACCGAGTAGGTGACCATAATGGTGTCATGCATAAGACGGCGTATGAAGTTGATGATACAGATAGGGTTCTGTTTTTTGAAATTAATAACCTGGGAGATATTTATCGCAGAATGATAAATATCTCTTCCGTTGGAATACGGCCGTCAACGTTAATCCTAGCGGCTCATAGCAATAAAGGTAGGTTTGTAGTTTCAGATGACAGAGAGCCTGGTGTGCGAAAATGGGGCGTTGCTACAATAGCGACGAGGCGAGCGGTAGAGTTAGTAAACAGCTCAAGTGATAGAGGCCTTAATCCTCTCGGCCAGAGGGGGTATTCGATGCATGGCATGAAGGGCATGGCGCGGCTAGTCAATGATTTTATGAGACCGAGTAGATCTATTAATGATGACCCAAGTGATGTGGGTCGTAGAAAAGTTATCTTCCAGGCATGTTATGCGGGTACTGAGACGGGTATCAAAGATGTTGACGGAGACGGTGGTGACTTTGTAAGTTCTGGAGAGGCTTCTGTTATTGGTCGTCTAGCAGAAGACTTGAAAGCCATGGGTTTCGATGACCGTATAGATGTTTACGGCGCGCCTGAAGGCATTCAAATGCATAAAACTAAAACTGGGCTTGGGCTACAGTATACAATTGCGCCGGAGGGTATGGGGCTCGATCGTAGGCCTACGCACGCGATTCGTGTGCGTTTAGAGCATGGTAAGGTCTATAAGACTGCAATTAACGAGATACCCATGCGTAAAGCAGTTTAATTGAGCGTGTCGGTTACTTAACAGAAACTTCGACGCGAGGGACCGAGCGCCCGGTGAAGGTTTTAACCTTCTTTTTGGTGAATTCTACGACGCCATCTTTGGCGGCGTGAATAGTGAAGTTTTTACTGATGAATGTGCCTTCACCAGATCGTTTGGTCATGCCAACTTGGCGAACAATAACTTCGCCGGTTTTTACTTTTTGGCCGCCATAGCGTTTTACGCCAAGCCGCTGGCCGGGTGAGTCTTTAAGGTTTTTGGCTGAGCCGCCAGCTTTGACATGTGACATACTATTTCTTCTCCAAAATGGTTAATTCTCTTGCCACAACCTGATTTTCTCTGTGATAGATTAAATCTTTTTTATCGGCGTGGACTAAATCTAATCGATTGTACCCCAGATCTGCCAGATGGTCAAGCACTTTGAGGTGTTTAAACTCGCTATTTCCCAGATACCAGGCGGGGAATGCTACGCAGAACCGAGTCCCTTTTTTGAGCTGACTGGAGATATTTTGCAAAAAACCTTCAGCAATTGTATTGGCTTCATCCATGATTGTGTCTAGCCGATGCGTTTCAGGAAGTGAAGCAAGCGGTGTACCAAGGTATGTTTCGCACACCACAGAGATCTGAGGGTTTAAAGAATGGATTTTAGAGAAATCCCAGTGGTGGTTTATAGCATCGCCTGTTTCAATACGCCATTGCAGTGGGCCATCCTGAGCTTGTCGAAGGATCTGATCTTGGAGCCATTTTATGTTTTCAGTACTATATTCAACCATTTTCTCCGAGATGTCAGAGCCATAGGTGGCAAAGCCCATCAATATGGCTTCTTGTAGCACTACACCGGTGCCACAAAATGGGTCGAGGATGCAGGCTTCGGATGCAGCCCCATCTGTTATCTGTTTGTTTGTATCTACTATCCTTGATGCGGCAAGGTTGATCATAATCTGCGCAAGTTTCGGTGGCAGCATACCCACAAATGCATCGCGTTTTGGTCGCTCAAAATCTCGGGCGGCGTAGGCATCGATATCTTGCACGGCGTAGGTTTGTGCTAAGATGACATCGTCGCGATCTTTTATAAGTAGTAACTCCCAACCAAGCGGGCCTGTAAGTTTATTGTAGAGAACTTGCGCGCTCTCTAACGCTTCAGATTTATTTTCAATAATCCGAACGCTGCGGCCCTGCTTTTTAATGATTTTTTTTAGCTCTAACATCTGTTTGAGTAGCCAATTTTTCTGCGCCTTAAAGCCGTAGATACTTACGCCAAACTGGAGTTTTCCATCTGGGAGATACTGAAGGTGTTCAGGGGTGTTTGTTTGTAGATATGAAAAAGCGCCGGAAAGATCCGTATTTTCTAGCCGAGAAAGCAGGCGAGCGCACTTCATGGTGCCACCAAGTCGTGCTTGAGGCAGAGGATCCTCGCTCGTCACAAGTGCCGCATAGTCCGATATCTCAATAATTTTTTCAGCACCAAACAAACTCTCCAGCTCCGCCAAAGAAAGTTTCGGTTGCCTCCCTAAAATCACAATCTGCATACCGATAAGTATTACCCAGTAAACAGCAAGTATCAAGCCATCCTAGAATAGAAAATATACTAAAAATCGTCCAATTGGACAAAATTTAGTATAATTTTTATTCAAACGGCCAGGTGATAGAAACGGTTGGGCAGTGCATACATGGGTAGTTATAATACGATTAATGTTATGTTTATGATTTGTATCGAATAAGATCGTGTAATTTCAAGGCAACGTATTTGTACTAAAAAACGTCCGATTGGACGGAAAATGGTATTTTTGTACGATGCGATTTTTTGGGCGGCTGGTATACTAGGTGCTGATGCTTGGGATTATTTTGTTGATTGCTACTGCCGGCTTGCCTCTTGTGGTGATCTACTGGTATCAAACATGTATTCTTAAAAGTGGCTATAGTTGGCGGCGAAATGATCTGTTGGTGCCGCTTTTGGCGGCGGGTGTGCAGTTTGCAGCCTCGACAATTCCATATTATTTTCTTGATCGTTTGCCGGCAAACTTTTTGCATCATGCTATTGGTGGCGGAGTGGTGGTGGCGATCATGACGGCGTATGTTATTAGCCGTTTGTGGCCGCGGTTGATATTGTGGCCGCGGTTTTTTTTGTTGTTTTCGGTTGTTAATATTCTTGGAAATGTGAATGAAATTGCTGAACTAATTGGCGAGCTGACTACTCGGCATGTGTATATTTCTACCAAGCTTGATACCAACATTGATCTAGTGGCAAACAATGTCGGTGCATTTGTTGGTTTTTTATGCATCCTACTGATACTAAATGTGATGGCTAAGAGGCGGGCGAGATGAAACAATTATTTAAGCAACGCTGGAAGCTGTTTTTAAACATTATAACTTTTGGGCTACTCGGCCTGGCCGTTTTTTTAGTGCGTCACGATATTGCGCATGCCCTGCGTGATTTGGGTAAAATTAACACAGTTGCACTTCTGTTGATGATTCCGCTGCAAGCGCAGAATTATGCTGCATATGCACATTTGTATCAGGAATTTTTGAAGATTTTGGGTAAGAAACTGCCGACTAAATTTATGTACAAAGTCTCTCTGGAATTAAATTTTGTCAATCACGTTTTTCCGAGTGGCGGGGTTTCGGGCTTTAGTTATTTTGCGGCTCGTTTGAAATCGGTCGGTGTGAGTACGGCGCAGGCAACACTGACTCAGACTATGAGATTTATGTTAACTTTTGCGAGCTACGTGATTCTGCTGTTTATTGGGCTGTTCTTGTTGGCTCTTGGTGGCAGTGCGAGCAATATGACGATTCTGATTACTTGTAGCCTGAGCTTCTTGACGGTATTTACTATTGTGGTGGGCGGCTACATTGTCAGCAAAAAAGCTCGCATTAAAACATTTACCAAAACACTGACGAAATTAGTAAATCGCTTACTGCACCTTGTTCGGCCGAGTCATCCGGAAACAATTGGTTTGGCCCGAGTTGAAAAGTTGGGTAACGAAATGCATGAAAATTACGTGCTACTTCGCACTAAGCTACCGCAGCTAAAAACACCTTTTTTCTACTCTATACTGGCGAATATAACAGAGCTCGCAACAATTTACATTGTGTATATTGCATATGGTCAGTTTGTGAACCCCGGAGCAATTATTATCGCCTATGCGCTGGCTAATTTTGCTGGTCTTGTGGCGGTGCTACCGGGTGGTATTGGAGTGTACGAGGGTTTGATGGCGGCTGTATTGGTTTCAGCCGGGGTGCCGGCTGGTCTGGCGATTTCAGTAACGGTGATGTACCGAGTACTGAACCTGCTGCTGAGCTTGCCAGTAGGATACTATTTTTATCACAAAGCATTGCCAAGTTTGGGCAAAACGCCGGATGAGCTCAAGCATGGATGATGTGACACTTGGCGTAAGTGATGCCATCGATTTAATTAATCAGACGCTTGATGAGGCGTATCCGTTTATTCTTGTTGAAGGCGAGGTGGCAAGCTTTAAGGTGAATCAGGGTAAGTTTGTTTTTTTCGATGTGAAGGATGAGGCGGCGAGTCTCGGCTGTTTTATGATGGCGTTTGCACTGAAGTTTCCGCTGCAAGATGGCATGAAGGTGCGGATTTCGGCGCAGCCAAAACTTACTCAGTGGGGTAAGTTTAGCCTGACGGTTCGAGAGGTTATGCCAGTGGGCGAGGGGAGTTTAAAAAAATCATTTGAGCTTTTGAAGGCAAAGCTGGTGGCTGAAGGGCTTTTTGATGAGGGACGCAAGCGGCTCTTGCCAAAAATTCCAAGACGTATTGGCGTGGTCAGCTCTTCTCAGGCTGCCGGTTACGCTGATTTCATCAAGATTTTAGATAATCGGTGGGGGGATCTCCAGATCGTTTTAGCGGATTGCGCCGTGCAGGGTGTTGAAGCTCCAGCTCAGCTTATCGGTGCATTGAAACACTTAAATGAGCTGGCGGAGCCGCTCGATGTGATCGCAGTAATTCGCGGTGGCGGCAGTGCTGACGATTTGGCGGCTTTTAATCATGAAGATGTGGTGCGTGCTGTAGCGGCGAGTAGAGCACCAACTATTACGGGCGTGGGACATGAGGTCGATGTAACTTTGGCTGATCTTGCAGCAGATCTGCGCGCTGCAACACCGAGTAATGCTGCCGAGCTTCTGGTGCCGAGCAAGCATCAGGTTTTTGAAAAAGTGGAACGACTCACATCGATGGCCCACAACGGTGTGACGGCTGCAATTCGAGTGTTCGTTGAAGATCGAGAGGTTGTGCAAGATGGTATTGAAAAATCACTTCAAACCTTTTTTTCACAGCTTGAGGGCCGCCTTTTACTCATGAACCAAACACTTTTGCAATTAAATCCTGAGGTTGTGCTGCGGCGTGGATATGGGCTGGTGAAAAAAGATGAGCAGATTATTAGCTCAGCCTCGGCTGTTATACTAGATGATGAGCTGAATATTCAATTGAAAGATGGTGTGATAGGAGCAAGGGTAACAGATGTCAGAAAGTAAAAAAACCACAATTGCCCAGAAGATGGAACGGCTTGAGGCCTTGCTGGCTTGGTTTGAGTCTGAAGAAATTACGGTGGAAGAATCGCTTGAAAAATACGAGCAGGCCTTGAAGCTTTCGCAGGAGCTAGAAGCTCAGCTGAAAGATGCCAAAAACCAAGTAGAAATCATCAAACAAAAATTCACCCCATGATCAAACAGACGGTGCTCGATACAAGCTCTATAGAATTTAGAATCGACTACCATCTGCCGATGCAGCTCCCCAACCATCGATCCAACCGAGTGGAGCACCATGCTTTGTTCCTGGCGTCGCGAGGATGTTTGAAGCCTGATGTTAATCAGGCTGAGTTCCGCAGTGACCCAAGAACAAAGTGTGGTACGAAGCTTCGTCTTGGTGAGTTCTGGTTGGTAGTTTTTGCTATCTTTTTGCTATCAAAAAGTAGGGGTATAAAAAACCGTGTTTCTCTCTTCGCTTTTGGCAGCAAAAGCAAAACAAAACTGCACCCCCGACACCAAAAGCTCGATATACCTCCAGCTTTGTTTTTTCCGCGTCGCAACAATGACAAGCATCCCTCACAAAGTGTAAAGTTATGGGTTCGGGCAAGTTGCTCCTTGACTCGGAAAAACAAAGCTTCCGGTATTCGGGTTTTTGTGAGGGGGTGGAGGCTGGCTGACTCGCTTTGCGAGGGTTATCTGGATTTAAAAAAGGTGGTTGTATGATTTGGCTGGCGCTATGCTTGATTGTTCTGCCATTTGCTTTCGTGCTGCTTTACGGCGCGCCGTATTTGCCAACGCGGCGCGAGCAGGCGGAGCAAGCGCTCGATATGCTGGGCCTTAAAGAGGGTGAGGTGTTTGTTGATCTTGGCTGCGGTGACGGCGCACTTTTGGTGGCTGCGGCGCGGCGCGGTCTTCGCTGCTACGGTTACGAACTAAATCCGTTTGTATGGGCAGTTGCCGTGTGGCGCACTCGGAAGGTTCGAGATTTAGTTACAGTGCGCTGTAAAAACTTCTGGAAGATTACTCTGTCGCCAGAGACCAAAGGCGTATTCGTCTTTTTGCTGGATAAATACATGCCAAAGCTCGACGCCAAACTTTCAAAAGAACTAAAAAAGGGCAGTCAACTGGTCAGTTATACGTTTCAAATTCCTAACAAGAAGCCAAAAGCCGTTCAGGGCGCCCTGTACCTCTATAAGTATTGACTTTTATATACCACTTATGCTATAATATGATGTATGGATGGTAAAAACCCAAACTACGAAATAATCGATCATAGGGATCGTCCAGAAGTAAGCCCAGAAAGTATCATCGAGCAGCTAGATTCGGAAATTGAGCATGGTACGATCACTATTGTATATGATAGTACGAAAGATGGCGCATTGCTTTCTAGCAGGGAGAACGATATTAAAATTGAAGGTGTAGAAGAAACGGCACGCATTATCGAGCTTAAGATTGCTAGGGCATTTTATGGCCGATCTACCGAGTTTAGTGATGTGGCGGATGAGAATACTCGTGTAAGAACTGCGAGCTTTAAGCTTGATGATGGGCGTATTATCTCTGTGTATAGACATTATGGGCCAGGTGGCTTCACTGCTGATCCTATAAGTGTATTGGTTGAGGTCTCTTCTATGCCAGAAGTTGCATCTGTAGCTTGATACTCTAAGCAATTTTCGGTACCATTAAGCATATGCGTAAACTTAATCAAACTGGAATATTAAATCCGTTGCTGATCCCCTTGATCATTGCGGGTATTGTGCTTGTTGTCGCCTCTGCTATGGCAGTGGTATATTATGGTAAATTTGTTGATCAGCGAGACGGTAATCAACCTCGTATTGAAGCTGCTGTTAAAGAGGCTGAAGATGCACAGCGGAAAGATCTTGAAGAGGATTTTGCCGATCGCGAGAAGCTCCCTACCAGAAGTTATACATCGCCAACCGAGCTGGGTAGTGTTCAATTAACCTTCCCAAAAACATGGAGTAGTTACGTTGATATCAATGGTAACTCTGGCATTGATTACTACGGACATCCAAACTACGTACCATCTAAAAATGTGAATTACGCACTGCGTATGAGCGTTGTCACGAAGGCGTTTGCGGATGAGATGAGAACTTATGAATCTCAGTTGAAAAAAGGTGATTTGAAGGCGAGTTCCGTGCAAGTTTCTGGCGTGAAAGGTTCGCGGTTGGATGGTTTTCTGAAGAAAGATCAAGAAGGAAGCTTGGTGATTTTCCCACTGAGAGATAAAACCTTGAAGGTGTGGACTGAAAATGTCGAGTTCCGAGGCGATTTTGATAAGATTGTTCTCCCTGGTTTGAGCTTTGTCCCATAGTAGATAACAGATAATAGCAAATAGATAGCAGGGGTTAGATCTTAGTTCTCAGAGTGAGACCACAAGATTGTATATGCCGTCATCTTGAGCCTGTCGAAAGATCTACCATCCAAGCTAATCAGAGAGCGGATCTCTCCATAAAGTCGAGATGACAGCTTTATGTCTATTTCTAAGATCTAAGAACTAAGAACTAAGCTCTAATATCTAACCCTAATAAACACAAGCACTCGATTTTTGGCACTAGCTCCAGCTATAATAAGGCTACAAAAGTAAGGAGGGAAGTGAGCCAATTGCGAGACGAGGCAGACGGGGGCCTAGAGGCTGTGAATCAACAGCTTATTGCCAGTGTGGCGCACGAATTAAAATCACCCCTAACACTTATTAGCGGCCTCAGTGCACAGCTGCAAGATTCTGCCATTGATCCACGACAGTATCAACAGTACGTAGAGCGTATTCAATTTTCATCAGATCGGCTGCTTGGATTAATTGATGGTATTTTGCGAGGATATGAGCTTGATCAGCACATGCTTGAACTTCATCTTGAACCACTCTGCCCGCAGCTTATTCTAGAAGAAGTTGCGCACGAGCTTGAGCCGCACGCGCGCAAACAAGCGCAGCTTATTCAAGTAAAAAGTGGACGCCAAAAACAGATGGTTCTTGCTGATAAAAGCTGCTTGCATGCCGTGGTGTTCAACTTGCTAGATAACGCCATTAAATATTCTAAGGCGGAATGTACGATTGAGCTTGAAAGCCGGCTCCGGCGTGGGGGGGCACAGGTGGCTGTGAAGGATTATGGGCAAGGAATCAAGCGTTCAGATTTGAAGCGACTCTTCTCTCAATTTGGCCGGATGCAACGCCCAGTGCCGCAGTGGGCAACCAGCACCGGTCTGGGGCTGTATATTGCTAAGCAACTGACTGAGGCGATGAACGGAAGCCTCGAATTAACACGACGCAAAGATGGCTCGAGCTTTCTGGTTAACCTTCAGTTATCTCACCAACTGAGTTTGTTTGAGTTATGACATACACAATTCTACTGGTTGAAGACGATCCATGGCTTGCCGAGCTGTACCATGATATTGTGCAAAAAATACCCAGCTGTAGTGTGCTGACTGCTGCAAGTGCTGATGCTGCATTGACACAACTCGATACCAACAAGAAGATCGATCTTATTATTCTTGACATGTTTTTACCCCAACATAATGGTATTGAGCTGCTGCATGAACTTGCCTCGTATGAAGACAGCGGTCAAATACCAGTCGTTATTTTAAGTAATGTTTCTCCTCACGATTTTAGGATGAGCCAAGAACGATGGCGGCAGTATGGCGTTCAGGAGTATCTTGATAAATCAAAAACCAAGCCGCAAGATCTGGTAGCTGCTGTTAAAAAGCAGCTTGCATATGTTGAGGTGCAGGTATGAGGCAGCAGACTTCACCGGCGATTGTTCTAAGACGCACCAACTACGGCGAGGCGGATCGGATTGTAACGTTTCTTACTCCAATCGGTAAAGTAAAAGCTATAGTTAAGGGTGTACGACGCTCTAAAAGTAAACTTGCCGGAGGCATTGAGCTTTTTTCAGAAAGTACCATTACGTTTTTGCAGACCCAGGGTGATCTACAGCGGATCATCAGCACGCGCCTTGAAACTCATTGGGATGGTATTGTGGGAGATTTGCAGCGGATGATGTTTGGCTACGAAGCCATGAAGCTGATGGATACCATTATTGAAGATGAGGCCGAGCGAGATTACTACGAACTACTGCGAGATACCCTCGCCATTTTAGGAGAGGCCGAAGTCTCGCTCTCAGGTATAAAAACGTGGTTTTACCTCCGCCTTTTGAAGCTGCAGGGAAGAGAGCCGAACTTACATACTGATCAAAGAGGCGCGAAGCTGATAGATGATGAGCTGTACGGGTTTTCGGCAGAAGAGATGTGTTTTTACTCAAGCCCCAACGGCACATTCCGTACAGAGCACATCAAATTACTGCGCCTACTCGCCTCGCACAAATCTCAAGTACTTCGCCAAGTAAAGGATTTATCCGCAACCGCAAAACCACTCGAAACCCTCATCGAACAAATTGCCAAATTATAGCGAAAAGGGCATAAAGTATTGACATTTACGCTTATGTTTGCTATAATAAAAATATCGTCGTAAGATGAAATAAACAAGGAACAAAAATGCCAACAGTAGAAAAAGCAAATGACGGTGCCGATAAAGAATTACATGATTTGCGAGAAGCACAGGCTTTGGCTGCCACGGCGGTTGCGGGTGCACTGGTGGAGTTTGCTGATACCACAGCAAACTCGGGATTACCTTTGGTATTAGACCCTGAATTATCACGCAAGATTCATCATACTGGTAAAGTGCCCGAGATCCAACCTGCTGATAGTGTAGGGCAACAAAAGGAGCATGATGTTCGTTGCAGTGAGCTCCCATAATCTGTTTAGATCGAAGAGAGTGAGTTGATCACGTGGCTAAGGAAAATGAGCGGCATAGCAATCAGAGTGCGTCAGAGCAGACAAGTAATGTTGATCCTGCTCTTCTAAGGAGGTTGCAATATTTGATTGCTAGAAAGTACGTTGATACAGCGCTAGCTGATGGTGAACAAGAGGCTGGATTTACAATAACGCTGCCACTTGATACCGAAACTGGTGCACTTCGACTTAATGTTGATAGAGACTCGGCTGAAGTATGTAACGTACCGGCAAAACTGATCGTCAATCGTTCCGATAATGCACTTCGGTTTATATTCGCACCTGCTGATAGTGGTGTTCAAATGAGTGCACCTTACGATGCGTATGATTACGGTCCGTTGCAGCCTCTTGATGGTGATACAACGCGTCGTTATAGTGCTTTTGAGGTTCTTGCCGTAGCAGATGGATCCTTTACATTACTTGGGCATATGAACGATGGTATCGTGGAATTCCCACCCGATAGTGATGAACCGGATGGTTCAAAGGCGATTGGGAAGATAGTTGCCGTTTGTGGTTTAGTGGTAGAAAAAGTAAATAAGCAAGAGATGACAGTGCTTTAGATCTAAGGTATAATCTTGCTGAGTATGATAACTGTTACCAAATCAGCATTGTTTTTTGTTGAGGCGCGTATTGCCTTCTTTGCTGGTCGTGGTTTCGGCGGCGCTGCTTAGCAGCGCTTTTTCTTTAACACTATTTTTGATTTTTCTAAAACAACCTAACAAATAAGGGTAACTAATTATGAGTAGCGAATTAAATTTAGAGACAATCACGAGCCTCTGTAAGCGGCGTGGGTTTATTTATCAGGGTAGTGAGGTGTATGGTGGGCTTTCTGGAACGTGGGATTACGGTCCGCTTGGTGTGATACTCAAGCGTAACATTATGAATCTCTGGTGGAAGATTTTTGTGGAAGACCGCGAGGATATGTACGGTGTCGATGCGGCAATTTTAATGAACCAGAAGGTTTGGCAGGCAAGCGGGCATGTTGATACATTCGTTGATCCACTTTGTGAGGATACTGTAACTAAGAAGCGGTATCGTACTGATCATATTCTGAAAGATAATGGTATTGACCCGACCGGCATGACGATGGCGCAGATGGATACGGCAATTAAAGAAAACAACATTGTGAGCCCTGATAAGAATCCGCTTTCGGAATCGAGAACTTTCAATATGATGTTCACAACCCATGTTGGGCCGGTGAGTGATGAAAGTTCGGTGAGCTATTTGCGGCCAGAAACTGCGCAGGGTATCTTCACGAACTTTAAGAACGTGGTGGATAGTTTTTATCCAGATTTGCCGTTTGGTATTGCCCAGCAAGGTAAGGCGTTTCGGAATGAAATTAGCCCGCGTGATTTTGTGTTTCGTTCGCGCGAATTTGAGCAAATGGAGATTGAATACTTTGTTGATCCAGAGCAGTGGGAGGAGCTTTTTGAGCAGTGGCGTGTAAAAATTCATGAGTGGTTTGCGGCGTTGGGTCTACCAAAAGAGAGTGTGCATGAACTTGAAGTTCCAGAGGAGGATAGGGCGCATTATAGCAAGCGTACGATCGATTTTGAGTTCGACTTTCCGCATGGTCGGGATGAGCTTTTGGGTATGGCGTACCGTACAGATTTCGACCTGATGAATATTCAGAATAATTCTGGCAAGAGCATGGAATACACTATAAAAGGTTCGAACACAAAATTTGTTCCTCACGTGATCGAGCCCTCATTCGGTGTTGAGCGAGCGTTGATGGCGGTGCTATGTGCTGCGTACCAAGAGGATGAGGTGAATAGTGAGGCGCGTGCGTACTTGAAGCTGCCAACCCATCTTGCGCCGTATCAATTTTGTGTTTCGCCGCTGCTAAAGAACAAGCCGGAGCTTGTGGAGAAGGCGAGAGAGGTCTTTGCTGCACTGAAGAAAAAATACGGTAACGTTACCTGGGACGATAACGGGAATATTGGTAAACGCTATCGCCGTCAAGATGAAATCGGTACACCATACTGTGTAGTAATCGACTTTGATACGCTTGAAGACGGAACTGTTACCGTTCGTGATCGGGATACGACCGAACAAAAACGGGTGAAGATTGAAGAGCTGTAGTGAACTGAGGTTTAACTGCATGGCGACACTCTTTCTTATTAATGGTTACAATACCAAGCGGACTGCGACAGATGTAGCCTTCAAGCCATTGCGCGATGGTTTAGAGGTGCTTGGCTATAGAGTGGTGCCAGTAGATATTAGCTGGAGATTTACAACTGTTTCTCAATTTTGTCAACAGTTCAGACAGTTATATAAAGAACAAAAGAGTGATACTAATATTGTGGTCGGCAATTCATTTGGCGCAATGGTGGCCTTGATTACTGCCAATGAGTTACGACCAGATCTTGTTTTGCTGGCATCACTATCTCCTTATTTTCAAGAAGATATTGCAACAGAAGCAGCCTATATCCGTGGTATGAGGTTTGGCAAAAAACGTCTTGCCGACCTAAGGCAATATAGTGCTCAAGTTCTTGTTCGGCAGGCAAAAAGTGCGGGAGTCAAAATAATCTTTACTTATGGAGAACTTGAAAAGAGTAAAGTTCCATACTTAGTCGAGAGAGTGAAAAAGTCAGCTAAAGATTTTAATGTTGAGCCTATTGAGGTTGTATCTGCGCCGCATAGCATCAAAGATCCTGTATATACCGAAGCGCTTATTAAAATTCTTTCTGATATCGACTTCTGAAATGCCTACCGTAGATAATGAGCGATGATTTGTTAGCGTACTTCAAGGGTTTCTGAGTGTAATATCTGGGCAAATTTATCGAGCTGTTGGAACTTGCAGTATTTGATGGGGGAGCCATCAGCTCGGTAGATGCGGTAATAATGGTCAAAGTGGCGAAGCTCGCCCTTAAAGTTTTTTGCAGTAGTCGGCTTGTTGATTCTTTTAACATACCAGCCAGGTGGTTCGGCTTCTAAAATTCGTTTGATTTTTGCGTAGTGATTAAATGCCATCCCTCGATATTACACTGGAGGTTGGCCGACTAGCCATACTTTAGTGCAAGTTTTCGGGAATGGACGTTTGGCCCAAACCTCGAAACCTCAGATCTGTCATTCTCAGCTTGCTAATTTGGTAGCTAAAAGAAGGGTCGAATTATGTACTGAGTGTAACGAAGCTATACTGAGAGTCTAGTACATAACTGGATCCCCAATCGAGTTGGGGATGACGTTGGGAGAGATCTTGAGGCTTGGGCCACAAAAAACCTGAATCTAAAAACCTCACGTCCGTCATTCCCGTGAAGACGGGAATCCAGTTCAAATACTAGATCCCGGATCAAGTCCGGGATGACACCGGTGAGTTTTGAGAGTCAAGTGGTATTACCTTGACATTAGGTATTACTTTTGATAAAGTAATACCTATGAAAACATTTAGCACAACAATTACGAGCAAGGGTCAGGTAACTGTGCCGGTGACTATTCGCAGAAAACTTGGTATTTCTACATCTGATAGGCTGCGCGTGAAAGAAGTTAAGGGCCAGATAATTTTGGAGAAAGATGACTATTGGGTAGAGTTTGAGCGACTGCAAAAAAAGGTGCAGAAACATCGCAAAGAGCGAGGTATTGCGCCACTTTTGGTTGAAGAGATTGAACAGCTTCGTGATCAAGCATGGAAAGATCGAGCGTAGCATATGAGCAGTTCGGTTGCATTTGACACAAACTTATTGTTGCGTTGGATACTGCAAGATATTCCAGATCAAGCAGAGCAGGTGATTGCTGTTCTTAAGGATCCGAGCGTGAAAGAAGTACATATTGCAGATCTTGCGTGGGCGGAGGTGGTGTGGATTTTACATTCCTCACGTCTCGGCTATTCGCGCAAAGAGGTTTCAGAGATTGCGGAGATTATCTTGAAGCATCCCAAGGTAAATTGTAATCGAGAGCTCTTAGCAAAAGCCTTGCCGTTTTACGTTGAGCATCCGGCAATCTCTTTTGCCGATGCTTGCTTGGCAACGTACGCAGAACTACAGGGTGTGCAGCTTCTGACTTTTGATAAAAAACTCTCACGTCAAAGCAAACATGCGCGGTTAGTTTGAGTCGTCTGATCTGTTACAATAAACATATGAACAATAAAACTATTCTTCGAGTTTGTTCGTGGGGACTGGGGTTATTTGTTCTCGTGCTAGCTACTGTTGTATGGGCCGGGGAGCGACTTAATGGCGGCTCTTTGGCTACTTACGATATCTTTCCGCTCCTTGGTTTAGCGGCATTTAGTTTGATGTGGACACATTATGTGCTCGGCTCGTTGAGGCGAGTGCTTGGAGTGTCTGCGAAAGAGAATAAACTGTATTCTATGGTAAGCAGCTATCTTGTTTTGGCATTTATTCTTTTACACCCTGGCTTGTTTATTTTTCAACTCTACAAAGATGGTTTTGGCTTGCCGCCACAGAGCTATCTGGAGGTTTATGGTGCAATGAAGTTTGCGATTGGGCTTGGTAGTATCGGTCTGATCATCTTTTTGTTGTTTGAGTTGAAGCGGAGATTTCAGAAGAAATCGTGGTGGAAGTATGTCGATTGGGCGCAGGTTGTTGCGATGGCGATGATTTTTTATCATGGTCTGAGTTTGGGGCGCGAGCTTTCTGTAAGCTGGTATAAAGCTGTTTGGTATGTGTACGGTGTGAGCTTGATTGCGGCGATCGTGTATAATTACTGGTACGATAAGCGAGGCATGAAGGAACAAGTATGAGCAAAAAAGTCATAATCGGAATTGGCATAGCGGCAATCTTGGCAGCTATTTTGGTAGCGGTATTTGCACTCAATCAGGACGCGAACGCGCCAGCTAGCGAGGTGACGGATACTCAGACGAGTGAAGGTACTGAACCTGAAGAAGCTTCAGCTGGGCCAAGTGAAGAAGAGGCGGATGCCCAGAATGCCACAATTACTTTTACCAACAATGGCTTTTCGCCCAATAATCTCACTGTTAAGAAGGGCGCGATAATAACGGTGAAAAATGACTCTTCAACACAAGTGCAATTTTCATCAGATGACCATCCAACACATCGTTTAAATACGGAAATGAATATGCGTGTGTTGGCGCCCGGCGAATCTGCCACTTTCACCGCCGAAACCGTTGGCACCCATGGCTTCCACGACCACATCGACGACCGCCATGTCGGCATGCTCACCGTTACTGAGTAATAATACTAGTTTAATATCTTTGCTTGGTTCCACAGCAGGTTGAAAAGCTGGGTTTGTTGGCGGGCGAGTTTTTCGCTGTAGATTTCTACGCCAAAGATATCGTTGCTCTCGTAGTTAAGTAGGCCAACCACGTTGTCGTAAATGTAGGTTTCAAATTCGATCTTGAATACACTAGGTGATATATATGCCGTTTGCGAGCCGGGTAGTTCGGCGCCTGGTTCTTTGGCTCGGTCTGGATTGTTTGTGATATCGAAGCTTTTTAGGTTGCGCTCTTGATAGCGCTCGCGCATCTTCTGGGCAAAATGTGTACCAAGGTGCTTATCGAGCCCGGCTAGCTCAAAAACACGGTACTCTTTGGTGGCTTTGCTCAGATTGAAGTTCATCTGTTTGAGACCATCTATGCCGCGATATTCTACGATTTTGGTGTGGGTAGGGGATTGTTGCTGCAAATTCTCTAAAATGTTGACTGCAGCGGGTAACGAGCTTCGGAGCGCTTCTGCCTTGCGTTCGTGTTCGCTCACTAAAAATTCTATAACTTCTGGCTTCTGCGCCTCATAGCTAGTGCCATAATGACGTTCGTGGATGACAACCAATTGCTTTTCTGCAAGCTCCTCCAGAAGAGGGTAGAGCTTGGTACGGCCGGTTTTAAGCCCTTTACTAATTGCAAGAACGGTATTTTGGCCGTTTTGAAGTAAAAACAGATACACAAGCGCTTGTTCACGCTCTAAGCCCAGTTGTTTCAAATATCGGACAACTTTATTTTGCAGTGAGTTATCAACATGCATGTGTTTATCCTAGCACACAAATGTCTGAAAGTCCAGACAACTTTTTAACATATTGTGAAAAAAGTATTATAGTAACTTAGTAACAGATAAGGAGTTGCTATGAGTGAGAAATTTAGACAAAGAATTGAAGATCATCTTGAAGTAGCATCGATCGCTGCTTTGGAACGTCGCAGACAACGTAGTATGCCAGATGATCATCCAGATAAGATAACCGGTTATGGTCGGCTATATCCAATCATGCCGTTTTATGATGCTGCAATAAAACGAGCAAGAGAAATAAGGCTACAGATGAGACAAGAGCTTATTACGCACAAGAGAGCTGCTGGCGACCAAGACGTGATAAAACGCTACCTGGAAGAGGTTGATGGTGGCACTAGAATTCCTCAGTCGGAAAGCATACTGTTTGGAGGAAGATCAGTGCGTTTGATAAGATCACATGATCCCTATGAAAATATTGAATGTGATGAATATGCATTTGCCGATACGATATCTGAGGACGTGGCCGTGGTAGAAGTAGCGGCAAATGCGAAAACGCCTAATCAACGGGTGCTGGGCGGTACGAAAACGGTCGAGCAATTTATTAGAGGAGCAGGGGTGCTTACGGTAGTTTCCGAAGATGGTGTAGCGCAAGAATATGTTTTTGATGATATTACCCCTGATAATGCACGATCAGTTGAGGTTGAGATAGGTCAAGTTATGCAGTGGCAGGCGGGTGAGAGCGGTCTCGTATTTGCAGAGATTTGTGAACCTCCTTATAAAGATGGGAGATTTGAAAACTTATAACTCAAGTGTTGATCTTTATTATAATATTGTTATAATGAATCTATGATTCAAAGCATTCAAAAAATTATAAAAATTGGCTCGAGCGCTGGGGTAACCATTCCTGCGAAGGACTTGAAGCAACAGAACCTCTCGATTGGTGATGAGGTTGAAGTAGTTGTTCTCTCAAAGCAGACAAAAGGAAGAGGTTCAAATACTTCCAATACGATGGATGTTGCTCGTGGAATTCTGGAGCGATATAAAACGGACTTTAAAAACCTTTCCGAACGATGAATTGCATAGATTTAGAGGGGCTGCTGGAAATACACGTTCTTGTTATTCAAGAAACCGGTGGTTCTGATGGGATTCGTGATCTTGGAAGGCTTGAATCTGCACTAGCAACGCAAACGCAAGTTGTTTTTGGAGAAGAACTATACAGCACGATCTTTGCAAAAGCGGCTGCACTTATGCGAGCAATTATTGCTGATCATGCGTTCGTTGATGGCAATAAGCGTACCGGAACATTGGCAGCGTTGACATTTGTAGAGAAAAACGGATACCATATTGATTTTCAAGAAGGGGAAGTCGAAAATTTTGCGGTGAAAGTTGCAACTGATAAGCTGGATGTGCCAGTAATTGCTAGTTGGCTTGAAGAACATAGCAAGAAAGTAGGGTAGTTTGAAAGTTTATTATACTGATGGGAGTTGTAGTCCGAACCCGGGGCCGGGGGGATTTTCGGTTATTTTAGTGGATGGTGAGAAGATGGAGCCGGTGCGGCTTGGATTTGATGGGGATTCTACCAATATTCGCATGGAAGGAAGGGCGTTGATTGCTGCCTTGGAACATGCGAACGGCGAAGAGTGTGAGATTTTTACAGATAGCGAATTCTGGATCAACGTGATTACCAAATGGTCGCTAACCTGGGAGGCTAACGGCTGGCAGAAAAAAGGTGGCATTAAAAACCTAGATATTGTACAAGAGGTTTGTCCGTTATATCGAAGCTCGAAAGCCAAGCTTACTTGGGTTCGAGGTCACGTTGGCGACCCGGGTAACGAAATGGCTGACCAGTGGGCAAATAAGGCTCGTGCGGAAAAGATTACGCTTTAGGCTGCCGTTGGTTCAAAAATGACCCTATCCCCGGCATACACTACGGACGGGTCCGCATCGTAAAATTGTCCGATTCGATCAACATTTTCGGCAATCTGTTGAGGTGAGGCTGGCGTACCGCTCGATGCCTCAAGCTGTTGTTCAACACCCTGCCAGATAGTCGGGGTGTCTTGATTTATGGTGAAACTTAGGATGGTCCGATCATTGCCTTGCTCGGCGATGGCTATAGCAGGTGTGGCGGTTTCGACTGAGATAGCATGGTTTGCTGCCGCTGTTGTGTCATTGGTTCCAAAGGATTGAGAAGTGTGCGCTCTCGATGTTTGCGTGGTGCTATCGGGCCGGTATTGCACGTGGTTATTGAGACCAAATGAGAGAAGTGTAAGGGCACCCATGGCCAAGCCAACTCGCGTGGTTTTGCGAAAAAGCCCAGAGTATTGATTGGGTTTTGGGGTTGTCGTTTCAATAGAAGATTGAGATTCTGTATGCTCTTCAAGGAACATAGCATCAGATCTAAGCAGGCTTTGAAACTCGGCATTGCGGGCTGTTCGCATATGTTTGGCCTCGTGTTTGGCTTTGGCGCGGGGCAATCTCAGGTTTTTTATAAAGCCAGCCACTCTGCCAATTCGAGCTCGTCTGCGTGGTTGGAACGCTTCCGGTACTGACATTTGATCAGCCGTAGCTTGACCTTGGTTTTGTCTATGACCATAAACCTTTGTCCAGGTTTCTGCTATTACTTGATCGTCGCCAGATAGCGGGGATGTTGTTTGTTCAGTGCTCATAATATACTAATTATAGCATATTGTATTGAATAATCAAAATTAATCTATAACTGAATCTCGGAACTCCCAATCTGTTAGTGTGTCATGTTGGGCCTGTTGACCTGTCCGCCATAGCTTTAGCGAGTAAGAAAGGGTCTAGCCGATCTGGTGTATACCCACTAGATCCTTCGACGTTGCTCAGGATGACAAGGGCGGGGTTTCAAGGTATAGGTTAATGTATCCGAGCCTCGAAAAGTCGTCTTCGTTATGAAATAAGCACAGAAAGAGGGTGATCCGTAGGTTTGTTTGGTTTTAAGATTCAGAATATTCCATAGCCGTGAAATGCAGATCATGAAGTAACCTGAATCTAAAAACCTCACGTCCGTCATTCCCGTGAAGACGGGAATCCAGTTCAAATACTAGATCCCGGATCAAGTCCGGGATGACACCGGTGAGTTTTGGTACTCAGTTATTAAGTACGCTTGTGCTTGTGTTTTTATAATGTTGTACGTACATTGTAGGCATGAGCAGAAGATCCGAAGGAATGTCGTGTTACGAAGCGATTGTAGATGTTGATGCAGCAATGCGCAGTGCTATCGGTAATGAACCAAATTACTTTGTGCTGGGTGGAATTGCAAGTAGTGCGCTGAAGCATTCAGGCATAGTATTCAACCATGCAACACAAACAATAAGCGCATCGGCGGCTGCTAGCGAAGGGACGATTAGGCCGAATGGTACCGTTAGAGATATAGATATTCTCGTTGATAGAGTCATGAGCGATAGCGAGGCTGCTGTGGTGGTTGCAGAAGTTGAGGAGGCTGTTCGGGGCGAGCTGGTTGTTTCGGTATTTGGCTTTGAACGCTACCAGCCTCAAGAAAGGTTCGGTGGCACGAAGTCGCTGTTTACTGATTGGATATCGCAACGCACGATCGATGATGCTGGCGTGAGGCGTTATGAGCTTGGCCCGCTTTCTCAAGAGGTTGCCGAAGGCTCGTATGCCCCATGGGAGCTTGTAACTGAATCTGGCTCAAGTGTTTCTGTGCTGAACCCTGCTGGACATGTGCTTGCGTATGGTTTGAGATCAATTTCTGGCGTGAGGGCAAAGGATGTAGATAAACTTGATGCAATGCTCAAGAGAGTGCTCGATGAGCCTGAATTTGAAAAAGCGATTACTCAAGGAGATTATAGGGCTTGGTTGGATTTTGCAGTCAGTATTTATAATCTGCGTGATGGTATAGATCATTCAGAAATTGGCATAATTGCAAGAGGCGCTTTTAGATTTAAAGGAAGGTTACTTGGCTTACTTGAAGCAAACGAAGGTGTAGTTGAGCGTGCACAAAGTGGTAAGGTCCAAGATCTACTTGGTTATTTTGTTCACGCAAAGTAATGAGCAATCACGTCGTGAGCTGCTATACTTAAACGAGTAACTTGAAAGTGGGGCGATGAAACAAATACAGGCTTTGAGGGTGATGATGAGCGGTGAATCAGTTTTTCTGACTGGTGCTCCTGGAAGTGGTAAGACATATGTACTAAACCAATTTATTGACTGGGCTAAAAAACAAAAAAAGCGCGTGGCAATTACGGCAAGTACGGGTATTGCAGCTACGCATATTGGTGGCACGACAATTCATAGCTGGTCAGGTCTTGGAATTCGTGATGAAATTAGCGATCGGGATGAAAAGTGGTTGAAGGATAACGATCGGTTGCTGAAGCGTTACAACAATACCGACATTCTGATTATTGACGAGGTTTCGATGATTCACGGTAAACGGCTTGATATGGTGAACCAAGTTGCAAAATGGTTACGCGATTCGGACGAGCCGTTTGGTGGCATGCAGGTAATTCTAACGGGAGATTTGTTTCAGTTGCCGCCAATAAATAGAGGTGATGCCACCATTGATTTTGCTCATCTTAGCGCAGCATGGCAAGAATTAAATCCTAAAATTTGTTATTTGAGCGAGCAGCACCGTCAGCAGAATGATCAGCTACTTGATTTGCTTGAGGCAATGCGAGCGGGCGAAGTGCTGGATGT
The DNA here is from genome assembly GCA_046350615.1 of Saccharimonadales bacterium (SeqCode). Taxonomy (GTDB): domain Bacteria; phylum Patescibacteriota; class Saccharimonadia; order Saccharimonadales; family UBA7683; genus UBA7683. The sequence continues at coordinate 42,510 of JAXMAA010000001.1, read as the reverse complement.
TCATTTTGATGCTTTAAGCGAGCGCCTTGGGGCTGAGGCACCACGAGATATTTCAGTGACAAAACTGTATTCGCACAACCAAGATGTTGAGCAGATTAATGATTCGCACCTTAAAGCACTGAGTGACGATGCGCGAACATTCGTTATGGAAACCTACGGCGTGCAGGCAAAGGTTGAGCAGTTGATGAAGAGTGTTCTTGCGCCTGAAGTTTTAGAGCTGAAAATTGGCGCTGAAGTTATGTTCGTGGCAAATAACTTTTCAGAAGGCTTTGTGAACGGTTCTCGTGGTAGAGTGGTGGATTTTCATGATGGCAAACCTGTGGTCAAGTTGCAACGTGGCGGCAAATTGTTAACCGTAGAGCAACATAGTTGGGCGCTTGAGGAAGATGGTAAAGAGCGCGCCCGTGTGACGCAATTGCCACTTCGTTTAGCTTGGGCCATTACAATCCATAAAAGTCAGGGGATGAGCTTGGACGCAGCGGAGATTGATCTTTCACGAGCCTTTACGCCTGGCATGGGATATGTGGCGCTTTCTCGGGTCCGAAGTCTTGATGGCCTGTATCTGAAAGGTATCAACAATACGGCAATGGCAATGCACCCGGAGATCTTTAGCTTTGATGAGGAGATAAGGCAGCTTTCGGAGGCAATCGCCCGCGAAACACCGGAAGAGATACCGGTAGATGAGGAGAGCATCGCAACGAGTGGCAAAGGTCTTGATGAAGCACTTTTACAGTTGTTAAAGACCTGGCGCTCGCAGGAAGGCTCAAAACGCAGCGTGCCGCTTTATATGATTGCCAGTAATAAAACACTTGAGGCCCTAGCTACGAATAAACCATTGTCGCAAAAGCAGTTAAAGCTTATTTCTGGTATTGGCCCAAAAATGATCGAACGCTACGGAGAGGAGCTGCTGGCTTTAATTCGAGAATATACTGGCGAAGCAGCTCCTATACAGTCCCGTGATGAGCTGGAGGCGTTCTTAAGTGCCCGAGGGATTGCGCTGAGCGAGGAAGATCTTGCGCAGCTACGAGATATTTTAAAGTAGTAATTAATACCCCAATCACAAACCCCTCACCGTCATCCTGAACTTGTTTCAGGATCTAGTCTAATAAAGGCCATGGATTCTGAGACAAGTTCAGGATGACGGGCTTGTAGTGTGTATTTAATTTTGTGATTCGGGCGGTAATTGCTTGTTGCGGTAATGCTTTTATGCTTGCATACGGTATACTAATCAGTAATGGCGCAGGGTACAAAAATAAATTTGAAGTTTCCTAAAAAGTTTTTGTGGGGGGCGAGTATTTCAACTCACCAGGCTGAAGGCGGCAATCACAATCAGTGGACGGCGTGGGAGCTGGAGACGGCGCAGGTAAAAGTGGCTCAGGCACCATATACGTATCAGCATTTGCCGATCTGGGATGAAATTAAAGACCAGGCGTTGAGACCCTCTAATTATGTTTCAGGCAGAGCTGCAGATCATTTTAAGCGCTATGAGGCCGATTTTGATTTGGCAAAAAAACTTCATTTGAACACACTCCGCTCCGGTATAGAATGGTCGCGAATTGAGCCAAAAGAGGGTGAATTTAATAAAGCTGCATTGAAACACTATCAAAATTATTTTGAAGGGCTCAAAGCACGTGGTATTACACCAATCATTACCTTGTGGCATTGGACATTTCCGGAGTGGTTTGCCGAGAAGGGCGGTTTTTTACATCGACGTAACGTGAGGTATTTTGTACGGTACGTGCGCTATTTGGCAGAACATCTTGATGTCGATTTTCGTTACGTTATTACTCTTAATGAACCAACGGTGTACGCCGCTATGAGCTACCATGAGCGGCGTTGGCCACCGGAAGGCGGCTCAAAGCTTGCTATGATCGCTGTCATGCGAAATCTGGCCCGAGCACACCGTAAAAGCTATAGATTGCTCAAAAAGTTACACCCCAAGGCACAAATTGGGCTGGCTCATAACTGTGCCTATTATTATGGCGGCGACGATTCATGGATCTCTCACTTTATTGCGCGGTGGAGTCATTATTTTGCAAATGAGTGGTTTGTGAACAGGGTGAGGCGCACACAAGATTTTTTTGGCCTCAACTACTATTTTGCAAATCAAGTACTCGGCACACGGGTGCATAATCCTGAAGATAACAAAAAGAATGATCTTGGCTGGGATATGCAGCCCGATAAAATCCGGCCACTACTCATGAAGCTGCATCAAAAATACAAGTTGCCCTTTATCATCACCGAAAGCGGCGTAGCGGATCGAAACGACAAGTACAGAAAGTGGTGGATTGCCCAAAGTGTGAAGGCGATGGATGGAGCCATGAAAGATGGAGTGGAGCTAAAAGGCTACATTCACTGGAGCTTGCTTGATAACTTTGAATGGGCCGAAGGCTTCTGGCCACGTTTCGGCCTTTTGGAAGTCAACTACAAAACCATGAAACGCCGCCCCCGCCAAAGCGCCATCTGGTACTCTCGATTAGTCAAAACATTGTCAGCATAGCCCCATGTTAGCAAACGTTACAGACGAACTCCCATTAAGAGTAGAGCAAGGAGCACTTTTAGTAGGGGGTGCTCAAGAGTTTTATCGTTCGCGCAAACCACACGAGCTTGCAGCCTGCTGGGCAATTGCCGCCGCTTAAAGGTCGGTTGTGATGCTCAATAGCCGTTGCCTTTATTGGGCAGTCCTCAAGATGCAGATTATTACAAAATGTTGACAAAAGTACTAATATTTGATACACTATCACATATGGCACAAAAACCAACAATTATTACAGTTCGCCAACTTCCGAAAGGTGAGTCTGTGGTAAGCGACAGACTTATCAAAGAGAGTGCGCTAGCGCAGGGTGCGGGTTTTGTGGCTATCGGTCACATCTCTGAATTCCATAGAGAGAGCTTTAGATGAGCGATCGATTGCCTATGTCGATATGAACTCATCGGGGAGTATAAAGGTCGCGCCAGGCTCAGATGGTATTGTTGCTACAGGCAGTCTCACTGGATGTACTGGCATCGCTGGTTTTGCTAAGAAGCCTGATGGTAGCATTAAAGCTTTTGTATCGCATTATGATCTAGTGAGCCAGACACACTTCTTTACAGGCATGGGTAGTCCTGCTGTTACAGATTTGTACGACTTTAAACATCGAACTACTGCTCAGGGGAATGCGCAAGATCCGATATTTGTTGTTACCTATCCTCGATCAGGAGAAGCAAGTCCACACCATGGCAAGCGAGAAGGTGACGCTGACCAGTGGCATTATCTTGACCAACTGGACAATGCTGCTCAATACATGGGTGGTGGCGCTACAGTGGTAAAAATTCCGTATGATGGCGGGGGGCATACGCTAGCCAGTGGTAGATTTTCTGGGCAAGAAGGCATATTTTGGAACGGTGTAAAGATTGACCCAGTAGATTTTTTGAAGAAAACTGATTGATCATAACACTTCTAAAGCTCACATGTCAGAGGCTAGTCTTCGTGACAAGGATTATCCTTGTCGGGGCGGGGGTGTTGAGCTTGGTATTGGTGATGGAATAGACGAGTGTTTATCCCCAGAACTGTGGAAAAGTGCTGGGGATTTTGTTTTTTGTGGGTAAAATGGCGAAAAATCTATGTAAAAAGGCTTGTATGTGGGTAGTTGTAGGTATATTATCAATGTCAGTGGGTAAATGTGGGTAGCAAAGCAGCCACCCAGCCACAAACAAACATTAACAAAAAAGAATGATTCAACTTGCTGATGTTTCAGTCAAGCTGAGATTAACAAGTAGAGGATTTCTATATATCATGAGCGACTACTTTGAGCGCAAACTCGATGATAAACGGCGGCTAACCATACCGTCGGATATTCGAACAGAATTTGCGAGCGGGGTAGTAGTAACCAGAGGGTTCGGACAGTATCTGCATTTATATGCAAAAGACGTCTGGGATCAAATGGTTGAACCAGCTCTTCGAGGCGATATTCTTGATGAGGTTACAGCCGATAAGAACGTGCGTCTTCGGATGGGCAAGATCGAATCACAACTCGATCTTAAGCAGGGCAGGTTCACCATTGAAAACCACCTTCTGGATTACGCTGGTATCACCAAGGATGTGGTAGCAGTACGGGCGGGGCAGTATTGGCGCATTATGCCAGCTGACCATCCTGCGCTTTGATACGCACTTTAACAGTTTAAAACACTCGTACTTTCGAGGTCAGCTACCTTGGCAATTGGCGGTGGGAATGAAGATTACACTAAAAATAGATCTTTGCACTTTCTTAGGTTTAAAAACCTCCCAAAAAACTCCACCTCACACATAAGTCTCTCTCGCCAATGGATATATAGTAATTTTTGAAATTACCACTCATAACATTCCATTGGCACAAATCAAAAACAAAAACACATATCTTAAAAAGATACCAAAAACAAACAAGCTGATTGCCAGGATAGGTGACCTCGAACCAACTGCCTTTGCTTTAGCAAAGCAGATCACAATGATCAAATAACAAATCACAAATAAATTTCAATCACCGAGTGATATAAACGACAAACGTTTTGTAATAGAATGTTCGAATTTTGGAATTATTTGTAGTTTGGAATTTGTAATTTGGGATTTGCCTACGTTATGCTAAGGCGGATGGTAAAAGAAGCACACCACCACAACAACTCCCATGTTCCAGTTTTGCTGGAGGCGGTTCTTGACGTACTTGCGCCACAATCAGGTGAAACTTATCTTGATTTGACGGCAGGGTATGGCGGGCACGCTTCGGCTATTCGTGAAATAACGGGTAACGCGTTTATGACACTGGTTGATCGAGATAGTCAGCGCAATTGGCTGTTTGCAAACATTGAAAGAGCAGGGCGCTCGGCTTATCCATCAGGATTTTCGTTTGGAAAGTTGCCAATTTCGAGCTTGCAGGATGCGAGTAAGCAGTTTGATATGATACTACTCGATTTGGGTGCATTGCCACTGCACTTGACAACGCCGAGCGCGGATTTAGTTTTCAAACTGATGCCGAGCTTGACATGTGAATGGACAAACCGCCAAGAACCTACTGCTCACATAGTGGTTAATGAGTATTCCGGAGGCAGAACTCACGAGAGTTTTAAAGGACTACGGCGAAGAACCACGGGCTAAGCAGATTGCTCAGGCAACAATTGCCCAGCGTCCGGCTCGTTCTACACTCCAGCTCGCTGCACTTGTTGAGGAGATTTATAGACGCAGAGTGCAAAAACACACCCTGCGACTCGCACCTTTCAAGCACTACGCATCGCGGTTAACCAAGAACTTGCACAGCTTGAAACCACACTACCTTTGCTGCTGCAGTTGCTACAGCCAGCGGTAGGTAGTAGTGATTAGCTTTCAGAATTGGAAGATCGGCTGGTCAAAAAACTTTTTTAAAACAGAAGCCCAAAAAGGTTACGAGGCTTCGGCTGCAAGTTCTGACAAAAAAACCAATAAGCGGTGCAACCAACGATGTTTTAAACCGGATGAGCACGGAGCGCCCAGCTTCGCGCTAACAAATAAACACATAAAGAAAAGGAGTAGCTCACAATCTCAGGTACGAACTAGCTCCTGGGGCATACAAAGTGAAAAGTCCGCGTGGCTTTAATACTTTAAAACTGCCACCTGCATACATTGTTATGTGGGTGGCACCAAAACATAAATACAAACAAAAAGGTACGTAATACATATGGCATCCACCACATTCATGCTTTCACGAGCTACGCCAGCTACTTCATGGCGTCGCAATCAAAACACCGTTCGTCACACCCTAAGTAACAAACAATTTGGCCCTGTTGCACACACGGTAGTGGTCGTGCTGCTTCTGAGTGTTATGGGTTTAATGTACCTCGCACAAATTAATAAAACGAATGCGTATACATACCCAATTAATGAACTTGAGACCAAGCGCGAGGCATTATTAAGCGAGCAACAGCAGCTTAAGGTTGAGGCGGCTCGGCTCGGCTCTCTTGATACTCTAAAGAATAGTACTGTCGCTAAAAATATGAGCAGTCCTAGTTCAATCGAGACAATACGTTAGTAGCATTACTCACGGTTGCACGCGGCAATGTATACTGATATAAGCAACCTACGTAAGATTAGTAACACAAAGTTATCAATATGAATACGAGACGATCAACATCTTATCGTTCGGCAAACACAGCAGGAGAAGCTGTGGTTGTTCGTTCTGGTAATCGCGCATTAAACATGCGCCTCGTTGTTGTCTTAATTGGTGTTGTATTGACGGCGAGGCTCTTTTATCTGCAGATTGTGAAGCATGGCTATTATACAAAGCTGGCTGTTGCCGAACATCAAAAGAAATTCACCATTCCGGCAACCCGTGGGACACTTTACTATCGTGATGGCGATGGCATTGTGCCTGCGGTACTGAACACAACGGTCTACACTTTATATGCCGACCCCAGTGAGGTCCATAACGTTGAAGGGGTGGCCAACACATTAGCTCAGAAGCTTGCACTTGATAAAAATGAACTCAAGAAGTTGCTTGCTAAAAAGAATACCGCCTATGTTGTACTTGCAAAACGACTGAGTAAAGCTCAGGTGGACCATCTTTTTAAAGACAAAAAACAATTGGTGGGTATTAATGTTACCGCAGTACCACAGCGTGTGTACCCAGAGGGCGGGCTGGGTGCGCAGGTACTGGGCTTTGTGAATGATGAAGGTGCTGGCCAGTATGGCGTAGAAAGTGCGCTCAATGCTAAGCTCAGTGGTACGGCTGGTGTCCTGAAGGCAATTACTGATGTTAATGGCGTGCCACTAAGCGTTGATGATGCAACAAATGTTGCACAAGCGCCAAAGAATGGCCAGGATACTGTACTAACAATAGATCGCAATATTCAAGCAAAGGCAGAAGAGATCCTGGCCAGTGGTTTGGTGAAGGCAAAGGCTACTAAAGGCAGTGTAGTTGTGCTTGACCCGAACACAGGTGCGGTAAAGGCCATGGCCAACGTGCCAAGTTATGATCCAGCCAAATACTTTGAAGTTGGTGACGATGCTTATCAGCGCTTTCAGAACAGGGTGGTGAGTGATCAGTATGAGGCAGGCTCTGTTATTAAAGTTTTAACAATGGCCACAGGATTAAACGAAGGTGTGATCAATAAAGACTCTCGCTTTAATAATGCCGGATATGTTCAGGTGGATGATGCGCGCATTAAGAATGTCGAACAAGATGTGAATGGTACCCGTACGATGACTGATATTTTGAAGTACTCACTCAATACTGGCGTAGTATACATACTTTCACAACTCGGCGGCGGTGGGATTAATTTGCAGGCTCGCGAACGATTGTATAATTACTTTACTGAGCATTACGGTTTCGGATCTCTAACTGGTATTGAGCAGGCAGGGGAATCAACAGGTAGTATTTATGGTCCAAAAACCGAGCAGGGTAATAATGTGAGGTATTCCAATATGGCATTTGGCCAGGGAATGGGTGTGACGATGATTCAGGCCGCAGCTGCATTTGGAAGTGTGGTAAACGGTGGCAATTACTACAAGCCGCATATTGTCGAAGGAAGCGTGAATGCCGATGGTAGTGTCTCAAACAACGCACCGCAGCCTGATAGAAAAGGTGTCGTGAGCGAGACTACCTCGCAGGCTATTCGTGATATGACTCGAACGGCATTGAATGAAGCCCCAGCGGTTGCGAATCTTGTGAGAAAGGGATATAACGTTGGCGGCAAAACTGGTACCTCGCAGACTATTGATCCAGCAACGGGTCGATATACCGATGATAAGACCGTCGGTAGTTATCTTGGCTTTGGTGGCGATGAGAAGCCGCGATATGTCATAATGGTACGAGTTGATGACTCGAATATTGGAGCGGGTAGTTTTACCGGAAGTGCTGCAGCTGGTCCGATATTTGGCGAACTGAGCAACTGGTTAATAGATTACTATAATATTAAGCCCATGTGATAGGAAGAATACTATGCAGCAAACACCAATAAGCGTTCAACTTATACTAGAGAATCTCAAACCATTTTTAGCACTTGGCTTTGCGGGCTTTGCGGTTTCTATGCTACTAACACCACTGTACACAAGATTTGCTTTTAAACATCAGTGGTGGAAGAAGTTGCGAACTGATGCCGTCAGCGGCGAGAAAGCCGAGGTGCTTCACAAAATGCATGCTGAGAAGCATAAACGAAATATTCCAACCATGGCTGGCGCAGTGAGTCTACTAGCACTCAGTGTGGTAACGCTTGCATTCAACCTCGATCGCGGCCAAACGTATCTACCACTCGCTGCAGCTGTCGGGGCGGGACTTATCGGTTTACTTGATGATGTCTTTAATTTGCGTAGCAGCGGTAGGGGAACGGCAGGGTTAAATTTTAAGATAAAGCTACTACTTACGGCACTTATTGCCGGAACATTAAGTTACTGGTTTGTATACAAGCTTGGCTATCAGTCGATTCATGTGCCATTTGTAGGTGATATTATGCTAGCTGCACCGCTCCTGTTGCTTGGCTTCGTGTTTGTCATCATTGCTACCGCTAATGCAGTGAACATTACCGACGGTCTCGACGGTTTAGCTGGCGGACTTTTGGTAACTGCTTTTTCTGCGTTTGCGCTCATTGCATTTTTGCAAGGTAACTTTGGTATTGCTGGTTTTTGTCTCACTCTGGTTGGTGTATTACTGAGTTATTTATGGTTCAACATCTTTCCAGCACGTTTTTTTATGGGTGATGTTGGTAGTTTTGCGTTTGGAACGACGCTTGCGGTTGTGGCAATTATGCTAAATGCCGTGCTACTCATACCTGTTATTGGGGTCGTATTTGTGGTTGAAGTGGGTTCGGCCGGCGTGCAGCTATTTTCAAAAAAGGTTTTCAAACGAAAGGTGTTTCTTTCGGCACCAATTCATCATCATTTTGAGGCTATCGGCTGGCCAGAGACAAAAGTGACTATGCGCTTCTGGGTACTCGGGCAAATAGCCGCAGTACTGGGATTGCTTATTGCGGTACTGGGAGGGCATCTCACGCTATGATGCCGAGATCAACTCAATCAGCTCGCTGCCCTCGCCAATCAGCAAAAAGCGGCAGGGAAGATCTTGGCAGAAGACATCGTCCCGATTATATCTTGATGCTTTGTATTGTCATATTGTTGTCCATCGGCCTCGTGGTGATATATTCGGTGAGTCCAGCTATCAGTGCGCAATTGGTTGGTGATGTTGATCCTAACCATTTTATGTATCGACAACTCTTCTTTCTAGGGCTTGGTTTTAGCGTGTTTACAGTAGCCAGCATCATACCACTCGCATTCTGGTCATTTATTCAAAAGTATATACTTTGGTTTGCGATCCTCTCGTTCTTTTTTCTGCTTATTCCAGCGCTGAGCCTTGCCTATGGAGGTGCTACTCGCTGGGTGCATATTGGGCCAATTAATTACCAGCCAGCGGAGTTACTCAAATTTGGGCTGATCTTTAATCTCGCACTCTTCTTTACCTCACGGATTAAAAACGGATCACTTAATGCATCGGTAACTGTAAGGGCTTTTTTGGTGATAATGGCTTTGATCGGCCTGGAAATTGTTGTTTTGCAGAAGGATCTCGGAACGATGATTCCTATTGTGGCAATTATGCTCGCTATGCTGTATCTGAGCGGTATTTCATTAAAGCGATTTTGGTTTGTGGTGGGCATTATTGCTATTGGTGGCGTTCTAGCAATTGCAAGCGCCGGGCATCGGCGTGCTCGGGTGCTGACATTTCTTAACCCTGAAGCCGATGCGAGCGGTAGCGGCTATCATATTAACCAAGCCCTCATTGCGGTTGGCAGCGGTGGCATGTTTGGAAAGGGTCTCGGACGCAGTGTGCAAGCTTATGGATATCTGCCTGAGGCGGCGAATGATTCAATCTTCGCGATTATGGCAGAAAAGTTTGGTTTTTTAGGGATGATTGTAGTATTTAGTGTGTATGGTGCGTTGCTTTTTCGGCTGATCGGTATTGTGAGCCGAGCGCCCAATAACTATCTTAAACTTGTCAGTGGGGGAGTGTTTGCATGGATGACGGTGCAGGCATTTGTTAATGTCGGAGCGATGCTAAGCATTATGCCTCTCACAGGGGTGACTTTACCACTCTTAAGCTTCGGAGGAACGAGCCTGATATTTACACTAGCTGCTCTTGGTGTGGTTTTTCATATTTCACGCTATACACAATTGGGCCATAACTCTCCAAGCGATCAGCCGAGCCGTAGCCATAGCCTGCGGACTGCAAGAAGGGGAGCGGTGTAGTGGCTAGGGTACTACTAGCCGGTGGCGGGTCAGGCGGACATGTCACACCGCTAAAGGCAATCATTAGCGAATTAAATGAAGAGGCGAATGTAGATAACCTTTCAATAACTGTCGTGACAGACCGAGGTTTCTACAAGGAAACGCAGGCTATTTTTAAGGATATTGAGAAAGTTCAACTTAAAAAAATTTTTTCGGGGAAGTACCGTAGATATAAGAGCAAATCTCTGTTATGGCATATAACGCATGTGCCAACACTTCTAAAAAATGCTCGAGATATTGTACTGCTCGGAGCTGGGTTAGTGCAATCTATAGTGTATTTTTTGATGCATAAACCTGATGTTGTTTTTTGCAAAGGCGGTTTTGTCTGTGTGCCAATTGGTTTTACCGCTCGTTTATTTAGAGTTCCACTCATCATTCATGATTCTGATACTCGTCCAGGCTTGACTAACCGTATCCTTGCGCGTTGGGCGCAAACGATTGCTACGGGTATGCCAACATCTTTTTACCCATATCCTCAGCAGAAAATGAAGTACGTAGGTATCCCAGTACAGAGGTCATATCAACCGGTCAACAGTAAAAAGCAGAAAGTATATAAAAACGATCTCGGGCTGGCTGCCGATCGACCATTGTTGCTTGTGACCGGGGGCGGGAAGGGCGCCGCAACACTGAACGCTCAAATAACGGCTATCGCGCGCAAGCTTATTGGTGATGGTTGGAGTATCATCAATCTTGCCGGCAGAGGCAAGGACGTTGAGCTTCGGGCAGTGCGAGAGGCTCTACCACAATCTCAACAACAACACTGGCAGATTGAGGAATTTGCCGAAATGCTTCCACGTCTTTTGGCGTCTGATTTGGTTATTTGTCGTACAAGTGCAAGTACTGTTCAGGAGTGTGCAAATGCTCAGAAGGCCGTGATTGGTGTTCCAAGTCACAATCTCGATGATCAAAAGCAAAATGCCGCCTTTTTTGCATCGAAGGAAGCCATTATCGCGCTTGATGAAACAACGTTCTCTGATGATGGCTCGGAGCTACTTTCAGCCATCGAACAGTTACAAAAAAATCCAGAGCACTCGCAGCAACTGGCCCAGACCCTCCATGATGAATTTGCCAAACCGCACGCTGCTGTAGAACTGGCACATATTATTCTTGCATCAACTCCGCAATAAACGTCATGCGTGGTCTTTGGTTGGTTCTTGCGGTATACTAGACGTAATAGAAAGTAGCAAATAAACAGATGTTTCGCAAAAAAAAAGAACAATCATTTGCATCAGTACGTACACGTCAGCCAAAGGCTGGTATTGGTGAGGTGTTTAGGCGTAACAATGTGGTTATTTCCCGTTCGCAGCGTGAAATGGCAGCACGGCAACAGTCTGTAACCCAGAGGCAACAGGATCGTAAAAAACTACTCGCTCGCCGGATTGTTCGTAATAGAACACTCGCCCTAGTGGGTCTATGCCTTATTGTAGCGTTGGGCTATCGAATGCAGATTACAAGAGTGCAGTTACGCAGTAATGCTTCGACCAAACTGACAACTGAACTCGCGGATCAGTATCAAGCGAGTATACTGCGCGCATACCACGAACATACAGTTTTAGGACAGTCTTGGCTGCTAGATGAGGCGGGCCTGAAGAGTGCTATAACAAAGCAGTATCCGGAGATACAGTGGCTTGAAGTTTCTCAAACGGCCCCCATTAGTGCCGCGCTGAAGGTTGACGTTCGTTTCAGAAAGCCAGTTTTTGTGTGGAAGGATGTAAGTAACACACAGCAATTTGTCGATGCAAACGGTGTATTATTTTCTAGAAACCTCGACCCCAGTGTACAAATTAATAGACTGACCCAGATTGAAGATCAAAGTGGTGTGGCGCTTGATGCAGGAGCATCAGTTTTGAGCACACAACTCATTCAGTTTATCGGCCAACTACATAATCAGATACCATCCGTATACGGAGGTGGTGATGTAAAGGTTAGCCGAGTTATTGTGCCACGTTCAACAAGAGAAGTGCAGGTACAGTTAAGCTCGCAGGCCTATATTGTTAAGCTTAGTTCTACACGGCCACTTCCGGAGCAAGTAGGGGAGTTGGGCTCGTTGCTGGGCTATCTTAAGGCCAAGAATATCACGCCTGCTGAGTATATTGATTTACGGACGCCGCACAAAGCATTCTATAAATAGGGAGTTTAGCTTGGTGGGTTGTAAGCCGTTCATGAAAACATGACGGAGCGGCCATAATTAGAACGAACCACGAACCACGCTTTCCTCTCTTCTCTTCATGTTCGTATTTTGTTCGAGTGTTTTATTTCTGAAAAAAGTCTATAAAACATATAAAAATAGAAAAAAGCAAATTATGCAAAAACCACATGATGGAGGGGAGAGAGCAGTATAAAAACATTGCGGCATGAAAATGTCAAAAATGCAACTTTTCACAAGGTATTGTGGAAAAGTCAAATTAGTGTGCGGTTGTAGAGTGCATCACGTGGTGTAGCGGCTGCACGGATACCGGCAGATTTAAAGTAAGTTTACGGGTGGATGGAGGCGTTTTTTAGTGGCATACCTGCAGAAAGTCCCCTGCTGGGGAGTAACTTGCGCCCACCAGGGGGAGATTTATTATATGTCGCAAAATATACATTGTGCGACATTACGATACCATCTCAAAGTCGCATATGCGCACTCATCTTTCTTATGCTTAATAATCTCGTTTTGCTTACATGTTCTTGATTTGCGTTCTCATCACCTACCGTACCTTGTATATTTGAGATTTAATGTATGCCGTATTTTGGTTCCACGCCCCACGATACCGTTATTGAATGTTCGTATTTTGTACATTTACAATTGACCGACATGCCACAGCGGATTTAGTGCGAGTGTTTGAATTATTGTGCTAACGAACATGCTTCCGTGCTTAGAGCTTACAATCACAGACAACGATAATGTTCGTATTTTGTCTACACTACTGTGTTTTGATCGTATTTTTAGTATTTCGAGTTTACGGTATATCGTGCTAACTACGCCCCTAATCAAGTCAAGAATGACGGCATATGCTGCATTTGTCTACTTTGAGCGGTGAAGATGGCTTGCTGCGCCACTTAGGCCGAGTTTACCAGCCGCCTTTTTAATCCGTGTAGACTTAACCGAAGCTTGCTTGTGGAAACTGTGACCACCCCGTTCTGTGCGTTGCGCTTTTATAGCCTTAATCTTCTGATTATTCCGCCGGGTTAAATAGAGTAAAACGCCGATAATCGGAATATAAAGCCACCAACTTGTCAGCAAAAACTTAAGCATGTTCTTCTCTTATACTATCAGCTGGCTGTAGTTTTTGCGATCTTTGAGCCAATTCTCATAAGTTCATTGGCCAGTCGTCGCGAGCGAGTTGTTACCACAGATTGATTTACTCTTGCCCTTGCAAAATTGCCATACCATCTACCAGGTATCAGTAAGCTGTTGTCTGCGCCGCATCTTTCTGCAATAGTATTCCCCCTCAGAATACTTCCGCCATAGCAAACAAATTGATCAACGATCGCTACTCTTCTATCGGCGACAACTTCTTTTAACCGTAGTACCTCTCGATCTTCGGCAACATGGAGTGACTTGCGTTGTGTAACGTGAACCAACTCTAGGTCGGGCACCTCTTGATCAAATAAGGCATCATAAATGCCACGAAAAACATCGACCATAGGTGTGGCAGAGCATGCCGTAAACAACACAACCTCGGGATCAAAAGCCAAGAATTTGGGCAGTTGTGCGGCTAGTGAGAACTCAATCTGATCTCGGTTACTGGTTGCAAGCGGCCTTAAATCATCAGGAGCTCCATGATAAATAAGCTCCCGATTAGGTGTAGTGAGCATGCGTTCCACGGCCTCGAGCGTTTCTATACCTAGTTCGCCGGGAGCTGTTGATGAAAATCGCGTGCTCATATTAAGGTCGCCGTATTTTAATTGATGATTTTACAGCTCTACTCAGCGAGTTCGTAGGTGGCTTTTGCCACTCGTTTGAACTGTGGCTTGCCCTGGAGGTTAAGTAGAATGGTCGTTTCTTTTACCTGGCGGCTCTTGAGGACCTCACGGACGATGTCGTCGCGGTGCATTGGCTCTTTCGATTTCTTCAAGATTTTGGTGATGATATCAGATACGGTTCCCTTGCTGTAGCCCCATTCTTTGAGGGCATAGATACCGCGGCCAATTAATACAAAACGAGCATCTTTAATGAGCTCGTTATGAATAGCCTGAGTAGTAACGTCTTTGCGCTTAAAATCAGAATCTTTGATTTTTTCGGAGATTTCAGAAAAGTGCATGGGCTTTTCGTTTTCCTGCAAAATTACGTAGATCTTATCACGAATATTCTTCGGATTAACTAGTGGCCATTTTATGTGACCCCACTGGTCTTTCAGGTTTGCAAGATTCTTGCTGGCACTTGCGATCGCGCGAACGTGGTCTGGGTGTTCGTAGCCGCTGACCTTCTCGTGGAGTTGAGTAATAGTCAGTGGCTGGCCGTGAGTTTTGATGGTCTTCACAATGTCAGAGACACGATCTCTTAAGGTTTTTTCATCGTAGTGCTCTTTGATAGCGACTGCTTGATGATAATCATCGTTTTCATCCAGTACTGAAAGCTTGGGCGCGAGCGTTGCGAGAAAAGCCACATGTGCACGATCTCGTTCGTCGCCGGTATCCCCTACTTTTTCAGCAAGATCACTGACACGAGCAACTCGGCCCATTTCAGAAAGCTGCTTGATAAATTCTTTCTCAACTTCCTGCATGTGCGGAAGTTCACCCTTCTCGGCAGCAATCTTCAGGCGAATAAGAATAGCCTTTTCAAGCTGTCTAACCCGTTCACGGGTAATACCGAGAAGTTCGCCAATCTGTTCGAGGGTTTCTTTTCGGTCATACAGACCAAATCGACGGGCAATGATTTCGCGTTCGCGATCACGCTCAATTGTCTCCAAGATTTCCTTGGCTGCCTTCTTGATGTCGAGATTGGTTGTCTGTTCCATAACTTCCTCTTGCAAATTAACTTAATTTATTGTGGATTTACCATATTTTAATACATATATTTTTGAAAGTCAATACGTTTTCTCGTATATGCACAAATTATAGCACTAAATAGCAGGTATTCCAAATACATGAACACACTAGATGTAACCTTTTATGCTTGTCAAAAGCAGTAAATAATAAGCATATTTACGGATGTAATCTCAAATTCCAAGCACCAAAATACAAATAAATACTAAATCCGCCTTCGCTAAAGCTACGGTGGGCAAGCAAATCTGAAATGAGAATACCCAAAACAGCAAGACTCTCCTGTGCCGCTGCAGCCCACCCAACCATCGATCCAACCGAGTGGAGAGCAGTTAGTAGCTCCCGGCGCTGTGAGGATGTCTGAGCGAACAAGGAGAGCGAGTTCCGCAGCAGCCCGAGAGGTACTGACTGCTCGTAACATCGTCTTGGTGAGTTCTGGTTGGCAGTTTTGCTCCACTTTTGCTGCCAAAAGTGGTAAGGAGAAATACCTAGAGATACTATCTTATACTCTTCTTTCATTACTTTTGCTGCCAAAAGTAAAACAAAAGCACCGCCTAGATTCAAAAAGCACGATGGTCGCCAAACCTTGTCATACTCTGGAGCCTGCGGAACTCGGCCTGATTACATCAGGCCTCAGACATCCTCGGCTCGCAGGGTACAACAAGGCTTGGCTCTCTCGGTTCTTGAGTAGGCGGGGCGGTTGTATCTGCCTTTGGCAGATCATTTCTTTTTAGAAGTACGGCGCTTGAAGGTGCGCTTGCCTTTTGCTGGGGCTTCGGCGAGGAGCTTTTTGGCTTCTTCGTGGGTAACCTTCTTGGGGTCGGTGTCTTTTGGAATTTTGGCATTTTTGGTACCGTCGGTTATGTAGGGGCCGAACCGTCCGTTTAACACTTTGATACCATCGCCAAAATCGGCAATATTTTTCTCTGCCTCAGCCTTTAATTTAGCGGCGTAGAGCTCTTTTGCCTCCTCGAGTGTGATTGTGTGCGGGTCGAGTGGTTTAATACTTACAAACAGCTTCTCCACTTGAATATAAGGCCCAAAACGGCCAATATTCGCTTTGATTTCTTTGCCATCTTCAGTTTGGCCAACGGTTCGCGGCAGCTCGAAGGCTTTTAGGGCCTCCTCGAGCGTGACGGTTTCAAGCTTTGCGCCTTTTGGAAGGGGCGCAAATTGCGGTTTTGCCTCTTTATCTTCAGTCGCACCGTGCTGCAGCATGGGGCCAAAGCGTCCAAATCGAGCTAAAATCGGTTTTCCGGTTTTAGGGTGTACCCCTATCTCGCGTGCTTGGGCGACAGTTGAGCGGTCAATGCTGCCGGAGTTTTCAATCAATTTGTGAAACGGATCATAAAACTCGTTTAACATCTTATTACGAGCCAACTTATTAGCAGCAATTTGATCAAATTCTTCCTCTACAGCAGCCGTAAAACCATAGTCTACCACTTGGTCAAAGTGATCTACTAGAAAGTTGTTGAGAACTTTTCCAGCAGCAGTCGGTACTAGTTTGCCCCTATCTGAGCCGGTTTTTTCTTGCACAACTTCACGCACGATGCCATTCCGAACTTGTTTCGGAATCTGCTCTTGGGCGTTTGTAGATCCTGAAACAAGTTCAGAATGACCGGATGGCACGTATGATAAAACGATTGCATCGCGTGGTTCGCCTTCACTTTCACCTTTTTCTGCATAGCCTCGTACTTGTACTGTATTGATGATCGTAGCGTAGGTGGATGGGCGGCCGATGCCAAGATCTTCAAGTTTTTTAACCAGCGAGCCTTCGGTGTAGCGTGCTGGTGGACGGGCAAATATTTGGCGAGCAGATGCAATTTCTAGCTCCAGCCGATCGTCCGCAACGAGTGCTGGTAAAATCTCAGGGTCTTTTTTGCTGCCGCCATATACTCTCAGGAAGCCATCAAATAAAATCACCTCACCTTTAGCTTCAAAGATGTATTTGCTGGTTGAAATTATAATGCTCACTGTAGTCTTTTCCAGTTTAGCAGGCGCCATCTGGCTTGCTAGGGTGCGATTTCGGATTAGTTCGTAGAGCTTCTGGTTGTAGCTATCACTACTGGCAGAGGTGGTTTTCACATCTGTTGGGCGTATGGCTTCGTGAGCCTCCTGTGCGCTCGAATTCTTGGTTTTGAAGGTTCTGAATTGATGATACTTCTCGCCGTACTCTTTTTTGATAAACTCAGTCATTTGGGCCAAAGCTTGGCTGCTTAGATTGACCGAATCAGTACGCATGTAGGTGATTTTACCCTCTTGGTAAAGCTTCTGGGCGGCTGCCATGGTGGCTTTGGCGCTAAAACCGAGCCTACTGTTGGCATCTTGCTGCAGGGTGCTGGTAGTGAACGGCGCTGAAGGGTTACGAGTGCCAGGAGTAGTTTCAACGCTACCTACTGTAAATGAAGCGTTTTTGAGGCTTTCTAAGAACTCTTGAGCCTCTTTTTCGGTATCAAAACGCTGTGGTAGCTCGGCCTTAACAAGGTCGCCATTATGCATAAACTCAGCAGTAACTTTAAACTGAAAGCTACCTTCAAAACTTTCAATTTCACGCTCACGCTCCACAAGCAATCGAACAGCCGGTGATTGCACTCGGCCAGCAGATTTACCACCTGGCACCTTCTGCCAGACGACTGGTGAGAGCTCAAAGCCAACGATCCTATCTAAAATCTGCCGTGCTTGCTGGGCATGTACGAGGTTCATATCTACGTACCGCGGATTTTTAATCGCCTCTTCAATCGCTCCTTTGGTGATTTCATGAAACACAATCCGCTTGGTGGTCTTCGGATCAAGTTTCAGGACCTCACACAAATGCCAGGCAATTGCCTCACCCTCACGGTCTTCATCAGTTGCTAGCCAAACAGCCTGCGTTTCTTTGACGGCTTTTTTTAGCTCGGTGATGACCTTCTTTTTATCCGGATCAATCTCGTATACAGTTTCAAAACCGTTTTTTACATCAATTGCCTCTTTGCCATCTTTAGTTTTTTTGGCAATTGAACGGATGTGCCCAACCGAAGACATCACTTTAAAGTCACTACCAAGATACTTCTCGATAGTTTTCGCCTTAGCCGGGCTCTCTACAATAACAAGATTATTTTTGCTCATGCTTATTCCAGTGTATGCATTTAAGTTTCAAATGCAACAGCAATAAAAGATACACGAGCTGTCATAAATTTGCAAATTATGCCAAAAATGAAGCAGTAGCCATAACTCCTGCTCGTGATCCACCATCTATGACCTGCGAGATTCTCTCAATGGTATCTTCTTTAAAGTCAAAGCTCTCTATATTGTTGTATCCGCATAAAATATCAATAGCCTGTTGTGCTGCCAAGCCGGACCAAAACCCTGCATTGCCCATTTCTGCCGCTCTAATCGCTATTGAAGTGAGTGATCTGATAGTCTTCATAACATCAAGTGCGCGCATTTGTAGGTCGTCTTCTGGGATAATTTCAGTCGGAGTTTCCCAGTCAGCCACAAAAACTACATCTGAACCATCTTGTCTAGTAAAGGAGGGGTCAACGTTGCCGGCTGTGAGTTGGTTGTGCACCAGACCTGACGCATGCACCGTAGCTGCTGCAAGCCCTGTGGCATACATCTTCTTTGCAACAATATCACTGTAGTATCTACCAGCTTTGCTGGGGCTATCAACGTAACCCAACAATGGAGTGAGGTCGCGGTTCAGGCGGTTCCCTTTATTTGGAACGAGTGAAATTATGCCACGCTGTGATTCACCCAGTTGGTCAACGACCTGCGGAAAGTCAACGTAGCCCTGACAAAGTGGAACCAGTACATTACTATCAGCAAATAACCTTTCCGCTTTACGCATATGCACCCACTTGCGAATTGCTAGGTCATGTGCATAGCCGCCCATCGGTGAGTGATCAACGACTTTACGGAGCAGAGATTCTTCAGAGGGATCGTAGTAATCAGTGATGTGTGCATACAACGCAGATCCATCATGATATGGTTGGGGTGGTTGTATAACTTGCACACCAGTCGCTGCGGTTGTAATAATTAAGCCATTGTGTGCGTTTCTGGCTTGAGAGGGTTGAATATACCCCGCACCGGAAACTTGTAATGTATCATATACTCCCCTAGCTCTATCCTGAAGATCTACAAAGTAGTTTCGACCCTCAACATATAGAATTGTTTCTGGCTTAAAAGCCCCCTTGCTAAAAGAGAGCGAGTTAATAAGAGCATCTGAGTATGGTTCATCTTGGCCAAATACAGAGCTTCGAAATACCGTTGGTTCAATTTCGAGAGGTTCGTCTATTTGAGCAAATTCATATGTAGCACTTGGCCGGTACATAAATTATATTTAAACATGTATATTAAAAATAATCAATTAATGTTGGGGACGATTATCCCTTTACAACATGTAACCTCTGTGATACACTGTAAGTATGAGGTTTACGGTTAAGCAATTCAACGAACGCTTCCCAGATGATACTGCTTGTTTGGAATATATGTTTGACCTGGCCTATGGACAGATGCCCGCTTGCCCCAAGTGCGGGGTCGCTGATCCCAGCTATTACCGAGTTCGGAATCGTAAGTGCTACGAGTGTAAAGACTGTGGTAATCAGATTCATCCGTTAGCTAATACCATCTTCCATAAGTCGTCGACACCGCTGAAAGACTGGTTCTACGTCATCTTCTTGTTCTCAGTCGCTAAGAACGGCGTCTCGGCCAAAGAAGTGGAACGCCATCTGGGCGTGACCTACAAAACTGCTTGGCGGATTGCCAAGCAGGTACGCACCTTGATGCTCGATAGCAACACTTCTTTGTCTGGCATTGTTGAAACTGATGAAACCTACATAGGCGGCCGTGAACGGGGCAAGAATGTCACCGTGCAGAATAAAGCCATTGTCTTTGGTATGGTCGAACGTGGTGGTAAAGTCAAAGCCGAACATGTGCGCAGTGCTGGCGCTCGGGTACTACTGCCACGCTTGCAGTCTGGCATAGCACCTGGCTCAGTGGTATATAGCGACCAGGCTCGAGTCTACCGAACGGTGCACCGTATCGGCTACTACCACGATAGCGTGAATCACAGTATTGGTGAGTATGGTCGTGGAGCCGTGCATACCAACACTATTGAGGGCTTTTGGTCACAACTGAAACGCTCCATGGATGGTACTTATCACTGCGTTAGTCGGAAGTATCTCCAGCTGTATCTGAACGAGTTTGTATATCGCTATAACCATCGGCAGGTTCCGGTTTTTCCTGTTTTGATTGCGACTGCTGCGCGGCGCGTGCAATAGCTTTGTCGAGCTTTTGCTCAGCATTCTCATTTACCTGATCATCCGGCAGGTTATCAAGAAATCTGCGTTGATCGTCATTCACGGGGTTGTTTTGCCATACCAAACAGTATAGCGCACTCCTACAATACGAGCTTCCAGGGTAGTCTAAAATCCCCACTAAGCACATGGTATTTTATTCTTGCTATCACCTCTGTTAATTCTTTACTTTTACTTTCTCTTCTTTTATATATACATATAGGAGAAAAAATACATGCGGCGTGCGGAGACAAGAGCAAGATATAAGATTAGCAGTTCACAAACTTCGATATTACACACGTTACTGAAATACCGATTCTTAACAACCGATCTACTAGCAGACCTACTACATAAAGATAGATCAACAATATACGAGAGATTAGCAGTACTCGTAGACCAAGGATATGCAGCAAAGAAGTACAGTAATACGTACCGTATAGATAGACGACCAGCAACCTACTACTTAGCCCCAGCTGGCATACGCTACTTAAAAGCCCAGTGCGTAGCCCGTACCCAACTACACTACAAGAACAAAGACTTCACTGAACCGCAGATAGATGAATACTACCGCTACCCGAAGTTTAGCCGAGCTATTCACCGCAACTACCCGCAGATGTACCGTACGTATACCAAATACCAGCTTGACCCCGAAGACTATCTGAACCCCATGCCCTGGCTGTTATTCGCCCCAGACGCTGAGGATACTCCTGAACTCTTTATGGAATACATCCCCGCTGGTGAACAAAGCTGGACTATTCGTAAACGTATTAACCAACATATTGACTATGCTGATGAGGAAGCGGAGTACCGCTATCCCTACCTACTGCTGGTTGCCGGCAACAATAGTACTGAAAAACGAATTATTAAGATGTCGACTGACTTGCTCTGGGACTCTGAACTATTCACCACCACTGAAGAACGCCTCCTCGGCGGTGAAAAGGATATCTGGCTGCGACCAATGGAAGTGGATTGGGATGAGGAACCCGTTTACCACGAGTTGCCGGTGGGGTTTGTGGAGGAGTAGAACAGGATATTTTGTTCGAGAGTTAAGGTATAATCATAGAGATGAGTAAACTAATTGAAAAGAAAATCTTGCCTGAGTATTTCGACAAGATTGAGACTGGAGAAAAGACCTACGAGCTACGCCTAGCTGACTGGGAGTGCAGTCAAGGGGATATTCTCGTACTGGTTGAGATTGATGAGAACACAAAACAACCAACTGGTCGCACCCTAAAGCGAAAAGTAGGTTTTGTAGGCAAAACAAAAGACTTTGACTTCTGGAACAAAGAGGATATCGACAAATATGGCTATCAGATTATTTCATTGCTTGAGGAAGTAGAGAAATGAAAACCATAGTCATCGGCTCGCTCAACACTGATCTCGTGGCAACGGGTATTACGCAATTTCCAAAACCAGGCGAACACGTATATGGCAAAGAACTGTTAATCGGCCCGGGCGGTAAGTCACGTAATATCGCTGACATGATTGCTCACCTTGCATCAGAAAATAGCGTTGCCATGGTTGGCCGAACCGTAGAAGATCCTTACGGTTTGTGGCGGCAGCCGATGGACGCATTAGCAAAAATTGGTGTTAATACTGATTATGTAAATGTGCTTGAGTATGAGCTAGTGAATAAGCTGCCAGGAATTGCTCTCATACCAGTAGATCAGCATGGTAATAACCAGATTTTTGTGCTGCCTGGCGTGAGTGACGACTTTAGTACAGACGATATTGACGCCGCCTCTGAACTATTTGAAATCGTCGCAACGAACAACGGAACTCTAGTCTTGACCTTGGAGTGTCCGCTAAAAACAGCCACTTATGCGGTTCAACTAGCAAACAAGCATTGCCTGAAAGTAATGTTTGATCCAGGAGGCATTGAAGCTACTACAGAATTAAGTGAGCTTATAGCAGCCGGCATCTACCTAATGAAACCAAACGAACATGAGGCAAAAATACTAACTGGTATTGAGGTTACTGACTTTGAAACTGCTAAAAAAGCTGCCCAAAAATTACGCGAACAAGGTGTTGAGAATATTCTTATAACTGCGGGTGTGAACGGAGCCTATTTATTTACAAACGACATACAGACGCATATTGCAATCCCTGATATCAAAGCATCCGGCGAAAAAGACGAAACAGGGTGCGGTGATCAAACGATGGCTGCTCTCTGTGCGCTCCTGCAGGATGGAGCGGCAATCAGCGAGGCTGCTCAGCAAGCTATTCTAGCTGGTACGTTGCAGTTTCATAAACGGGGGGTTCAACCAGTGGCAAAGCAAGAACTCAAGGAGGCCTATGAAGCTCACTAAATACGGCCACGCCTGCCTGCTACTCGAAAAAGATAGTGCGTATATGCTCATTGACCCAGGCTCGTTTACTGAACTACCGGCCGGTCTGCCAAAGATAGACTTCGTGATTGTGACCGAAGAGCATTACGACCACTTCAACCCTGACAATCTCGAAATGGTTGCTCGCGCTAATCCAGACGTACAAATCTATACCACCACAGCCGTACAAGAGAAGCTGAAAGACGCAGACCTGCATACACACGCCGTAACGGGCGATAAGACTATATCGCTCGGTGCTTTTGAGGTCGCGTTCAGTGAAACCGATCATGCAGTGGTATACCAAAAATCACCTTGTAAGTCCCTGGCTATTATGGTAGATGGCGACGCACTGTACTACCCAAGTGATTCGTACAAGACTATTGATACGAAGGTGAAGGTTCTTGCCTTGCCAACCTCGGGGCCATGGTTCAAAGTCTCAGAGTGTATTGAGTTCGCCAATGCAGTTGATTCCGACATTGTTATTCCTACACACAATGGTCTGAATAGCGACAACGGGCATAAAGTAACACACAACTTTGTTGTGAACAGTATTGATTCAGCCCGAGAATTTGTGTTTCTTACTGACGGTGAGAGTATTGAAGTTAAGTGAGTCACTGATCTAAAAACAGGGCGTCCTCGCAAACGCACCCTGTTTTTAATTTGTACTGCCGTTAGCTCGTGTGGCTTTCGGGGCAACACCATGCGCATCCGTTGATACGCCAGTTGGGATGTCGCCGTTGTGCTTCCTTAATAGCACTGAAGCTATCTGGTAGCTCACCAAGATATTCTTGGTTCTCCGGTTTAGGCAACCGCCTGCAGCTTCGATGTACCTCGTGATCACCGTTATCTTGTTCGTTCTCGTTTACGCAAAACTTTTCCATGATTAGCCCTTTGGTGGGTACGGATCATGCTTGCCGTACGTGTTACGATTTTGTATCTGGCCGTTCTTACCATGCTCGAACATCTCAAGCCCGTTATTAACGGCAATTTGTCGAGCTGCCGCCAAAGCATCTGCCTTGTTGGCATAAGTGCCACTAGAACGTTGCGCGCCTTCACGCTTTACAGACCAGTCTAATTGGCCTGAGGATTTGTTGGGTACGACATGAACGTCGCGTCTGTTTGCTGCCATGATTTTACTCCTTATAGCAAAACATTAATTGTTAATGTGTGCTAGAATTAGCAGCATACAAGGGTCATCAGTCTTTGTATGTGCGGTGCTGGCGAGGGTCAGCACCGTTGCCATTCCTAGTGATTGGTTTGGTCAGGAGTTACCCTCCTTAAAACCTCCCGACATCTGTTTGTTAAAGTTCTCTTTATTTCAGATAAGTCGGTATGATTGTAATCATAGCAAAAATAACAGATGACGTCAACATTCTGCACTGATTAATTGCACAAAACAGTAGCATAAGCTATACTATTAGGCATGAAAGAAAGGTTCCTCATGGATTTCAGCAAGACAATAGCAGCACTGCGCGACAATGCTGGCCTGAGCCAGCAAGACGTAGCAAATAAACTACGCATGGCGCGGGCAACCTACGCCAACTTAGAGGCCGGCAAACGCCAGCCAGATTTAAGCCAGATTAACGACATTGCTGAGTTTTATCAGATTTCTCCATCAGATTTAATTACCGGTAAGCTACCGACAGAACAAGCTGTCGAACCAACCAGTTTCAGCAAACCAAGTATAGAGCCCAGAGAAACGATACAAATTGTTGACCACAATAAATTGCGCGAAGTGCTTGCCTACGTTTTGGAAAAAGTCGGTGCTAAGCCAAATGTTGGTGAAACCGTTCTATACAAACTGCTATACTTCATAGATTTTGATTACTACGAAAAACATGGTAAGTCCATAACCGGTTTGACTTACATTCATAACCACTACGGTCCATCACCTGTAGCAGAATTCAAGAGTGTCGTAGAGGGCATGAAGACCAAAGGCGAGCTTGAGGTTGTTGAAACCAATTTCTTCAAGAACAAGCAGAAGAAGTACTTGCCAACAAAACCAGTACCATTTGATGGCCTATCTGCACGCGAACTCAGACATATAGACGAAACTCTTGCACGACTAAGTGACAAGACGGCCAAGGAGTTAACAGAACTATCCCACTATGATACGCCATGGGTGGTGGCGGGTCAGGGCAAACCTCTAGATTACCGTTATGTGTTTTACCGTACCAAACTAACTGCTGTCACCGAGCCAGAAGATGAACTTTAATGAGAGCCCGGAGTTTAAAAAAGATATAAAAGCACTTGGCAAGAAGGTGCGAACCCTAAAGTCCGATCTAAAACCCGTCTATGCGCTTATAGAGCAGTTATATGTGTCTGGAGGTGATGAGGAGCTCAAAAAATATCGATCACTGTTCTTTGATGGCAAGCGAGCCACAATCTTACACCAGTCACAGACACATGAAGTTATAAAAATGCGATTGGATACCGAAACGCGCTCCATGAGTGGCAAGCTTCGATTGGTATTTATAGCCGTCATAAGCGAGGGCACTGTAACATTTATTGAGCTATACGCTAAGAATGTTAAAAACCGTGAAGATCAGCAGCGTATACAGAAATATCTAAGTTGAAATAGTTACTTCATGACTCTTAAGGTTTTGCCGGACACAGTTCGACGATCTTCTCTACATGTTGTCAGGGTATACTCGGCATGTTGGGCGCTGGCTTTAATTAAGTGTCCAATGGGCTGCGCCCAAGGGGCGGATTTTGCCGGAGATTTCGAGCATAGTGAGGGTTTGGCTGAATATGGCTGGGTCGAGATTGCTTTGCTGTTGGAGCTGGTCCATCTCTGTTATACCTTGCTTCATAAGGTCGATGATTGCTTGTTCTTCGGCGGTATCTCCAAATACCTCTTGGCGCACTTTTTCTTCAGCCTGAATGCCGAGTGCATTAAGCACATCTTGGGCAGAAGTAATAAGCTGAGCACCACTTTTTATCAAGGTATTAGTGCCGATACTGAGCGGATTGGTAATATTGCCCGGTACTGCGCCAACGAGTTTGTTTTGTTCAAGCGCAAAATTGGCCGTTACAAGCGAGCCGCTGGCCTCGGCTGCCTCAGTGATAATTACCATATCTGAAAGCCCGGAAACAATACGATTACGAGCGATGAAGTGATGCTTGAGTGATGGCGTGCCGGTTGGGTATTCACTCATGATGGTGCCGCCCTTTTTCAAGATCTCAATGGCTAAATTTCGGTGCGATGCCGGGTAGATCTCATCGAGCCCATTGGCAAGAACGGCAATTGTTCTGCCGCCAGCATCAATTGCGGCTTGGTGCGCCACTCCGTCAGCTCCTAAGGCAAGGCCACTAATAACGGAGACTCCTTGTTTTGCTAGGTCGTATGCCAACTGGTACGTCACCTCTCGGCCGTACGGCGAGAGCTTGCGACTACCAACAATGGTTACTGCAGGCAGATAGGCTTCAGGCGGCTCGCCAAGATAAAATAACTGTTTTGGAACAGATGAGATTTCCAGCAAATAGGCCGGATACTGCTTACGTTGTTTCGTAACTTTATTGATTTTCATACAATATTATCTCAAAAAGTATTGACAATATGCCCTGTGTATGCTAATATGGCTATTCGTAAGTGGTATTAATCACTTTCGTACCTTTTATACCCCATTTAACATCTTATCATTCGATAAGTAATGTTAGGAAGCTTTCAAAGTAAACATAAAGTTTTTACCCTCCACTTTTCGTTTTCGACGAGGACACTTGTCCGCTTGAAGTCAAGCTTTGAAGGTCTTCTAACCCCTTTAACCCCAATTCAGCGGTGAGCCTAATAGGTTGGGCCTAGCCCTAGCTGTGAGCATTCGAGAGAGACATGCGTCACACGCGTCGTCCGGGTGGGTTGAAGGGAGGTTTCAGCGCCCAGCAGTGCCCACCCCTGCTGGGCGCTGTTTATTTACAAATTGTTTTGGTCTGCTATTCTAGCAACATATGCCATTAGAACATGACCCATTTTCAATTGGTGAACTAGTTGAAGGCGAAGAACTGGATAAGTTGGTTCGAGCGCTGATACCTGGCGGGCTTGGGCTGGTTATTCTTGGTGCTCCTAACGACACAACTCGCTCTCATGATGGTCGCTCCGCAACTGATGTGGCTAGTACGATTATCTTACCCAGAGGTGTAGCTGACGAGAGGACTGAGTAAAGCATAGTTTTTGTGCGGCCCGTTTAACCGTCATCTTGAGCTTGTCGAAAGATCTGGATAATAAACGGTGTTTTTGCCATACCCTTCGATTTTCTCAGGGCGAATAATATTTGACATTTCAAGATAAGTGTGCTATCATAAAGGCATGAATGAACGATCAGACGTTAAGCTGGACCCAAGAAGAGTAATAGGTCGGCGTATTGAATTGGACCCTAGGGAAAAGGATCAGGGAGTGCAGGTGCGCAGAGTATTTGTAGCTCACTATACTGGCAGGCTAGTTGTAACTGGTATCGGACCGGATGGTGTTCCGACGGTGGAGACTCCAGAGGCGTCTACTGAACCAGATAATGGTGATTTAACTCCAGAAGAGATTGAGGCGTATGATACGTTTGATCGTGAGGCTGACGCCAGACGTGCAGCTGCCAAAGCAGACGGCTCGGTGTAGGTCTGAATTTTTGAGGACAATCTAGATTTTTTCTAAAGCAGCTTTAATTATTTGATCGAGCTGCTTTTTTTCTGTGCTGGAAAATTTTGATAGCACGAAATCGGCTGGATCCATTTTTTCCAGCTGGTCGTTTTTAATGCCAATGCGGATGCGGCGGAAGTCTTCGCCGATGTGGCTGATAATGCTTTTTAGACCGTTACTGCCAGCGGATCCCCCTCCCTGCTTCTCTTTGACGGTGCTGAACGGTAAATCGAGCTCATCGTGCACTACGGTGATATCGCTGTTTGCTAGTTTGTAGAAATCTTTAATAGCCCGAATGCTCTCTCCCGCCAAGTTGTAGAGCGTAGTTGGTTTGGCGAGGATCACTTTTTTGCCGTTTATGAAGCTTTCGGAGGTGAATGCCTTAAATTTTGGCTTTTCTTGCCACTCCGGGAAATCGTTCACTTCTCGATAAGCATCGAGCGTCAAGAAGCCGCTATTATGGCGTGTACCATCAAATTGCTTCCCGATGTTGCCAAGCCCAAAAACCAACGTAATAAAACTTTCCGTTTGCCCCGTTTCACTACACTGATCTTGCGCTAACTCAAAAATCCGATCTTTTCGCTGATTAAACTGTTGGAATAGTGCCATGTGTCTAAGTATACCCTTCGCCGGGCGTCATTCCCAACTTGGTTGGGAATCTCGTACAATAAGTACATGAAATTGCGAACTTTCTACGTATACATACTGGCAAGCCGGCCCAAGAGGGGCGCCCTGTATATTGGAATTACGAATGATTTGATTCGCCGGGTGTATGAACATAAAGAGAAACTTACAGATGGTTTTACAAAACAGTATCAAATAGATAAGCTTGTCTATTTTGAAGAACACCCTACCTCAGAAGATGCGATGACTCGAGAAAAGCAGCTGAAACGGTGGAATCGGCAATGGAAGATTGAATTGATTGAGAGCCAGAATTCAGATTGGACTGATCTCTATGACAGCCTACTTGGCTAACGGACGAGATTCCCAATCAAGTTGGGAATGACGGGACGGGGGCCTATTCCTCTATTTTCAGGCGTTGTCTTTATCTGGCGGAAGTGAAGCGTGGGTGTGAAGGGTCTTGTGGGTTTCCGTCAGAGTAGGTCAGATTTATACAAGTACGTGCGCCGGTTGCGGCGGCTGGAATGGCATCAACACAGTGAGGGAAGATGGTTCCGAAGAATAAAAGAAACGTTCCGGGTTGTGGTGTGACATCGTATGCTTCCTCTCGAATTTGTTCGACGCTTCTTGGGCTGGCTGTTTGAGCGACGAGTAGCTTTCCTCCGCGGTTAGTTCTGCCGGTGTAGAAATTTGCGCTGGGATAGTAATCTAGATGGCCTTCTGCTGCATCATCTCCAGGTAGATGTGTGTGGCCAGATGCGGCGTATCGGGTGGTTATTTTTTCAAGTGGTGCTCGAATAAATTGCTGCATTGGCTCATGAAGCGCGTCGTACAGGTCTCGCACTAAGCCGGCTACGTCTTCGGGTGGCGTGAACTCGCTGGGAACCAATAAGGGCTTTGTTTTTCTGAGCCAAGAATGGTCCCGGCTATCTCTACTTGTGCTATGTATATGCGGCGCTCGCTGGTGTACGGAATTTCTTGCTATCCATGCTCCAAGTCTTGTGATTTCTTGTTGACTAATAGAAAGGCCAATTTCCGCTGGTCTTAGTATGTGTGGTTCTGGAAGTCGAAGTGTCGTTGCCGGCATTACTCCTCAACTTTTGGCAGGAACTTCTTGGTTTTGCCGGATTTTCGGGCGTTGTTCATCATGTAGAAACGGATTGGGGTGCCGTTGTAGTCGATTTGTGATCGGAGGTTTTTTTCTAAGTAGCGCTTCCAGCTCCAGTGGAGGTATTCAAGATGGGCACCGTAGAGGCGAAAGGTTGGCGGAGCGACATCATCTTGCACCAGGTAGCGTGGCTTTGGGTGACGGCTTTTGAGACCAGCTGGCGGATGCGCCTGCAGGCTGGTCGCTAGTATGCGGTTGAGCTCGGTGGTCTTAAGCTTAGCGCGCCGGCGAGCATAGATATCCATGGCGAGATCAAACAGTTTAGTAACATTTTGGCCAGTTTCCGCGCTGGTAAAAATAAGTGGCGCCCATGGCACAAACTGAAAGTTGTGTGTAATGACTGGGGCAATTGAATCCCGCGTATAGGCTGTTTTCTCGAGGCTATCCCACTTGCTGACAACAAGCACCAATCCCTTCCCCGCCTCTTTAATTAAGCCCGCAATTTTTTGATCGAGTGCAGTGGAATGTTCGTTCACATCCATTAAAAGCAGGCAGACATCCGCTTGTTCAATGGCTTGCAGACTTCTTAAAACACTGAATTTTTCAATGCCTTTTTCTATCTTGCCACTTTTTCTGATGCCAGCAGTATCAAGGAGCTCAATATCACGACCCTCGTAACGGACTCGAACTTTATTGACATCTCGCGTGGTGCCAGCAACGTTAGCCACTACAGCTTGTTGCTTTTTGGCGAGTGTATTGAAAAGGTAGCTTTTGCCGACATTTGGGCGTCCGAGCAAGGCAATTCTCAAAACATTATCTTCGGGAAGTGCCTCGCGTGGCGGAATCAGATCTGTAATGGCGTCTAAAACGCTTGAGATCCCTTGGTTTTGCGTGGCACTGGTGCTGATGATTTCTTTAATGCCCAGCCGCTCCCAGGGGGTTTCGCTCTCAGTTTTGGCTACCTGGTCAACTTTATTGGTGATGAGTAGCACGGGTTTTTTACTCTTCAAAGCTTTTTTGGCCACGCGGCGATCTTCTTCGGTAATTGCAGTGTGCGCCTCAACAACGACAATAATTACATCAGCAGCTGCGGCGGCTTCCTCGATCTGTTC
Source organism: Saccharimonadales bacterium (SeqCode) (assembly GCA_046350615.1). Taxonomy (GTDB): domain Bacteria; phylum Patescibacteriota; class Saccharimonadia; order Saccharimonadales; family UBA7683; genus UBA7683. Next base: position 12,222 of record JAXMAA010000001.1, on the reverse strand, counting down.
TTGAATAGTGGCTTCAAATTCATCCTCAGGATCTTTTAAGCCAGCGGTATCAACCAACCAAAAATGGTGTGCGCCGTGCTCAACAGTGCGATACACTGCGTCGCGAGTGGTCCCGGCCTCGCGCGCTACGACTGCCTCTTGGCGCTGCAATACACGATTAAATAAGCTGGATTTACCAACGTTTGCACGGCCAACAATTGCAACAACAGGAAGTTTTTTACTCATAATACCTATGGATTTCTTAAACTATACCTTTATTATAACATAAAAATGCTTAAATCTGCAAAAATTGTTTGGAGCCTAGCTCTTTGAGGGTGTAGGGTCCAAACTTGATGCGTTCCAGATGAGTTACGGTGTAGCCGAGCGCCTTAAAAGTGCGCCGGATCTGGCGGTTGCGACCTTCGTGCATAACAACTAAGTACATGTTTGGCCGAGTTGATTTTTTTGAAAGTGTTGAAACGGTGATTGCGCTAATGCCATCTTCAAGCTCTATGCCACCAGTAAGTTTTTTAAGATCAGCGGGTGTAAGTGGTTTATTGAGACCCACCTCGTAGCGTTTTTCTTTGCCAAATTTAGGATGCGTTAACTTAAATATTGTGTCGCCGTCATCGGTAAGAAGCACTATGCCGCAACTGTCTTTATCAAGCCTCCCGGCAACTTTGAGGCGCTGATATTCGCGCGGCAGCAGCGCGTAAATGGTTGGAGAATTGCCTTGCTGCTTCCTTGAGCAAACGTAACCAAGGGGTTTATTCAATAAGATGTAGGTAGCACGCTTGACAGCCGTGGTAATAGCGCTGTTGTCAAGGGTGATGGTATCGCGTTCTGGCTGGATGACTGCGCCGAGCCGCGCACGCTGACCATTTATAGACACTCTCCCCTGCTCAATCTTAAGGTCTGCTTCACGACGGCTTATTCCCGATTGCAGTGCCAGGTATTTATTGAGGCGAACTGGCCCTGACATAACGCTATGTCTCGATTTCGTCGATATCTGGCGTACGATTAGGGTCGTTTGGCGCTACTTGTTGTGGCTGGCTTGGTGTTGGAGCGCTGCCGTTCATAAGCGGACTTGACGCTGCAAAATCAGCAACTTCGTCTGCAAGGTCATCAGAGGCGGAAGGATTTGGAGCTGCGCTATCATCATTAGTCACTGGCTGTGCTGGGGCGGCAGGAGCTTGCCCCAAAAGCTCTTGAACGGCTTGGACAACTTCGTCTAGTGTAACCTGGCTTTTTACAAAGTAGCGGTCCGCACCGAGAGATTCGCCGCGCTGGCGGTCTTCCTCTTGCCCCAGGGCAGTCATCATAATTACTTTCACATCTTTGGTTTCGGGGGTGGAGCGCAAAATATCGAGCATATCGAAGCCGCTAATTTTAGGCATCATAATGTCCGAGATTATTAGATCAGGCTTTTCGCGCACAGCTGCAGCAAGTGCTTCTTCTCCGTCACCAGATACGGCAATGGTATAGCCCTCTGCCAGGAGACGAGCGCTATAGATCTCGCGAATGTTAACATCATCTTCAACTAATAGAATTGTAGGCATGCAGTTACTTCCCTCTTTTTATACACCATAAGTGTAGCACAAGATGGTTATGACTAGAAGAAATGGCTAGGGTGAGGGCTGGCCATTGTCGTCATCTCGAGTGTAGTCGGCCTGTCCGCCATGGCTTTAGCGAAGGAGGAGAGATCTACTGGCATATATATACACCGAAATCAGATCTCTCCACTACGGTCGAGATGACGGCACGGGCGGTCTGCATACCATTCTCATTACCAAGAACTAAGGTCTGAAACCTAATCGGGTAATCTCGGGGCGGGCTGAGCAGCTTGAACAGTCTCGGCGCTGACTCTTGGTATTTGCACAAAAAAGGTGCTTCCTTCACCTAGTTTGCTCTCAACCCAGATTTTGCCGCCCATTTGCTCTACCACCTGCTTGCTGATGTAAAGACCAAGGCCGGTGCCGCCGATTTCGCGAGTGGCGGAATTATCAATACGGTAAAACTTTTGGAATAAATGCGGGATGTCCTCTTCGGCCATGCCAATCCCCGTATCTGAAACACGAATGACTACAGATTGGTCTTTGAGGCTTGCGCCAACGGTAATAAGCCCGGCCTTCGTGTATTTAAGAGCGTTTTCAATAAGATTTAAAATAACCTCCCGAAGACGTTCAGGATCAGCGTGCACGTACAGTAGTGGTTGCACATTCTTTTCGCCTGCATCTGCACGGCTAAAGTGAAGCTCAAGCTGCTTTTTTGCGGCGGCCATTTTCTCTTGTTCAACAAGTTCTTGTAAGAGCTCATTTATTTCAATAACAACCGGTGTATTAGCCAGCCTGCCATCTTCAGTTTTTGAGACAGTTAACAGGTCTTGAAATAATGTTCCCAGATGTTTTGTTGAATCATATGCTTTTTGAAGATACTCACGAGCTTTGTCGTCAACTGTAGCTACTTTCGGGTTGAGTGCCAGCTCTAAAAATCCTTGTATTGCCGCAACAGGAGTGCGCATCTCATGACTGGCGGTGGAGATAAAATCGCTTCGCTGTTCTTCTTCTCGCCTCTGGGCATCCACATTACGAAGAATGGCTATTGTTCCAACGTGCTTTTGACTGAGCTGCAGGGTTTCTGGATCCTCGACTGTTTTAAAGAGTGGCGAGGCAACGATGTCAACATAGATATGGCGCTGGTGCTGAGTGGTGAGTAGGCTTACTTTTTTATTGGCAGTGCCGCTTTTAAGGCTCTCTGTTATGGCGTCGATTTCAGGGGCTTTTTCATTTATTGCTTCGGGAACAATTAATGAACGATAGTCGAGTTTCGTAGCCTCTTCCCGGCTCCACCCCAGCATAATTGCTGCACTTTCGTTAAGGGTCTGCACTGTTCCGGCGGTATCAACAATCATCACTCCATCGGTGATTGATTCGATAATGGTGTTAGATTTCAGCTGTTCTTGTTGTAGTAGGCTTTGTAGTTCAGCAGATTCTCCGCTGCCAACATACCAGCGCTTGAATACATACCAGCCGCCGAACGCTGCCGCAGTTACGATGATATCAATGAGTATATTGAAGCCGATCGAAGCCTTAGTAGGGGTTGTGAGGCCAACCAACGAAAAGATCAAAACAATCCACGTTAAGAGCGTGGCAAGGAGCGGCGTAAACGGCCCGTTCATCCCCATGCAGAAAACAAACGCTGCGTATCCAAGCCTATAGGTTAAGTTTGTGTTACCGCTGGTATCGATAACGGCTGCAAATAGTGCAGCGTATATCACAAACGACAGTAGTGATGTGGCCCAGGTATATTTTTTGTAGAAGAACGGATAGATAATAAGTGTATATAGCGCATGAATGGCCCCGATGATTAGAATTGAGGGTGTTATTCCCCAAGTTGCTTTGGTCGCTTCGCTTGCCCCTGTTTGTTCAAACAGAATATAAATAGCCGCAAGAATTGCGGTCAGACCGATGAGAGCATAATTGAAAATCCGGAGCCAGCTTGGTTTGACGTGCTGCATGTATAGTTCCTGCTTATGGTTAAGTATAGATGAAAACTCCTGTTAATGATAGGTTCAATATTGCTCCCCCACCTCTGATGTGCTATAGTTTTTGAGTTGCAAATCAACATCAGGCCTCATCGTCTAACGGCTAGGACACCAGGTTCTCATCCTGGCAATCGGGGTTCGATTCCCCGTGAGGTCACCAAATTGGAATAACAGATAGAGACTAACTTTCCTAAAAGCTAGTCTCTATTTTTATGACTCGTTAACAGGTTAGACCAGACAATCAAGATAATTTTTTTCAAAAATCTGAACCACCCACACTTCTAGCCTAACCACCAAAAAGACGACATACTGTTTTCTATTAATAACTACAAAAAAGGAAAACAAATATGTCGCCAAAAGATATTGTAGCTGGTGTGAGCCAGCTCACCCAAACAAAACTCATGCCAACCGTACCAAAGTGGTCACCACAGTTCCGCACAGCCTACAGGCTTACGGGCTCAAAAGCCTTTTTCAGTCTGCCACCAGTAATGCTCGCCAGGTAGTCGTGAGTGCCAACACTTGCCGCTCGGAAGAGTGAGCGGCTGCTGGCAAATAGTAAGTTAGCGGATCATTTTGGCGAGGTGTTCGATGCCTGGGCCTCATTAAGCCTGCTAGCTTTGTGAACATCGACCGCTCCGGACATGAACCGACTGGTTGCATTGGTTGGTGCAGTGCAAACCAGAAAAGGCCGAGCCGTCAATATCTGGTCGAAACCACGTACAGCGACCATTTACCAGCCTGAGTTCGGCTCGATCTACCCTCGAACGAATGCACTCAGGCAAATGAGAGCCAAGGAGCGTCGAACGACCAGCTTTACCGGCCATTACATTGATGCTCTGCAAACCTTTGCTGAGCGCCTGGGCTTCTGGCCTAAGCTGGTCTTTGACCGGAGCTGGCAATGAGTCATTGGTGACTCATTTGACAGCCGAAGGCTGCACGTTCTACATTCGCCTGAAGGTGGCCGGTTCGTACACCTGGACGGGCAACGGATTGCAACCAAAGCACTTGCCCAAACAGATGCTACCGCTGAGCTGTTTGGTCTGACCTTACGTATTGTCCGCAGCCCCAAGAACAGACTGAGCCAAAGAGCCATGGTATATTCTGACCAACGACCAAAACAGCAGCCGAGACAAGGTTGTTAGGATATACTACCACCGCTTTGAGATTGAAGAGACATTCAGAGATATGAAGCATATCTGGGAGCTCAAACACGTACTCGCCTCAACAAGCCCAATAGCCTGAAAGTAATTATGTGGCTCGTCAGTATCGGTATTGGATTGCTGTATCTGGTGGCGAAGCCTACCAAGCATGTCGGGTGCTTCCACTCAAAGAAACAGATATCCTGGCTCCGCCAGACTTGCGAACAACTGCAGCAAGCCACGAATCTGCTGCTGTGGGGTCAGGGAGTGAGGATGGAGATGTGTAGGTGGTTCAGGGCTCTACCTCAGTAAACGCTAACGCTTTTTACGGCGTTTGTTTAAGCTCAAGTGATACTTGTGCGTGTCGTCCGAATCCTTCTCGGGATCAATCTCGCCAAAATTAATGCCGCGGCCACGACGATACGGACCAAATTTAGTGGCGAAATCACCTCTACATTGATAGAAAATATTTTCGAGCCCTGCGGGCTAAAACAAAGAAAAAGATAAAACCAAAAAGAAGAACCAATTACTGAATAATAAGATCTTTCATCACTGCGAGGCGAGGGCCGCCAAACCGAGCGCGCAACCGACGCACCGTACAGGCCCGACCGAACCCGGCCAACGCCCCAGTCGCCAAGCGGCACAAACGGCCCGCCCTCCAAGCGATTGGCGAGCATCCAAGATACGTCTACTGGTGAGAACTGTCTCGGATCAGCCTGTAGCGTGGTGGCAATCCATTCAAAAATACCAAGGCCATCGATACTATGGTCTGCTATTTGCAAATGGGCTGACCCATCAGCGGTTAATTGGTTTGGGCTCTGGCCTAACTTACTGTTTACACCAGCTACTTTACTAGTCTGAACAAGCGCTACACCCCACGGACCGTCCTCTGCAATACGAAGACTCAGGTAGTGTTCTGCACTGATAAGTGTGCCTGGCGCTGCCGGAAGTCTATAGAGGGGCGTACCATTCTTAATTAGCTGCCAAGAGATCATCGTTAAAGTAGTCGGCTTGTGAGGCAACGCCTTGTTGCGTGCGTCGGCGAGCGACCCACTGGTCAAATTCAGGAAGGCATCTTTTATGTCCTGCCATGGCATGACCATGAGTTTAAGACTCGGCGATATTTTCACCGTCAGGGTTGGTCTCACTGCTATTTTGAAGATCTGTTTTGGCTTGGTAGAATATTCTAGCGTTGAAGCTAAGTTAGGGCTACTTTCTAGTAATTGATCTAAGGTGGTTGGTACTGGAGTACCCTCACCCAAATTCTGGTGGTACTGATCCCAAACCTGCAAAGTAGTGTTTGCAGCTTCTAATTCTTGCTGTGCCCAATCCTTCACTGGCTCACTGGGGAGCTACGTGATTTCCCCCGAGCAACTGGTTTGCAGCACTGGGGCCAATAGCTAACTGACTCATAGCAGTAAGAGCCTCAGTACTTAAACCTGCCAGTGGTGCAGTGTCTGCGGCTTCGGCTGGTGGTAGTGAGTAGCGGAAGTTGGTCATACAATACCTCGTTTAATATAGTCTGCCAGTACATCGTGTAATTTACTAGGCAAAACAGTCGGTGATGTTACGCCTTCAGTATGCGGGGTAATCTTAGTACCAGGTTGGCCGCCAATGTTGATGTGGCCTACATATACCGAGTCAGGCATGTCATTAACCGTTGCTATGGCTGCATCTGTATCAGAGAATCCACCATCACCGATAATCAGTACAATGCTATCGCGGCCAGGGTTGGCTGTGGCTGCGTTTTTGACAATCTGTAACGCTCCAGCAACATAGGTGGAATCGCTGTTAGGGTTTAACAGATTTGCATAGGTCTTACCTTTTTGTGGTCCGGTTGGCGTTGGCTGAGCGGACTCAGTACTTCTGCTCCTGAGCCAAAGGCAGTTATCTGTACCCGCACATCTGGTTGTTGGTACTGTGTGCTATCCTGAGCGACCTTATAGCGAGCTAACTGCAAGCCTTCCGTTAGACAAAGAGCGGTGTCGGCGGCACATTGGGCTTTACCACCACTTGCCATAGAACCGCTCACGTCTACTACGAGGTGAACGTCTAGGCCGCCAAAGGCAACGTCTTGACGAGCGGCACTTCTCACTACTGGTTGCCAAACAGCTTGGGGCTGGTCGGTTTCTAGCTGTAATGCTACACCGGCCATGGTGCGAGGGTGTAATCGTACACCTTCAGAATGGGCGCTCCGGTCATATCGTAGGCTCATGATTACATAAGTTGGGGCAGCTAATTGAAGAAAAACGTCTGCCACTTGTCTAATAGTTGGCCCCCACTGATCGAGTGAGTTGGCATAGCTTTCCGGCGTCACCTTCGCTGAGCTGTAATTCTTTCGCTACTGAACCAGCCAGGTTGGTCATTTCTTGCTGATGAGTTGCCTCGGCTGACTGCGTGCTTGCTGCCTGATTCTACTTAGCCTGCTCTTTTCTGGCTTCAGCTTGTGCCTTTTGTTCTTCTGCTAATTCTTTGAGGGCATCAGCAAGTTGTTCGCCAGGCTCTTTTGGTCGGACTGACCTTCTGCACATACTTTGCTGGCCTTCTGATTGATCGCCTTCACTGCCTTCACCTTCTTGGCCTTCTTGATGATCGCTATCACCATGACCATGTACGGCCTGCATGTAGTCGTTATAAATATCGTCAAAGTCGCCTGGCTGACCGTCTTGATTTTCACCCTCACCTTCACCTTGGCTCTGGTTCTGAGCATCTTCTTCATAAAGCTGTTCAAAATAAGGCCAAATATATTCTTGGGCAATTTTCTTGCGTTGGGCGAGTTCAGTGCGAGGATCAGTCATAGTGTGTAAAATATCGAAAACCTTGCCGTCTTTATCGTAAGCTCGGAGTCCGTCAATAACGGCTCGTACCTCAGCATCCATCTTAAGGTCGGGATTAGTCTCTACTTCTGTCATACGGATGGCATACATTAGCTGTACGTGCTTTGGCATGCTTAGTATGTCGTGTGGAAGTTGCCGACCATAGACACTGTCGGCGTAGTCGTCAAATAGTGGCACCCGACGGTTGCGTCTATCGATTACTGTGTCGTCTACTAGTGTATTAAAGAAGCCTTGCCCCTTTGTCTCGTTGGTCGGCATTTCCCACTGAGGATCAAGGTAGTCGAGGGCGTGGCCAATCTCATGACCTATCATAAAGAGAGCTGTAATTTCGTAAGAATGACCCATTGCCTCCAGGCTGTCATCGTCATGGTCGCCGTTACCAGTAACCACCTGCATGGGATCAAGAACAATACCGATACCGTCTGAGGCTCGAATACACATAGTTTCGGCACCAGGTCGGATAACAGCGGTTAGATTTCGAATACCATATAAGAGACCCAGCTCATGCACACTATCTTCAAGTGCTGCTGCGTCCCAAAATGGTTCAAATACTTCTGCTTCTGGATTTGCCATACAATCTTTCCAAAACCATTGACAATATTAACACAAAATGATAGACTTGTAAAGTTATGAAAGAGTTAGTTTGCGCAAATAGCTCTGCATGTGAGCAATACTGCCAGGCCATGTTGGCTAATGGTGTAGCTGTTGAGGTTGATCCTACTACTGGTTGTAATGTACCAGAAATGTTTGCGATTGACGCTGAAGGTGCAACCTTTACGCCTAAGATGGCTGAAATGGCAGATGGCGGAACTGCTGTCGCTATTCGTACTAACCCAGAACTTGTTAGTAAACTTGGTGGCTCACTCTTTAACGTACTAGCCACCCGAACTGAAGCTGGTGCAGAAAGCCGCGTCCGAGAAGAACTAATAACTGCTTACGAAGCCACCCTGACGGCTCGTTTTGGACTATGGCAAGGTATGCTTGGAGCTGCTAAGGCAAATCGAACATTCACCGATGCTGAACTCGAATATTATCAAGAACAAATTGCAGGGGCAGAAACAGCCGCCGCCGAGCGCGCCGCTGCTACTACAGCTGAAGTAGTGATTGGTGCTCGTGCAGCCGCTGATCACCGTACCTTACACCAACATGGATTACTTTTTGACGACCAAATGATTGGAACAATTGATCGCCTTGTCGGTAACCTTATGGATAGCAAGCCGGTCTTGCTCACTGGTGATCAAGGTATTGCTAAGTCGCAAGCTGCTAAGTTTGTAGCTCGAATGTGGGAACCTAAAAATGAGCCAGTTCTTATTTCTGGTCATGGCGACATGATGAGCAACGAGCTTATTGGTCAAATGGAACAAGATAAAGATACCCGTGTCTTTGCCTTTAAAGAAGGTAAATTAGTGCAAGCTATGCGAGAAGGCCGTCCAGTTATTATCGATGACGGTAACTTTAGTGATCAGGCTGTCATGGCACGTACTTTAGATATTCTGCTCCGTCGTCCTGGCGATAAAGTAATTCTGCAGGAAAACGGCAAAGAGCCAATTGAAATTCAACCTGGTTTTGTGGTTTTCTTAACTGCTAACGAAGCCTCTGCCCGACACTTACACCGTCATCAGTTTACTCCAGCCTATCGTGACCGTTTTGATGTTTGGAAGATCAGCTACCCAGATAGTGATACTACCAGCCCAATTACAGTGGTACCAAAGTCACTCATGCGACTAGCTTTTGCCGCAGCAGTGGATGACAAGGGCGTACTTAGTCCTCATATCAATGCAGGTGAACTTGAAAAGTTAACTCGTCTTGCCCACGCTACCCAGCATCTATATAGCGTGCCGGCTCGGAGCGCTCGCGTACCACTTAACCAAGGGGGTAACGTTACTAGCAGCTTCTTAGACGATGAACCAGCTATGACTGACTGTATTACCCCTCGTGCACTGGCAAATATTGTCGAACGCTGTGCGCCAGGTAACAAGCCTAACATGACTATTGCTACAGAGACTGAGCGTGCAATTAAAGGTCTTGATCAGGCTGGCTCAACCCGTAATCAGACAATTGCTCGTCGTGCACGAACACTCTTAAACGCGTAAGATAAGATTATGACCAACTTCCGCTACTCACTACCACCAGCCGAAGCCGCAGACACTGCACCACTGGCAGGTTTAATTACTGAGGCTCTTACTGCTATGAGTCAGTTAGCTATTGGCCCCAGTGCTGCAAACCAGTTGCTCGGGGGAAATGTAACTCCTACTGATCCAAATGTGGCTAGCTGGTCAAGGGATGGTATTGGCCAAGCATTGAATAAATGGCGAGCTCACGAATCACTTCTTGGTTCTGCTCCTGCTGACTTTGATGCGCTTTCACCGCTCAATCCACGAATGAGAGAAGTTATGAATCGCCTCTATGGAGCTCACGAAGCTTTAGAAGCTTCAAATCTACAAACTCCAGAAGATAAGAATATCGGTGAGGCTATGAGCCTGGTAGTAGTGCCATGGCAGTTATTTAAGGGACACCTCACTAAAACAGGCCTCAAAACTGTTCTCACACAGATTAGACAGACGCAAAATATCGTGAACAACGATTATATTGACAGTACTCTTATGCAAGCGATTGAAGGTGGCACGCCATGTTACCGTGACCCGGCTGATCCTAGCAAGCTTCTGAGCGCTGAACAATATCTCGATAAAAAGATTGCAGAAGATGGCCCATGGGGTGTTATGTTAATTCAAACTAGCGAACAAGCGGGTATCAAGGATCTTGTAGGCCAAAGTCCAAACCAACTGACCAATAATGGACAAGGTCACCTAGAAGTAGCTGGACACATCGTGGATGGTCTCGGTATTTTCGAATGGCTAGCCCTGACTGCTCAAGAAGATCCTCGTCAACTCTCTGCTACAACTGATTATTCTTGGCTCCTAGCAAATAGCTTGGGTGGCGGGCCGTTTGTGCCGGGTGGCGGCTGGGACGTTGACCAGGTTCAGTCGTACCTGAACGATGCGTCGGATACGGACTCGTTTTGGCGGCCTCGCCTCGCAGTGAGTTAAATTTTATCATTTAGTTCTCTACTCTTTTTTGTTTTTAACTTTTTTGCTAGAAATGCTCTCTATGGTACGCTGGAATTAAGGCGAATCGTGCTGATTCATGGTGGGTCGATCAAGCGGCCTCGAACTTCTTGCTCGTCGCTTAAGGCTGGTAGCGAGGTCTCTTTTGAGATTGCTTGCAGGCTAGACGTGGCGGAATATTTTCAACATCACTGTTGTTATCCGTAAGGCTGTCAACTTGCTTGAGTAGCTCTGAAAATTAGCAATCTACTGCTCACGGTACGCTGGTGTGCGCACTATGTATCGTGCCTGGATGCGGATAGCATTCCCAAGGCGGGCCGTTTGTGCCGAATGGCAACTGGAACGATGACCAGGTTCAGTCGAACCTGAACGATGCGTCGGATACGAACTCGAATTGGCGGCCTCGCCTCGCAGTGATTATTGGCTATCTATGCGCCGACGCTTTTGCGCCAGCCAGTCGCCATCCGGCCAATCTCTTGCAGGACGGCTTGCATTTGGAGCACCTTGGTTTCATTAAGCAGAGCCAGTTCCAAATACAATCTCAGCTTAAAGCGCAGCGTTTCAATTTGGGCAATGCTCAGAATAAGATATTTTGCCTTGTTAGGTTTCGGGGCGTATTTAGCCATGATGAGATCCTCAAGCAGGTTTAAAGCAGTGGTTTCGGTGCTTATCCCTAAGCCGTAGCGATGTATTTTAGCGAGTTTCCAGTTTGCTTCAGTTAATAACTTATAGAGGTCATAAACTTTTAAAATTATGGGTAATTCAGATTCCATTGATATCAGCCTTTCTCGTTTATATCAGGTTTGGTATGACTTTCGGCGCGGTAAGCGTGCTAGTACAGAGGTTATGAAATACCAGTATTACTTAGAAGAAAATCTGAGTAAGCTGCATACACAGCTAGCAGAAGGCACCTATCGACATCGAGGCTACAGTGAATTCAGTGTTCAGGATTCAAAACGACGTGAAATTGCGGTAGCTTCTATGCAGGATCGTGTAGTTCATCGGTTGCTCTACAACTACCTAGAACGAATATGGGACAAAACCTTTATCTACGATGCATGGTCGTGCCGTAAAGGCAAAGGACAGCACGAGGCAGTAACCAGGGCGCTCACTTTTATGCGGAAGTACGCTCAAAGCTGGGTCTGGCGAGCAGATATTACCAAGTTTTTCGATAGCGTCGATCAGGAGATAGTACTGAGGCTCATTAAGCGGCGGGTTCATTGCCCCACAGCACTGTGGCTGATCGAAGATGTCCTGGCGAGCTATTCTAAGAATAGCCCTGGGCGCGGTATGCCAATTGGCAACCTTACCAGTCAGATTTTCGCTAACATCTACCTCAATGAGCTAGACCGTCTTATGGTTCATGAGCTGAAGCCACTGGCTTACCTTCGTTACGGCGATGACTGGCTCTGTTTTGCCAGAAGCAAAGAGGAGTTAGAGGCGCTGCGCACTAGAGCAATTGCTTTTATTGAGAACGAATTAAAACTCAGCCTCAGCACTAAACTCAACTGTATCGTTCCGGTCTACAAAGGTGTAACCTATCTTGGTGTCGACATATGGCGGGGCGGTCTGAGAGTTATGCGTCCGACACAGGGTCGTGTACTCCATCGTATCACCTCAGAGAACTATGCCAGTTACGAGGCTCACGTCAGAAAATT